>CAZTZB010000170.1:0-1512 GCA_964617505.1 uncultured Peptostreptococcaceae bacterium | reverse complement strand
GGAGGATTTTTATGAATTTTGATTTTGTACTACCTTCGAAGATAAGATACGGAAAAGGCGTAATAAAAGAACTGGATGGAGAACTTAACAAACTGTCTGTTAAAAAAATAATGTTTGTTTGCGACAAGGGAATAATAAAGGCTGGAATTCTTGACAAAGTTTTAGGTTTTTTGGGTGATGACAAGGAAATAGTGATATTTGACGAGGTTGAGGCAAACCCGAAGGACTACAATGTGCAGAGCGGCGCCGATTTGGCTAGAAAAGAGAATGTTGACGCGCTTGTGGCAGTTGGTGGAGGAAGTCCTATTGATGCAGCCAAAGGAATAGCTGTTCTTGCAAGGCAGGGCGGAGCCATAAGGGATTATGCAAAAAAAGCAATTGGGGAGGACTGTTTGCCTCTTATTACTATTCCAACGACTGCGGGAACAGGAAGCGAAGTAACCTTTTCATCAGTAATAACCGACACGGGGGAGAACTTTAAATTTACAATAAAGAGTCCAGCAATAGCTGCAAAAGTGGCATTGGTAGACCCTGAGCTTACCTACACTCTTCCCAAACTTGTAACTGCATCAACGGGGATAGACGCGCTTACACACGCAATTGAGGGATACACAGCCACATGCAGCGAACCAATAGCCGAGGCCTTGGGACTTTATGCGGCAGAGTATATTGCAAAGTATATTGTAAGGGCTGTCAAAGACGGTTCGGATGAAGAGGCAAGGGACGGAATGATGCTTGGGAGCCTACTTGCCGGGCTATCGTTCAGTCATTCAGATGTGGCATCTGTGCACTGTATGGCGGAGGCCCTGGGAAGCGTATATGATAAGCCGCACGGACTTTGCAACTCCATAATACTTCCTCATATAATGACCGAGAATCTTCCCTTTGTTTTGCAAAAGTATGCGAGGATTGCGAGGGCTATGGGGATAGAGGATAAGGATGATGAAAGTGCAGCAAAAGCGGGAATAGAACTCATCAAGAATATTTCCGCTGAAATAGGATTGCCGGACTTTAAGTCCCTTGGAATTGACCCGGCTAAATTTAGACTGCTTTCGGAATTGTCCGTGAAAAATGGTTCCAACGACAGCAATCCAAAAGAAATGAATGTAGATGACTACGAGAAGCTTTTCTACAAGATGCACAAAATGTAGTTTTGAATATAATCAAGGATGCATAAAAAATCCGGTCCCTGTTAAGGGAACCGGATTTTTTTGCTCTAGGCTTTTATTTTTTCCACGAATTCAAAGAATCCTAAGCTTTTGAAGAAATCTTTGTTAGCGATAGATGGTATTTCTTTCCGAGTTATAGTTTTGACTATTTCTTTGTTGAAGGGTATCATGAGAGCTATCTCTAGGTTTTCCTTTTTGCAATAGTCTTCGATTACCCTTAGTCCATCCTCTGACAAATCGCATTTGTTTATTACGACCATGATTTCAAGGCTGAAATTTTGGACCAGTCTGTGAACCTTTTCAAGGTCGTGAAGCCCTGAGAATGTAGGTTCTATGACTATGA
>CAZTZB010000169.1:0-1552 GCA_964617505.1 uncultured Peptostreptococcaceae bacterium | reverse complement strand
GCAGAAAGGTTTTTGTCCTTTACTTCAAGCATAATGTCTAAGTCAGGCCTTTCTATGCTTGAAATAAAACCTAAAAAATCACCTAGCTTTATGCTATTTGAATGTGCTCCCTGTCTTTTGTCTTTTGCCTGCTGTGAGTAATGAATCTTTTGCTTCCCATCCTCTTCTTTCCACGTAGACCTACATTCATTTATCCAAAATTTTTCTGTTTTTAAAGAATCAGACGGATTCGCAGTGTTATGCAAATTATCAAAAACAACAGGAGCTCCAATTCTCTTTCCTATTTCAAGCACTTCGCTTATATTATATGATCTGTCATCATTTTCAATTATAAGTCTTCGTCTTACCTGCTCTGACAACTTCTTATAATTTTCAATGAATCTTTCTATAGAACGATTTTTTTCATTGTAAACCCCGCCTATATGCAAAACTATTTTACACTCAGGCCCAGCTCTCAAACTATCCAAAACACGCGTATGATATTCCAAATCATCAACAGCTCTTTCTACAACATTTCTATCTTTAGAATTAAGTACCGTGTACTGGCCGGGGTGCATTGAAATCCTAATATCATTGTCCCTGATTTTATTACCGATATGCATAAATTTTTCATCATAAATTTCCCACCATGCAAGACTATTTACAGGACTTGAACCAAAGGGAATAAAATCCGAACTTATCCTGAATAGCTTTATTCCATTAAGAATATTGTAGTCGATAATATTTTCAAGAGATTTGAGATTTTCAGAAATAAGCTCCTTAAGTCGACTTTCACTGGCATTTTTTTTCATGCACCTTTTCATTGATGTATCCTTAACTCCAACTGTCAAGCACGCGTATCCAATGTTCATCGATGCGCCTCCTTTTGCGGATTCTTTTGTTCCAAGGATTCTGATATAAGATCATATTTAAATTAATCAATGACGCTTTTCCTAGTTACATTGTATCAAAACGGCAATCAAAACAAATACATTCTTGCGCTACATTAAAATATTACCTTGCATTTAGCTCGCGAATCATCCTTCAAGGCTTTTTAGCGTGACCTCAAGGATTTCAGGCTGATTATTTATTCTGACCGGCATTATGCTGTTTCCGAGTCCCCTGCTGACAAACATTGTTGCTTCCCCTTTAATATAACTTCCACTCGTATATTCTGGAAACAGACCCTGATCCGGCGCAAACAAGCCCCCTATAAAGGGTATTCTGAATTGACCGCCATGGGCGTGACCCGTAAAGATCAAATCCATTTTATTCTCACAATAAATATCGAATAACTCAGGGTGATGCGCAAGCAATATTGTTAACTCGTCACTGTGCGGCAACATTTTAAAGCTAGCATCCAATTTATCAGCTTTTGAAGCATCAGTTGAACTTGATAAAAACAGGTCAGGATTTGGAGATCCGATTATTTGTATTGACTCCTTCCCCTTTTCAATCTCACTCACATCATCATCCATAAGAACAACCCCAGCATCTTCAAGTTGTTTTATTGTTTCAGCATACTTTCCAGACCAAGCCTCGTGGTTCCCTGAAACATAATAGACTGGAGCTA
>CAZTZB010000168.1:0-1696 GCA_964617505.1 uncultured Peptostreptococcaceae bacterium | reverse complement strand
TGACAAATCTTTTCTTTGAATATGCGTATATAATAGTGGGAGGTCTTTTGCTTTTACTAGGTTTTACCACATGGAAAAAATATGGACGAGACGAGCAAATGTTTGTGGCTCCGGAGTTCTATCCGCCCGAAAATATGACGCCCGCAGAAGTCGGCTACATAATAGATTCGACTATGGACAACAAGGATGTAACGGCGCTTTTAATTTACTGGGCTTCGAAGGGATACATGGCAATAGAGGAAATAGATAAGAAAAATGTACGATTCCACAAATTAAAGGAGTCGGACGACAGCTTCAAATCCTTTGAAAAAATCATGTTTGCCAGCCTTTTTGATGAGCATGGAAAAGACGGAAAGGTCGAGACAGAGGATTTGAAATATCAGTTTGCAGATACCATAAGTGCAGTAAAGAGTGAAATCGCAGACGGATTGACGAAATATGCCGAAAAACCATTATATACGAAGAAAAGCAAGAATCTTGGGAGGCTCTTCAAAGCATTGGCGTTTCTTCCCCTGTATCTTATGGTCATGAAATATCTCAATTCCGTATTTGGAGCCGGGCCACGAATACTGCTTACGGCTCTAATACCTACGTTGGTCATTTATATACCTATAGCACTTTTTATAGAGGGTTTTAAAAGACGGTATGTAATAAGCAAGGGTTCAATGCTACTAAGGGTAATATTGTTTCTTCTTATATTTGTGTTTGGTGCTCTTATAGGTTTTTTGCTATACCTTCTAGTGAAAACCTACGGAGTTCCTGCAACAATGATTCCCTTTATTCTGGCTGTGGCGGCGACGGTAGGTATTTATGCACTAGGGGCTATAATGCGACAGAAGACGGAATACGGCAAAGGTGTGATGGAAAAAATACTCGGTCTCAAGCAGTTTATAGAAACAGCTGAAAAACCAAAGCTTGAGATGCTGTTTGATGAGAATCCGTCGTATTTCTACGATGTTTTGTCATATGCAGTAGTTCTGGGAGTTACAAAGAAATGGGCCAAGAAGTTTGATGATTTACTTGTCGAGCCTCCTTCTTGGTACTATGGATATCCAGGTGGAAGTTTTAGGACCATGGTGTTTATAGGAGCAATGAACAGAAATCTAAATACTACATCGGCAAGCATGATTTCCACAAAATCATCCGGAAGCGGTTTTTCGGGTGGCGGCGGTTTTTCGGGCGGCGGAGCAGGAGGCGGCGGTGGCGGAAGTTGGTAGAAAAATCTTCTCTGGGGTATAAGTATTAAAAAGAAAGGAGAGGATTTTAATGAAGAAGGTGCTTATTCCTATAGACCAATCTGAGTATTCCATGAAGTCGTTCGAGTATGCTGACCAATTCTACGAGAAATACGAATCTGAAATAACCGTGCTTAATATCCAAAAAAAAGTATACGATGGAGACAAGCCCGGTGATGAAATCCTGAAGCGTGCCGAGGAATATTTTAAAAGAAGAGAGATGCCTGTATTGCTCAGAACCGAAAAAGCAAACGATGCCGCAGAAAAAATACTCGAAATTGCAGAGAATGAGGGTTTCGATCTAATAATAATGACATCCCACGGTATGAATGCAGGAAAACGACTCAGGCTTGGAAGTGTAACCAATAAGGTTGTATATCATGTCAAAATACCTATTCTTGTAGTTAAATAGCAAAAGAAGTAAAAAGGGACATACATTTTTGACTTCATACAATAAATGG
>CAZTZB010000167.1:0-1707 GCA_964617505.1 uncultured Peptostreptococcaceae bacterium | reverse complement strand
GAAGTTGGCAAATAATTTTAGGAAGCTTTTGCCACCGGCAATCATACCTATAACGCTTGATACTTTCATACCGTTCTCGAAGATAGAAGAATTTATGGAATGGTATGAGAAGGAAATAAATCATTTTCCGCTCTGGTGTGTACCCTACAAGATTGTGCAAAAATACGCATGGATTTCCGATGAATTCCATAAAAATGTAAGGGACGAGTTGTTTATTGACATAGCGATATACGGAATGCGAAGAAAAGATGCAAACCATTACTATAGAATCATAGAGAAAAAGCTTATGGAGCTTGGGGCTATCAAGACTCTCATATCTACAAATCTATATTCCGAAGAGGAATTCTGGTCGGTATGGAACAAAAAAAATTTTGATACGGTTAAGAGTAAGACTGATCCTGAAAACATATTTAGAAATCTATACGAAAAGACCTGTATCGCGTCAAGAGGACTTGGCAGGTGAAAAGAATGTATATGTGAATTTAATCAAGATTTTAATAAGTTGTCCGCAAGGGCATATTTAAGTCTGTCTTCTTAATTCTGACTAACCTTAATGTATTTTCCTTGAGGTTTTATTTTTGTAAAATTATTTTTTAGGACAAAGTTGGTTGCCATTAATTAAGGCATAAAAAATATAAATAATTTAATGTATTTTGTGACTGTAGAACAGTTGATTGGTGAACTAAAAAGGAATAGAATTATTAAAACGTTTAATAGCAACGATTGATGATTTATACGATATTCGTTCAAATATGCTATTTAAGTATTTGTCGCAGGTATGTTCGAATTCGGAAAAACTTGTTGCAAATACAAATGAGGAGGAAGCTTAAGCGAACACAATGAAAACAATACACATAGGCTTAGATGTTGGATCGACAACAGTAAAAATCGTTGTTATCGATAAAAATCGCGAATTGCTTTACAGTAGATATGAAAGGCATTATTCAGATATAAGAAAGGCCGTATTGAATTTGATAAAGGATACATATCAACAATTTAAAGACACTACTATTACGATTATGGTTACAGGATCAGGTGGAATTTCTGTATCGAAATGGCTGGATATTCCATTCATACAAGAGGTTGTTTCATGTGCTAAAACAATAGAAAAGATAATACCCATGACGGATGTGGCAATTGAACTGGGGGGAGAAGACGCAAAGATAACATACTTTGAAGGAAGCTCAATTGATCAAAGGATGAACGGTATCTGTGCAGGGGGAACAGGAGCTTTTATAGATCAAATGGCGACACTTTTGGAAACGGATGCAAGAGGATTAAATGAATTGGCTAAGAATCATGAGGTTATATATCCGATTGCTTCAAGGTGCGGAGTTTTTGCTAAAACAGACATACAACCGCTTATTAATGACGGCGTTGAAGAAGCTGACATTGCTGCATCTATCTTTCAAGCGGTAGTAAATCAAACAATTAGCGGGCTGGCATGTGGAAAACCAATACGAGGAAATGTTGCTTTTCTTGGAGGTCCGCTGTTTTTTCTTCCTGAGCTTAGAAATAGATTCATAGAAACCTTAAAACTAACTGAGGAACAGGCAATAATACCTGAAAATTCACAGCTGTTTGTTGCGTTTGGGGCGGCGATTGAATCGGAAAGCAAGGAAGAAATATCATTTATTCATCTGCTGGAAAAAGCGGAAGAACTTAAGGATTCATTTTTAAATGAAATTGGTAGATTGGAACCTTTGT
>CAZTZB010000166.1:0-1714 GCA_964617505.1 uncultured Peptostreptococcaceae bacterium | reverse complement strand
AAAAGAGCTTTTGAATATGCCGAAAAAAACGGATATAAAAAACTGACTCTAGCGCATAAGGCCAACATACTTAAACTCTCAGACGGACTATTCCTTGAAACAGCCCGCCAAATGTCAAAGGGATACGACGTCAATCTTGAGGAAATTATAATTGACAACATGTGCATGCAGATGGTTATGAACCCAAAGCAGTTTGGAGTAATTGTTACAATGAATCTTTACGGGGACATACTTTCCGATCTCGGAGCAGGATTGGTGGGAGGGCTTGGAATGATTCCCGGAGGCAATGTGGGTGAAGAAATAGCAATTTTCGAAGCTGTACATGGAAGCGCGCCCGACATTGCGGGAAAGGGCTTGGCGAATCCCATAGCACTCACATTGTCTGGAGCCATGATGCTTAGGCATATAGGAGAGACTGAAGCGGCGGCAAAAATTGAAAAAGCCATTTTGAAAGTCATTGAAGAAGGCAAAATCAGAACGGCAGACCTTGGTGGCAAGGCTTCAACCGAGGACATGAAAAATGCTATTATCAGCAAAATGATTTGCTAAGCGAAGGAGACGGGGAGATGAATGTAAAATGCTTTATAGATGATATGTCAGGGATGCTTGAAAATAACAATACAATCAATCCCGACCTGTATGATAAGTACAATGTCAAAAGCGGTCTAAGAAATAATAATGGTACAGGCGTTGCCGTTGGTCTGACAGAAGTTAGCAGCGTTATAGGATACATTATGGAAGACGGAATCAAAAAGCCGACCGAAGGAAAACTTTATTATAGGGGAATCGCCATACGAGACCTCGTCAAGGGGTGCGTCATGGAAAAAAGAAGAGGTTTTGAGGAAACAGCATATCTTTTACTATTTGGTGAATTGCCTACGGCTAAAAAACTTAAGGCATTTAAAGAAGTTTTAGACGAATTCCGCGAGTTGCCCATGTCTTTTACAGAAAATATGATTTTAAAGATTCCATCAAATGACATAATGAACAAGCTACAAAGGAGCATACTTGTGCTCTATTCACACGATGAAAATCCGGATGATACTAGCCCAAAGAATCTTCTTTTGCAAAGCATTATGCTTATTGCTAGATTTCCCACCATAATTTCCTATGGATATCAAGCTAAAGCCCATTATTTTGATAAAAAAAGCCTTTTTATACATTCCCCAAAGAAGGGTGTTGGTACGGCTGAAAACATTCTTCATATGATAAGGTCTGACAATGAATACACCGAGACAGAGGCATCCGTTCTTGATTTGTGCCTTCTTATACATGCGGATCATGGCGGTGGAAACAATTCTGCCTTCGCGACCCATGTAGTTTCATCAACCGGCACCGACACATATTCCGCCATTTCAGCCGCAGTAGGTTGTCTCAAGGGGCCCAAGCATGGCGGTGCTAACATCAAGGTGCGGGAGATGATAGACGAGATAAAGGAAAACTGTAAATATAATGATAGGGGTGCATTGAAAGACTATCTTAATAAAATAGTAGACAAGGAAGCGGGAGACCGCACGGGACTAATTTATGGAATGGGTCACGCCGTGTATACGTTTTCTGACTCTAGAGCCGAAATACTTAAAAAAGAGGCTGCAAAATTGGCACTTGAAAAAGATAATTGCGAAAGCTACCAATTGTATAAAAATATTGAAGAACTGACAAAAGAAATATTGATTGAGAGAAAAGGCAAGGATGCTATGATATGTGCAAACGT
>CAZTZB010000165.1:0-1755 GCA_964617505.1 uncultured Peptostreptococcaceae bacterium | reverse complement strand
TATAATATCACCACAAAGTCTTGTATAAAAGACTTTGTGGTGATATTATATGATTGAGGTGATGAAAATGTTTATAAAAAGGACATATTACTTAGAAAAGATAGAATCGGTAATTGGGAAACAAGTAATCAAGGTGCTCCTGGGCATGCGACGTGTTGGAAAATCAACTTTGTTGTTGCAGGTTCAGGATTTGCTTATTGAGCAGGGGGTTTCCAAAGAACAGATTATAAGCATCAATTTTGAGTGGTTGCAGTTTGAGCCTATAAAGGATTATTTGAAATTAAATGAATTTATCAGAGGGAAAATGGTTAATGACAAAAAATACTATATCTTTCTCGATGAAGTGCAGGAAGTAAATGGTTTTGAAAAAGTTGTTAATTCCTTGAACGCAGAGGGAATTGCAGAGGTATTCATTACTGGATCAAATTCCAAACTTTTATCAGGAGAACTCGCAACCTATTTGACGGGTAGATTTTACTCCATCGAAGTATTGCCTTTGTCATTTTCTGAAATGCTTTTAGCAAATGGCGAGTTGACAAAAGAAGAGCTGTTTCTTGAATATGTAAATACCGGTGGTATGCCTGGAACTTTGCAATTTGACGAGCCTGATACATGTAAAAATTATTTGATGGATATGTACCAGTCCATTTTATTAAGAGATATAGTCAAGCGTTATAATATTAGAGATATTGAACTTCTTCAAAGATTCATGATGTATTTGCTTAATAATGTCAGCCAGATATTTTCGGCTGTTACAATAACAAAATATCTCAAAAGTGAAGGCCGAAAACTTTCAAAGGAGACAATATATAATTATGTTGCAGCTGCTAAAGGGGCGTTTTTAATACATGGAGTAGCACGATATAATATCAAGGGAAAAGAAATTTTTAAAACAAATGAAAAGTACTTTATAAATGATTTGGGATTTAGAGCTATTTATTTTAACAATGAACAAGACATTGGTCAGGCGCTTGAAAATATAGTTTATCTTGAATTAAGACGAAGAGGATATGAAATTTATGTTGGAAAGTTTGACGATCAAGAAGTTGATTTCATTGCAGTGAAGGGTTCATTTAAAATGTATGTACAAGTTGCTTATCTATTGGCGGAAGCATCCACAATAGAAAGAGAATTTTCTGTACTTGAAGCAATTGCTGACAACCATCCGAAATTTGTTTTATCTATGGATAAAGTGGATCGTTCAAGGAATGGAATTAGACACAAAAACATAATTGACTTTTTGTTGGAGTAAAAAATTGAATCATATGCTTTTGTCGATTTCCATGTGACCATTTGATTCTTCTCAGGTGTTATCCTTAAGCCATAAAACATAAGGAGGAGGACATCATGAAAAAGAATTTAACATAACTAGTTTTCATCCTAGACAGAAGCGGATCAATGAGCGGGCTTGAAAGCGAGATAAACCAGGAATATAAAAATCCAAATACTCTGCTAGTAAAAAGTGCTTGACAAAAGGTGTCGCAATATTTAGTATATGACATAAGGAATTCCTTTGAATAGGAAGGAGGCTTATATTTGGATAAAGTAAATTCTGCATTTGTAATCGGAGAATCACGCACTAATGCAGACAATGCTATTACTAAGACCTATGGCTCTTTCTATATGGCTTTCGAGGTAGATGATGCTACATATGAAGTTTTAGATTTTAGTTGCACCCATACGATTGACCTTACTGAAAGATATTTATCTAAGGTATTTATAGGTAGGCAGTTTCAAAATATTGGAAATTGGTTA
>CAZTZB010000164.1:0-1788 GCA_964617505.1 uncultured Peptostreptococcaceae bacterium | reverse complement strand
GAGGAGGTGTAGCCATGAAACTTCATGAGTTGAAACCTGCAAAAGGTGCAGTAAGAAATAGAAAGCGACTTGGAAGAGGAACTGCCAGCGGGCAGGGAGAAACTTCCGGAAGAGGCGCTAACGGACAAAATGCTAGATCGGGTGGAGGTACAAGACCTGGTTTCGAGGGAGGCCAAATGCCTCTTTATAGGAGACTTCCCAAGAGGGGATTCACCAATATTTTCAAGAAGGTTTGGTCAATAGTAAACATTGAAGATTTAAATAGATTCGAGGAAGGCGCAGAAATCACACCTGCAATTCTTTTGGAAAGCGGTTTGATTAAAAAATTAAATGAAGGTGTAAAGATTCTTGGAAATGGTGTAATAGAAAAGAAACTGACAGTAAAAGCTAATCAATTCACAAAGTCTGCTAAAGAAAAAATTGAAGCAGCCGGCGGAAAGGCAGAGGTGATTTAATGCTTCATACCTTAAGGAATGCCTGGAAGATTCCGGATCTTAAAAAGAGAATATTGTTTACATTGATAATGTTCGCCATTTTTAGATTAGGGACATCCATTCCAGTACCTGGAATTGACAGAGAAATATTGAGTCAGTTTTTTGAGTCGGATGGGGGACTCCTTAATTTCTTTAACTTCATGTCAGGTGGAGCATTTGCTAATTTCACCATATTTGCACTTAGTATTACACCATACATCACATCGTCAATCATAATGCAACTATTGACCATAGCAATTCCTAGGCTTGAAGCGTTAGCCAAGGAAGGTGAAGAGGGCAGAAAGAAAATTGCTCAGTTTACACGTTATGGGACAGTTGTTTTGGCGATTATCCAGGCAACAGGAATTAGCATAGGCCTCTTTAGAAGAGCTCTTATCTCAACTGATTTCTGGGCAGTGGCTACTGTAATAATCACACTTACTGCAGGAACGGCTTTCTTGATGTGGCTCGGAGAGCAAATCACGGAGAATGGAATTGGCAATGGAATATCCTTGATAATATTTGCAGGGATTATTTCAAGAATTCCGCTTGGAATCAGTCAGACCTTCCAAAAGGTTTCGGCTGGGGAAATGTCGGTTCTTCCCTTGATTATATTTGCCGTGTTGGCACTTTTCGTAATAGCAGCAGTAATTGCTATACAACAGGGAACAAGAAAAATACCGGTACAGTATGCCAAGCGTGTTGTGGGAAGAAAAATGTACGGCGGACAAAGCACTCATATACCGCTTAAAGTGAATCAAGCAGGGGTTATCCCGGTTATATTCGCAATTTCGCTACTGCAATTTCCACTAACACTAACATACTTCTTCCCGGATGGAGGGTTTGCCAATTTTGTTGCAAAATACCTTTCGCCAACTGGAAGTCCCGGCATCTATTTTTACAATTTGCTTTACGCTCTTCTGATTATATTTTTCACATACTTTTACACGGCTATTACTTTCAACCCTGTTGAAGTTGCAGACAATATGAAGAAGAACGGCGGATTCATACCCGGCATAAGACCGGGAAAGAAAACAGCCGAATATCTACAAAAATCATTAAACAAAATAACCTTGGCAGGAGCATTCTTCCTGGCTATGATAGCCGTTTTACCGACACTGATTTTGAACTTTACTAGTATAGATTTCAGATTTGGCGGTACAGCCCTCCTTATTGCGGTAGGGGTTTCACTTGAGACCATGAAACAAATTGAGGCGCAGATGGTTATGAGGCATTATCAAGGTTTTCTCAAATAATAAGGTATTGGAGGGGTTAATATGAGATTGATACTTTTAGGACCTCCTGGGGCCGGAAA
>CAZTZB010000163.1:1454-1797 GCA_964617505.1 uncultured Peptostreptococcaceae bacterium | reverse complement strand
AGTGCCGGATTGATTATACTGATGTTGTAAGAACCGGCAATACCCACGCAGAGTACCAACAGGTCATTGTGCCGCTGGAAAGACACGGCATAAAATTTATTGTATTCAGGTTTAAATATATCATTGATGAGAAGGGCTTCCTGTTCACGCGTGATATCATAGCTGTAGAGACGGTAGTTCATGTAGTATATAACCATGTCATTGTAGAGGGCAAGACCCATGATCGGGCTTTCCGGGCCAGCTTCGGTGATTAATTTTTTTCTGCCGGCATGCCGGTCATGGAGAACGAGGCTTTTTCCGTCGCTCCAGGCAACATGGTTTTTATCAGAAGCAATATATTCAT
>CAZTZB010000163.1:0-1444 GCA_964617505.1 uncultured Peptostreptococcaceae bacterium | reverse complement strand
ACCTTCGCTTACTGTTTGCCCGCATTGGAAAAACATTTTCTCCCATTTCCGGCACCGCTATCGAGGTTTTTTCCGGGTAGAGAAGATCTATTTTTTTCTTTCGCCTGGAGTAAAGAAGCGCGGCCCCTGCCTGCAGATTCTTATCGCCGGTGTCGAAAAGGGCTGCGCTCTGTATTAATTCCCTCTCGATTTTTTCCATAGAATTTTTATCGCCGCTCCTGTAGGCCATGACCGCCTTTTCAAGTGCGCGTTCATGGTTCTTCGCGCAGGAGGGGATGAGAACACAGGATAATATGATTGGTAGGATGCAGGAATAACATGTTTTTTTTATCATTATATATTTTCGTGTCCGCTCAGGTTTTTCGTGCCA
The DNA here is from genome assembly GCA_964617505.1 of uncultured Peptostreptococcaceae bacterium. GTDB lineage: Bacteria > Bacillota > Clostridia > Peptostreptococcales > BM714 > BM714. Next base: position 1,074 of record CAZTZB010000163.1, on the reverse strand, counting down.
GGATTTTATCAAGTACCTTTTTCAGGTAGTCTGAATCATATGTTTCGATCATTCGAGAAGTCGCGTTTGCCCGCGCCTTGAGACTGAATTTTGATGTTGTAAGATAGATGCCGCTCTTACATTTCTCGCTGTTTATTCGTTTGTAAAATTCAACGATGTCCTTCTCTGCTATTTCCCGGGTTGTACGGTCAAAGAATACCAGCACGGGCGGGTCATTGATTCTTTTATTGTTATATGTTTTGTACTGAAAGGCATTCTGCGACAGGGTCTCGCTGGAAACGACATTGTAGTTCAGGGTTGTGATAATATCGGTGATGATTTTCTGCATTTCATCAGGAGACGATGTAAACATGAACATCATGCTCTTGTTTTCCAGAATACTTTTATAGGAATCAAGTTTCTGCTTCGTACTCCGGTAATTGGGGTGATCTGATTCAATTTTTTCCCAGTGATGCACAGCCTCGGGGATCCTGTTTTCATATTCATAGCACTCTGCCAGCAGGTACCGGTATGAAAGTGCTTCATCGGTTTTTCCCTTGAGATTTTTCAGGCCCGAGTCCAGATGTTCAATTGCCTCTGAAAACATACCCTGTTCATGGTATATTTCTCCAAGCCGGTAGATGCTCCTGGTGGAGAACTGGCGTGATTTTTTTGCGCTTTCGAACATGCGCACTGCACGGTCATAATCCTTTTTCATTTTATAAATATAACCGAGGTGATACTCTGTTTCGCTATGGTCACCGGGCATGTCCATTGCATTTGTAAGATATTCCTCAGCTTTTTCATAATCTGAGATATTGAAACATGCAATCCCCAGGGGGAGATAGCTGTCCTTTAGGGTCGGGTCAAGTATCAGGGCTTTTGTGAGGTGCTCCCTGACCTTTATGTAGTCCTTTTTTCGGTACAGTGCGTGACCAATACGGTAATGTGCCCTGGAATCATTGTCATTAAATGAAAGGATCTTTTTATATTGCTCGATTTCTTTCTGCCAGTTCCTGGTTTCGTTATAGAGGGTGGCGAGATAATAATGAATATCCAGCTCGCTGACGTATTTTTTTATAATTTGGGATTGAA
>CAZTZB010000162.1:0-1825 GCA_964617505.1 uncultured Peptostreptococcaceae bacterium | reverse complement strand
AGAACGTAGAACGTAGAACGTAGAACGTAGAACGTAGAACGTAGAACGTAGAAAGAAGAAAGCAAAAGATAAAAATAGAACACAAAAAATTTGTTAGTAAAAAGTAAAAAAATAAAGATAAAGATCAAATGATTGATGATAAGTATCGCGAAAAACTGTCTACTGCACGCTATAAGCTGAACACTGCACACAAATAAAGGAGGTTGAAGTATGGATTTAATAAATTCAAGAAAAACACCGCTTTTCGATGTCTTTGAAAAGTATGGGGGCAAGGTGGTGGACTATTCGGGATGGGCACTTCCTGTGGAGTTTGAGGGGCTAATACCGGAACACGAGGCCGTAAGAAATGCCGCAGGGCTTTTTGATGTTTCACACATGGGAGAGGTGACTGTCAAGGGACCAGATGCTTTCAGTTTTGTGCAAAACCTTGTGACCAATGATGTTTCTTTGCTCGAAGACAACAAAATTCTTTATGCAATGATGTGTTACGCCGATGGAGGAATTGTAGACGATCTTTTGGTGTATAGATTCACCGAAGATTATTATTTCATAGTAATAAACGCCGGAAATGTCGAAAAAGATATCGCATGGATGATTAAGCAGAGTAAAGGCTATGACATTGTATTTGCAGACCTGTCAAATGAAACGGCAGAATTGGCTATTCAAGGACCATTCGCTCAAACAATACTTCAAAAGCTTACGGATAAGAACCTGGATGAAGTTGGCTTTTTCTATTGCGCCAGAGATATTGAAATTGCAGGGGTGAATTGCCTTATTTCGAGAACCGGGTATACAGGGGAGGATGGATTTGAAATCTATATCAAGCCTGATAAAGCTGTTTATATATGGGAAAAGCTCTTCGAGGTTGGAGCTGTTGACGGATTAAAACCCGTAGGGCTTGGATGCAGAGATACATTGAGGTTTGAAGCTTCGCTTCCCCTTTATGGAAACGAACTCGGAGCCGATATCTCACCTCTTGAAGCTGGCCTTGGATATTTTGTAAAACTTGACACTGATTTTATTGGAAGGGATGCCCTCGCAAAGCAGAAAGAAGATGGGCTAAAAAGAAAGACTGTAGGCTTCGAGATGAAGGGAAGAGGCATTCCTAGGCATGAATATAAAATATTTTCTGGGGAAGAGGAGATTGGGTATGTTACCACCGGGTATTATTCTCCTACGCTAAAGAAAAGTATCGGACTGGGTCTCATAAGCGCAGACTATGCAAGTATGGGAGGAACCATAGAAATAGGAATAAGGAAGAAAAAGGTTGCTGCCGAAATAATCAGCAAACGCTTTTATCAAAAGAAATACAAGAAATAATCAGCAAACCGAAGACTTGCAAATAAGCAAATTGCAAACATGACAAGCTAAACGGACAAAAAATACAAGGAGGAAGCAGCTATGAAAATTATGGAAGGGTATTACTACACAAAGGATCACGAATGGATAAGAGTAGAGGGGAATGTTGGCACAATAGGCATTTCGGATTATGCTCAACATGCCTTGGGAGACATCGTATTTGTTGATTTGCCCGAGGAAGAAGAATCATTTGATCAAGGAGAGGCTTTTGGTGCTATAGAATCAGTAAAAGCGGCATCAGATACCTACATTCCTGTAGGAGGAACCGTAATAGAAATAAATGAAGCTCTTGAGGACGAACCTGAGCTGTTAAATCTTGACTGCTACGAAAATTGGATAGTAAAAATAGAAATCGAGGACCTGTCAGAGCTTGATGAGTTGATGGATTCAGGCGAATACGAGGCTCATATCAGCGAGGAGGAATAGCATGTTTCCATATATCCCGAATACAGATAAAGATGAAAGG
>CAZTZB010000161.1:0-1836 GCA_964617505.1 uncultured Peptostreptococcaceae bacterium | reverse complement strand
CACAAACTCGCTTCGCATCGGGCCAAGGCCAAAGTGAATTTCTTTACGATTTAGCCTTATCCAAAGCTTTGAAAATCAAGCCTCGTGCGATGCTTCTCAGTCAAGCACTTTCAACGTTAAAGTTTTAAGTACTAATCCGTTCTATATCCTACGATTTACTGTTCTTATTTTTTTAATCTTATTTTTGTGCTACTTTTAACTTTCCACGTTCTACTTTTTTAATACATAGTAAAGAAGGTTTTAAAAGAATAGATATAGAATTATTAAATATAAGAGAGTTTTTAAGGAGGAAAACCATGGAGCTACATCAGGCCGTTGAATATATCTTAAGTAAAAAGGGAGCCGAAAAGACATATCCTTTCGACCATGAGACCATGGTATTCAAGGTTGGAGGCAAGATGTTTGCTTTGGCAAGCATTCACGAACCCGAAAGGGCAAGTCTTAACCTCAAAAGTATTCCGGAGGTTTCCGGTGTTCTAAGGAAAGCTCATGATGAAATAATTCCAGGCTATCATATGAACAAGAGGCATTGGAACACTGTGTATATTGATGGAAGTCTCCAGGACGCATTCATATATCAATTAATTGATATATCCTACGAGTTGGTATTCGATAAGCTGACTAGATTTCAGCGGGAAGAAATTTTGAAAGAAAAATGATGGCAAGGGAATTCTTGCCTTATATGCGTGGTATTGATAAAATAAATATGAGGTTTGATTTTACGGAAAGGCGGATAAAAGATGGACAAAAAAAGAATTGGATTGTTTTTAGTACTTTTCGGATTGGCGCTAGTACTTTTTTCGATTATGAACAAATGAAAATACAGTGATTCTAAAGGGTGTTCGAAAATGGAGAAGCCCTTTTTTCGTTAATATGTTTTTGAGAAGCATTAATGGGAATATAATAAAAGAGTCAATATAATCGGCATCGCTTGAATTTGCAACATTAATTGTATACAATGGGGTACTAAGAACTTGGAGATATCCATCGGGTTCGACATTTTATATAACCGAATGGAGATGATAAATATGAAAATGCAGAAATGTGCAGTATGCAAAAAGAATCTGGCGGTAATTTATACGACTAAGATAGTTGACGGAAAGTCCGAGCTTTATGGGCTTTGCTTGGATTGCGCAAAAAAAATGGGCTTGCCGGTAATTGACCAGCTGATGAAACAGACTGGCATGTCTCCAAAGGAAATTGAAAATCTTTCAGATCAGATGAATACAATGTTTCAGAATATGGATATGGACGATTTGGAAAGCAATGAAATGTTTATGAAAATGATGTCCATGGGGGCAGATATTTCTAATTTAGGCGACCAAGAAAGCCTTGGAGACGGACTTGGAGAAAACAAAGCAATAGGCTCGGAGGATGAAAAAACTGATTCCCGAACTGACAAAAGGCAAAAAAAGAGAGCAAAGGATAGAAAGCATCTTGATACCTATGGGACCAATCTTACAATTGAAGCCAAAGAAGGAAGAATAGACCGTATCATCGGACGCAATCTGGAAATGGACAGGGTAGTTCAAATATTGAACCGAAGGAATAAAAACAATCCAGTTCTGATTGGAGAATCCGGAGTAGGCAAAACCGCCATAGCTGAAGGACTTGCAGTTAGGATTAATGAAAAACAAGTGCCGGCTAAGCTTTTTGCTACCGAAATATACCTTCTTGACATGACTGCAATAGTTGCAGGGACCCAGTTTAGGGGCCAATTTGAAAGCCGAATGAAGGCAATAATAAAGGAAGCGGAAGAACTCGGGAATGTAGTGCTTGTAATAGATGAACTCCATAACATAATGGGGGCTGGAGAGGTGCATGGAGGAGTAATGA
>CAZTZB010000160.1:0-1864 GCA_964617505.1 uncultured Peptostreptococcaceae bacterium | reverse complement strand
TTTGTGCTAAAGAAGAAAGATTGGACAGCCCGGTAGCCGACAGATTTGGCAGAGCCGAATGCTATGTTTTTTTCAACACTGAAACAAAGGAAGTTACAACAACCGATAATTCCGCAAAAAACGAAGCAAGTGGAGCAGGCGGAAGCGCTGTTAGAATTCTCAATGAACACGGTGTCGAAGTGGTGCTTGCACCGGAACTCGGACCCAAAGCCATGGATGCTATAAAGGCATTTGAAATAAAGGCTTTCTCTTACGGAAACAGCAAAACAGTCAAGGAAGCCCTTGATAATTACGAAAACGGAAGCCTAAAACAATTTATGACCAATTCCACGCAATCCCACCACGGACTAAGAAAAGCTTAATTCTAATATTTTGGAGATGAAAACATGAAAATAGCAGTACTAAGCGGAAAAGGTGGAACAGGCAAAACAACAGTAGCAACCAATCTGGCCTTGAACTACAAGAATGCCATTCTGGTTGATGCCGATGTAGAAGAACCCAACAGCCATATATTCATCAAGCCTGTTATCACTAATGAACAAAGCGTATTCAAGAACTACCCTGTGGTAGACATGGAAAAATGCGATCTTTGCGGAGATTGCGGCAGATTTTGCAAATACAATGCCATCTTACCCGCAAAGAACAAGGTACTCGTATTCAAGGAAATCTGCCATGACTGCGGAGGGTGCGAGATTGTATGCAAGAAAAATGCAATATCATATAAAGAACGAGAAATTGGCAAGATATTCTCTGGTAACGGAATCGCCGACATTCGTTTCTTATATGGAGATCTAAACGTTGGAGAAGTTTCCGGCGTAAAGATAATTTCAGAACTCAGAGAAATCGTCAAAGACGAAGAGCTTGTTGTAATCGATTCTCCTCCGGGAACTTCCTGCGCAGCCGTAGAAGCTGTCGAAGGCGTTGATTACGCTGTTATAGTTTCCGAGCCCACTCCATTCGGTGTAAGCGACATGAAAATGGTTGTTGAAATGCTTGGCACCATGAAGATACCCTTCGGCGTAGTCGTCAACAAGGCGGGCCTAGGCAATGACGAAATCTATGAATATTGTTCAGGAAAGAATATCGAGGTACTTGAAAATATTCCGTTTAGCGAAGAAATCGCAAAAATGTACGCTGTCGGAGAAATGATGTGCTCCGGAGACGAAAAATATAATCTTTATTTCAAGAACATCATCAACAAAATTATGGATACGAAATAGATTATTAAAGAAAGGTCGTATGCAATGGATATTAATGAAATCGTTGTAATATCAGGAAAGGGAGGCACAGGAAAAACTACCCTAGTTGCTTCTTTAGTGCCTTTTCTTGATAACCCGGTTATAGCAGACTGTGATGTCGACGCTCCGGACCTTAATATATTGTTCGGTGAAAAAATCCAAAGCTCAAAGGATTTCGTAGGCTTAAAAAGAGCAGTTATTAACGAGGACATCTGCATTAAATGCGGACTATGTCACCAAAAATGTAAATTCAATGCAATCAGTGAAGATATAAAAGTTAACTGGAGCAAATGTGAAGGCTGCAGCGTATGCGAATACGTTTGCCCTGTAAATGCTATCGAAATGAAAGATTCTGTAGTTGGTCAAGTATTCGATTCCAAAACCCCATACGGACCAATGGTCCATGCACGGCTCATACCAGGTGAAGAAACCTCCGGAAAGCTTGTGTCAGAAGTAAGAAAAGAGGCAAAAGCCCTAGCGGAGAGATCTGGTAGAAATACAATAATCATTGATGGATCGCCAGGAATCGCATGCAATGTAATAGCATCCATAACTGGTGTAAAAAAAGCCATCATAGTCATAGAACCTACATTCTCAGGGCTTCACGACCTTGAAAAGGTTCACAG
>CAZTZB010000159.1:0-1960 GCA_964617505.1 uncultured Peptostreptococcaceae bacterium | reverse complement strand
TCTTTTTATTCTCTCTTAGTTGCTCCAATTTGTTTATTGCCATCCCTACGCCTCCCCTTAATTATGTGCCTCGATTTACCTTTCCGTTAGCTCAAGCAATATTCCATTCGTGCTTTTAGGATGAACAAAAGCTATTTTGGCGCCACCGGCACCATATCTAGGCTTTTCGTCTATCATGCGAACACCTTTTTCCATAAGGTCGGCAATCGCTTCTTCAATATTTTCAACTCTAAGTGCAAGATGCTGAATTCCCTCGCCTTTTTTCTCAATATGTCTTGCTATTGGTCCATCAGGTGATGTCGACTCAAGCAGTTCAATCTCCGAATCACCTGTCGGAAGAAATGCCACCTTCACCTTTTGTTCTTCAACAACTTCTGTTCCCTCAGCTTTCATTCCAAGGGCTTCATAGAATTCCAAAGCTTTGTCCAAATCTTTTACAGCTATTCCGATGTGATCGATTTTAAGAGCTTTCATTGTTTTCCTCCTCATAGATCTTTTTTTCAAATCGGCAACATTTGTCTCTTGCCATAAAGGTCAAAAGCTTGCCACTTTTTATTTCATTTCATTAAATATCATTTCTTGAGCCGTATATGGGTCCACCTCGCGCAATGCAACCATTCCGGATAATTCGTTTATTCTTTGTTCCCTTTTAGAATTGTCAAGCAAAGTATTCATCAAGCGCTGCTGTATCAAATCAATTATTTCAAATTTGCAGTTGGCAATTCTTCTTTGCTTGAATCCACCAGTTTTTTTCATATAGTCCATGTGATTATTTATACCTTCTATAAGCTCTTCTATACCTTCATTGTTTATCGCAACAGCCGGTATAACAGGCGGTTTCCATTCACCTGAGTTAAAATCAAGCATCATTTTAAGCTCTGTGATTGTTCGCTTTGCTCCATCCCTATCAGCCTTGTTGACTGTAAAAACATCGCCGATTTCCATTATTCCTGCTTTGATAGCCTGTATATCATCACCTAGTCCGGGAACCATTACCATTAGAGTCGTATCGCAAGTCTTTACTATGTCTATTTCAGATTGGCCTACACCCACGGTCTCTATAAAAATATAATCGGCTCCATACACATCCAAGACCTTGACCGCTGACCTTGTCGCTTCCGACAATCCTCCGAGACGTCCCCTGGCACCCATGCTTCTTATGAAAACACCTGGATCTGTATTTAAGTCTCCCATGCGAACCCTGTCACCTAGGATTGCTCCTCCTGTAAACGGGCTAGTCGGGTCTACTGCTATGATTGCGATTTTTTTGTTTTGCTTTCTTAAATGCTTTACCAACTTATCAGTAAGCGTACTTTTACCCGCTCCCGGAGGTCCAGTAATTCCTATTACATATGCTTTTCCTGTATACTCGTATACAGCCTTTAGAATATCAATGGCTTCGGTTTCATTATTCTCAATCATCGTTATTAATCTTGCCGCCGCCCGTTTATCACCTTTTAACAATCGCTTCTTTATTTCCACTGTTTCACCGCCTGATAGACTAAATCTTTTATCCCAACTTTTAACCAAACAATCTCATTGGCCGCTTTCGCGGCCAATGTTTTTTATCTCTTTTTTACGCTATTTCTAATAAATTCGATGGTTGTATCTGTGGGAGTTCCAGGTGTAAATATTTCCGCTATGCCCTTTTCTTTTAAGGAAGGAATATCTTCGTCTGGAATTACACCTCCGCCTACAACAAGTATGTCATCAGCATCCTCAGCTCTGAGCAATTCAACAATCTTTGGCAATAATGTATTGTGCGCTCCCGATAAAATACTTACAGCTACACAATCCACATCCTCTTGAATTGCTGCATTCACTATTTGCTGAGGCGTTTGTCTAAGTCCTGTATATATAACTTCCATTCCTGCATCTCTTAAAGCTCTAGCAATTACTTTTGCGCCCCTGTCATGTCCGTCAAGACCGGGTTTTGCAACTAATACTCTAATGGTTCTTT
>CAZTZB010000158.1:0-1974 GCA_964617505.1 uncultured Peptostreptococcaceae bacterium | reverse complement strand
ACTCGCAAAAGAACTCGTTAGACTAATAGAGAAAAACGACTCCAAATTTGAATTCGCATACTCGCTCGACATGACCATAAAAGAAAAAATAGAGGCAATAGCCACAAAAATATATGGAGCAGACGGAGTGGACTTTACAGGCAAAGTGACAAAAGAAATAGCAAACCTAGAGCGCCTGGGATTCGGAAAGCTTCCAATCTGCGTTGCAAAAACACAATACTCATTAACAGATGACCCCAAGAAACTTGGGAGACCAGAGGGCTTTAAGATAACAGCAAGCGACATAAGCATATCTGCAGGAGCAGGCTTCATAGTAGTCTCAACGGGAGACATAATGAAAATGCCGGGGCTTCCAAAGGTTCCATCAGCAGAGAAAATAGACGTAGACCAAAACGGAGTAATATCAGGCTTATTCTAAAGAAAGAAAACAAAATGCAACGCATGCAAGAGATGAATTCTTGCATGCATTGCCAAAATAGGAGAAAAAAATGAAGCTTAGCCAAAAAACCTGCAAAGAATTTGCGGCTTGCCTAGCATCCAAACAAGCCGTACCCGGAGGCGGAGGAGCGGCAGCCCTTACAGGAGCGCTTGGCGTCGCCCTTGCAAGCATGGTTGCAAACTTTTCAATAGGTAAAAAGAAATTCATAGGCTTAGAAGAAAAGCACAAAGAAATACTTGGGCGTGGAGAAGAACTTAGAGAAAGGCTCCTCGCTCTAATAGACCAAGACGCAAAGAACTTCTATCCACTATCAAAGGCATACGGAATAAAAGCCGCAACAGACGAAGAAAAAGAGGCCAAAGAGGAAATGCTTCAGAGCGCACTAAAGCTTGCCTGCAGCGCGCCAATACAAATGGTAGACGCAATATATGAATCAATACTCCTTCACGAAGAACTCTTTGACATATCCTCAAAGATAATAATAAGCGACCTGGGAGTAGGTGCAGCCTGCCTTAAAGCCGCCCTTATTAGCGCAGAGCTAAATGTAATAATAAACCTAAACGCAATAAAAGACGAGAGCTACGTAGCAGAGATAAAAGAGCACCTAGATGAACTAGTTGAAAAGGGATCAAAGATTTCCGATGAAATATATGGAAAAGTCATACAGAAAATGAATAGATAGGAGCAAAAAATGGGAATGGTTATAAAAGGAAAAGCGGTTGCCGATGCCATTACCTTGTCGGTAATAGCAGAAGTTGACAAATTAAAGGAAAGCGGTATAATACCCAAACTTGTTATTGTAAGAGTAGGGGAGGATGCAAGTGATTTGGCGTATGAAAGAGGCGCGTTAAAAAGAATGGAAAAATGCGGTATTGAAGCCGAAGTTGCATCGTTTCCTGCGGATATTTCTCAAAAAGAATTTGTGGAAAAACTTGAAAGCATAAATAAAGACGAAAATGTCAATGGAATCCTAGTATTTAGACCTATGCCGGGGCACATAAGCGAAGACGTAATAAAGCATGTCATATTTCCGGAGAAAGATGTAGACAGCTTCTCGCCCGAAAACGTAGCCAAGGTTACCGAAGGAGACATAAAAGGATTTCCCCCGGCAACTCCTACAGCGGTTATGGAAATGCTTAAGTATTATGGCGTAGAAATAGCTGGAAAGCACGCTGTGGTAGTCGGTAGGTCAATGGTAGTAGGAAAACCGGTGTCGATGCTTTTACTAAAAGAAAACGCTACCGTAACTATTTGTCATTCTCGCACAAATGATTTAGCAGGAATGTGCAGAAGTGCGGATATATTGATTGCTGCCGTGGGAAGAGCAAAAATGATCGATGAGTCCTTTGTTAAAGAAGGGGCTGTTGTAATAGACGTTGGCATCAATGTAGACGAAAATGGAAATATGTGTGGAGATGTGGATTTTGATTCATGTATTCAAAAGGCGTCAATGATAACACCGGTGCCATCTGGAGTAGGTTCGGTGACAACATCGGTTTTGGCAAAACATGTCGTAAAGGCGTGCAAGCTTCAAG
>CAZTZB010000157.1:0-1988 GCA_964617505.1 uncultured Peptostreptococcaceae bacterium | reverse complement strand
GATGAGCATGGGAAAAGGGAACAAAAAATAGCGCTTCGGAGCATTTATTCCACGGTCCACTTGACAGTGAGCCTCCTCAGGCATGGATAGAAGCCATAAGGCCATAGACCCAAGGGGCTATGGCCTGCCAATAAGGCAACCATGCCTGAACTCACTATCAAGCGGCTTTCGCGGCATAAAAGCGCTAAGCGATGTTGGATTGTCGGCTGATTAAATGGAGTTGGGACAGTTCGATCAGCTTCTGCCATTTAGCAGGCATATTTGGAAGAGATTCAAGCTCCGGGATCGTATTGAGAGGTTTCCAGTAGGTATAGGAATGGGGCCTTAAAAAGTTGTAGTAGGCTACAAAGACAGCAACATGAGAATCGGCACCATCAAAGGAACCGTAGCCGTTTGTAACGCGATAGGAGAACTTGAAGGTTCGGTTAAGCCGCTCGATATTCTGCTTGAGCCAGCGGTACTCCGTAGTGACGGGATCCTCATTGGTAAGACCGAGGACCTGAGTGAGATGGAAGGACATATTCTTCATGGCAAACTGCTGCTGGGCGAGGTTGTAGATGGGGTAACCGTCAGAGACGAATTTCAGGGCATAGCCGGGGAATTCTTTGAAGTGACAGAAAGCCCTGCGCATGGCGACCATGCAGGGTTCAAGAGTCCTTTCGGAAGAAACGGCATGGCCGAGAATGGATTTCTTGATTGCATCCATAACAAACCAGACGTAGTGATTCACTCCTTTGACCTTCACGTAGGTTTCGTCGGCGGCCAAATAGTTGGTGGGATTGTAGTCGTAGTCGTTAACGTAAGTGGCGACAATGGCAGAAGCGGAGTGAACATACCTTGCAACCATGGCATGAGAAATCTTGACGCCATGAATATCGAAAAGAGCACGGGAGGCCATCCGGGTAGACAAGCCAAGATTCACCACATAGGTCAGGCAAAGACCCAGAATGTGGGGAGAGAACTTTCGGAACTTGAAGTTCACATTTTTCCCGGGCATAGAGGATAAATCCATAGCGAAGAAGTCTGTGACGAATTCGCGATAGATGTAGTGAAGCTTAAACCGTTCGGGATGTTGCTGATATTCGATGCGGTCAGCTTGGGAAAGCGAAGAAATGGAATGCTTGTAGAAGGAACAGCGATAGCTCGCGCATCGATGGACGATGAAGCTTTTTCGCTCCCGTTGTTTGGTAAGAGTGTTTCCGCAGTAGGGGCACTGAAGTATCAAGGCAGGAACGGGAGCGCCTCCTGAAGCAAACCGGTTGCTGCATACCTTGCAGAGAAGTTGCCCCCGGCCTCCCGTATTGTCGTAGAGATACTCGTGTGGTGCACCGCAGTAGGGGCATTTGAGGGCAGGATTGACCGGCGTGCCGCTACGGCGCTTGATGGGCTTAACCGGTTTGCCGAACAGGCGTAGATGTTCCCTCATCAAGGCCTTGTGGTCAAGCTTCTCAAACTGACGGACAATGGGGGGCTTGTCAACGGAAAATGCCTTATACTTGGGGCTCTTGATATCATAGGCAGGTTTTGCTGGAGCAAGCTGGTCAATGACGGATAGAAGTTCCTGGATTTTTACTAACAGGGATTGATTAAACTGAATAAGAAATGTTATAATTGAGTTCACAATGACGCCACCTTTCGAGGGTATATTTGGATGTTTTGCGACTCAATTATATCAGAAAAAGGGGGGTCATTGTGTTTTTTTGATTAAAAACCTCTGAACTCCTTGGAAATAGACATTTTAAACGATATCGACCAGGCAACTGGTTGACACAAACGTTAATTATTGGAGGAAGAAAAAATGAAAGACTTGATGAAGGCATATTATGTAACGGCATATGATGACAACAATGTGGACAAGATGGTTTATGGAGACTTACCTGTTCCAGAGATTAAAGAAGATGAGGTATTGATTAAAGTGGCCAGTGGGAGCTTTAATCCTTGCGAGCGGCAAGTGGGCGCGGGTGAATATGTAAATTTCTTTCCTACAC
>CAZTZB010000156.1:0-2157 GCA_964617505.1 uncultured Peptostreptococcaceae bacterium | reverse complement strand
AAAAATAAAATCCCGCATACAAGATGCGGGATTTCTATTATCTATATTGTATCAATAAATTTCCGCCTGAATCAATTTTGACATCTACCTTCATTAGAGTTGTAAAAAACTCAAGTGGAACATAGGTTCTCGCATCCTTTATTACGGGTTCCTTAGACAAAACAGCGGATGAGTTGTGACGGCTATAGTAGCGATTTCTATTGATCTTCAATATATACATTGAATCGTCATTGTATATTATTACTGTCTTTATATTTTCGTTCCATACAACCTTGTAGCCCATTTTTTCTACGGCAACTCTAAGAGGTATCATAACCACCATGTCTCTGCTTAGATAAGGCTTACCCATGGAGTAGTCTGTTTTTTCATTGTTTATGAAAAAATTGTACTCTATCGGCTCGCTGAAAACTAAATCAAGATACTCCGGCAAATCTTCAATTTCATCCTGTTGCGAATATGCCACGCTTAAGAATGACAAAGCAAGCATTGCTGCCAAAGCTATTGCAATTCCCGATTTCTTCACAGCTATCACCCCCAGCGCAAATCAACAATTTACTCTATTCCTATATTAGACGATTCCATGGCGCATTTAGTTTCAAAAATCCTCATTTAATTTACAATTGAAGGAATGCCGCCCTTCATGTCCATTTCAATAACAGTTTTGTTGTCAAGCTCTCCCATCAAATAGCTTTCCGCAAGCACATCCTCTATATGCTTTTGAACAGCCCTTCTTAGTGGCCTAGCTCCATATTTATCATTGTATCCCTTTTGGATAAGAAAATCACGAACACTCTGAGATACTTTAAATTTGATTCCTTTTTCGGATATTTCTTCTCCAACCTCGACAAGCATAAGCTCAAGAATTTTTTTGAGTTGTTCTTCCGAAAGCTTGGAGAAAATAATAATCTCATCAACCCTATTCAAAAACTCGGGTCTGAATATTTTTTCCAAAGCATCATTGATTTTTTCTTTCTCAGCGCTGTCTCCGCTTTTTTCGAAGCCAATTCCTGCAGATTTCAATCCGGTTCCCGCATTCGATGTCATTATTATGACTGTGTTTTCAAAGTTAACCGTCCTGCCCTGGCTGTCTGTAAGCCGTCCGTCCTCGAGTATCTGAAGAAGCATGTTGAATATATCGCTATGGGCTTTTTCTATTTCGTCCAACAGAATCACTGAATACGGTTTCCTTCGGACTCTTTCCGTCAACTGCCCCCCTTGATCATAGCCTATATATCCGGGAGGTGCTCCAATAAGCTTGGAAACAGTATGTTTTTCCATATATTCGCTCATATCAAGCCTTATAAGAGCCTCCTCGCTTCCAAAGAGTTCAACGGAAAGTGCTCTGACAAGCTCTGTCTTGCCAACTCCCGTAGGACCCACAAAAATAAAGGATGCCGGCTTCTTCCTTTTTCTGAAGCCCAAACGGTTTCTTCTAATGGCCTTTGAAACACTTTCGACCGCCTCGTTTTGTCCTATTACTCGTTTGTGAAGCCTTTCCTCGAGCTTCATCAGTTTTTCCGCCTCGTTCTCGGTTACGCTTCTTACAGGCACCTTTGTCCATGCCTCTATAACATATCCTATGTCATCCATTGTAATTTCAACATTCGACGACTTTTCCTCAATTTCCTTTATCTTTTCAAGAAGCTTGCATTCTTCCGCCTTGAGCTCCGCAGCTTTTTCGTAATTCTCAATAGTAGCAACGTCTTCCATTTTTTCTTGCAGATTTTCAAGCGATTCGTTCAAGAACTGCAGCTCGACAATGCCCTTATTCTTAAGGTTTGCTCTCGAGCCCGCCTCGTCTATAACATCTATTGCCTTATCAGGCAGAAATCTATCCGTTATATACCTTTCTGAAAGGTTGACCGCTTTTCTCACAATTTCCTCTGATATCTTGACCTTATGGTATTCCTCGTAATAGGACTTGATTCCCATAAGTATTTCAACGCTATCGTCAATAGAAGGCTCCTCAACAAGAACGGGTTGGAATCTTCTCTCAAGTGCAGCGTCTTTCTCGATGTGTCTCCTGTATTCATCAAGGGTGGTTGCCCCGATAATTTGTATGCCGCCCCGAGCTAGTGATGGTTTAAGGATGTTTGCCGCGTTCATTACTCCTCCATGCACCTCTCCAGCCCCCATTATGTTATGGAGTTCATCTAT
>CAZTZB010000155.1:0-2180 GCA_964617505.1 uncultured Peptostreptococcaceae bacterium | reverse complement strand
ACTATGATGATGCTCAATTCTTCGCCGGTTCACCCCGGGGATGGCAAGAAATGTTTTCCAGAAACAATATTTCCTATGAAAATAATAGGGTACGGGATTTAGCAAGGTAGCATCTCCGATATAGGCGTTAGGTCAAGGAATAGAGACGATTCAATTTCGAATTGCGGATTTCGGATAGCGAAAATATAAGAACAAAAAAATCACACCGTCGAGGCGCCGAGGTCGCAGAGTTTTAATACCTTTTCTCCAATCGGGAGACGGCGGTTGGAGAAAGAATAACCTGTCCCATCATGGTTGATATTACAGACAAATACAAATATATATTCAGGAGAGATTTCCTGACCTACGGGTTATTGAGGAGGGTTTGGGGTCATGTCCTTATCATTGAATTTATGGGGATCTGGCATTTATGGTAATATCAAAGCTGTGAATAATGAAATTGATATCCGATAAGCATTATACTAAAGAGCCAACATCGCTTAGAATTATCTTCCGGTCACTTCAATATAAAAATTATCGTCTCTTTTTTGGAGGTCAAAGCCTCTCTCTGATTGGAACGTGGATTCAACGAATTGCTGTACCCTGGCTGGTCTATCATCTTACCGGCTCTGCCTTTTTATTAGGTTTAGTTGGCTTTGCCGGGCAAATCCCCACCTTCTTTTTTGCCCCTATTGCCGGGGTGCTGATTGACCGATGGAATCGCTATCATATCTTGATCTTCACTCAGATTGCGGCAATGATACAGGCGTTAATATTGGCATTTCTTTTCCTTACCGGAACAATTGAGATCTGGAACATTATAGTTTTAAGTGTATTTCTTGGTTTTATAAATGCCTTCGATATCCCGGCCCGGCAAGCACTTGTAGTAGAACTGGTAGAAAAAAAGGAGGATTTAGGAAATGCAATTGCCTTGAATTCCTCAATGGTTAACGGTGCCAGGTTGCTGGGTCCATCCATAGCAGGCGTATTGATTGCTTATACAGGTGAAGGAATCTGTTTTCTCCTTAACGGCATAAGTTACCTTTTTGTTATCGTATCTCTCCTTCTTATGAAGGTGGATTCCAAAAAGAGAGGAATTCAGAAACCCAACGTTTTTAAAGAGCTGAAGGAAGGTTTTTCTTATACGTTTGGCAATGTACCTATAAAATCAATAATACTCCTGCTCGGATTGATCAGTTTAATGGGGATGCCTTATGCAGTACTGATGCCGGTTTTTGCAAATGAAATTCTTCATGGCGGCTCTCATACCTTCGGTTTTCTCATGGGAGCTTCTGGTTTTGGTGCATTGATAGGTGCCATCTATCTTGCATCGAGAAGGAGTGTTTTGGGTCTGGGAAGGATTATTCCTTTTTCTGCCGGAATGTTTGGTTTGGGGCTTGTTATATTTTCTCTATCCCGTTTCTTTTTGCTTTCTTTGATTTCGATGGTAGTGGTCGGGCTTGGCATGATGCTGCAGATGGCATCCAGCAACACAATTATTCAAACCATCGTCGATGATGATAAACGGGGACGTGTTATGAGCATTTACGCGATGGCATTTATGGGCACAGCACCTTTCGGCAGTTTTTTTGCAGGTAGTATGGCAAGTTTTTTAGGTGCGCCAAATACTCTAATAATCGGTGGCATATTGTGTGTTGTAGGCGCTTTTATTTTTGCGAGCAGACTTCATGAATTAAGAAAGATTGTTCGCCCGATATATGTCAGGTTAGGTATCATTTCGGAAATAGCAGCCGGAATTCAAACAGCTACAGAATTAACTGTTCCACCAGAATCATAGATAATGCGACTTCATTTAAGATAAATTCAGTTTGAAATTCAATGATAAAGATTTGACCCCAATCCCCTTCTAGAAACGCCCACTATCTCACACTGTTCACTTTTTACCTTAGACCTTAAACCTTTTTTTATGTGGGAGCGCCTTCAGGCGCGATTCTTTTCTTAGAGAATTTCTTAGAACGCCTTTTTTGACCTTGAAATGGGGCTTCTAAGGGAAAAAATGGTCCTGTTTTCAAGGACAATATTAAGGATTACAGAAGGTTGTCTTGGTCCGACCCTCGAATTCCCCTTCAACCCTCGAATTCCCCTGAAATAAAACAGTCTCTATTCCCTGACCCAGCGCCTCTCACCCGCCTTATTTATTCAACTTGGTGATCTTGGTGCCTTCAAGGGTGAGGTTGTAC
>CAZTZB010000154.1:0-2190 GCA_964617505.1 uncultured Peptostreptococcaceae bacterium | reverse complement strand
TGATCAGGGACGGTATGGCGAATCCGTGGACCTCCTCTCACAGGTGAAGGAAAGCGCCACTTCCAGGATCCTCGAAGCCACGGCCTATGCCAGAAAAGGGGATTTCAATAAGGCAATCGATATTTATTCTGCCATACCGAAAGAAAAGTTGTTATCGGAGAATGTTCCCCTCTGGAGCGACAGGGCTGCTCTGCTTGATACATTGGAGCCCTTCATTGCCTCAAAAATAGAAACTGCCGGCAGGCTGAAGGCACAGGGACGGTACAAAGAAGCCCTCAACGAACTTGGCTATGCCCTGAAGATAGCCGACGATACAACATCGGAAGAAATATGCGGGTCGATATACCGGATAATGAGCCTGGATCCGAGGCTGTCCGAGCTTCCCGAAGAGGCGAGAAAATACGCCCTGAGGGGAGATGTCCTGACGGAGCAAGGAAAGTTCGAGGATGCCGTCAAAGAGTACCGAAAAGCCGTGCAGGCTGCCCCTTACATCGCCAAACTCTATTTTAACACCGCCATGATCTACGGGGAGTTGAAAGAATATCTCCAGGCGATCCGCAACATGAAGACCTATCTCCTTCTTGCACCTGAAGCCCCAAACGCCAGGGCTGCCAAAGACCAGATCTATAAATGGGAATTCGCAATGGAGAAGGAAAAATAGAAGGCGGGTCAGTGAACGAATAGAAGGGGATGCGGATATGAAAAGTACAGGCTTGATCATTGGTTTAATCTTTTTGGTCTTTGCGGTGGCTGGTTGTGTTGGCACGATCAACCTTAACGATGACCCGTATTACAGGGGCAGAGCGGCACAGAGAAAGGGGGACTACCAAAACGCCATCAAGGATTTTAATATTGCGATTAAGACTAATCATACTATGGGGTTATTAGTATATAACGAGTTGGGCGATGCCTATTTTAAAAACGGCAACTATAGGGACGCCTTAAATGCATACAAGCAGTATCTCAATCTTACCTATACTGACCGTAAGGACAAGGACATGGTCAAGTTTTATAATGAAAACCCCCAATGGCGCGGTGCAGCTGCCGGTAAGATAAGAAGATCATACCAGGTATTGAAGAATTTGGGGGATGCCGTTCCTTTCATGGAACAACTAATAGCCAAAGACCAGAGCAACTCCTATTACTTTCGGGAGTTGGGCTATATATATATGATGATTGGACAATACGACAAAGCCATAACGGCGACAAAAAGAGCTATCGAACTGAATCCTCAAGACCCCTATTCCTACGACAACCTCGGATATGTGTATGGCAAAAAGAAACAATATGATAAAGCGTTTAAGGCTTTCAGAAAATCAATTGAAATAAACCCGCAAAACCATGCTGCCTGCTCTAACTATGGGCAGTTTCTTGCGGAAAAAAGAGACTATGCAGAAGCCACAGAACAATATAAAAAAGCTGTGTCCCTGCGACCAGACAACCGGGCATATCTCTCAGGTCTTACCGACGTTTATTACAAACAAGGTAAGTATGACGAAGCTCTTGATGTCGTCAACATTAGCCTGTCTACTTTTACAGGGATTGGGGTAGAAATAGAAATCGAGAATAAATACCCCGTGATCAAGGGAACTTCTGAATCAGGTCCCGCGAAGAAGGCCGGCCTGTTAATCGGCGACAGGATTATAAAGATCGACGGTGAAGAAACAAAAGATTTTACCATAGCGAAAGTTGTTCTGAGCTTAAGAGGCGAGGAAGGCACGCCGATAGTATTGACTATTGAAAGGGAAAAGAAGCCGCTTGAAAAAACCGTCACGAGAGAGAGGAAAATCACGGCTGCAGCATCAACTGGCACAGGATATAGAAGCATTATCCTGAGGCAAATGGGTAAGCAAGAAGAGGCGTTGAAAGACGCGAAACAGGCTTATTCGCTCAATTCATCTGATACATTGGCACAGCTTGCCCTTGGCGCAGCCTACCTTGATCAGGGACGTTATGACGAAACCGTAAAACTCCTCTTGCAGGTGAAGGAAAGCACTTCTGCCCGCGTCCTTGAAGCCACGGCCTATGCCAAAAAGAGCGATGTAAAAAAGGCAATAAACATTTACTCTGCCATTCCGGAAGAGAAACTCTCTCCGAAAGATGTACCTCTCTGGAGCGATAGAGGTGAGCTATTGAAAGCATTGAAGCCCTTCATTGCTTCAAAAATGGAAAGCGCGGACAGGCTGAAGA
>CAZTZB010000153.1:0-2270 GCA_964617505.1 uncultured Peptostreptococcaceae bacterium | reverse complement strand
TTGCTTTATTTCAATATATTCAAAAACTCTATCCCAAGCCTCACGCCGAAGAATACCAGCATGGCCCCGCAAAGCACATTAATGATCCTGAGCACCTTTTCCGTCATGAATCTTTTCAAGTAATAGACTCCGTACGCCAGTCCGAAGAACCATGAAACAGACGCGATTGCGACTCCTGCTATGAAAAAAGGCGATTCCGCGGGCGATAAAAGGGCCTTGAATCCTCCAAGAAGAAAAGTTCCGTCAATTACAGCCTGGGGATTGAGCCATGTCACTGCAAAAAGCATTGCCGCCAGCTTGCCGATTCCCAATTCATCTTCAATTTGCCCCACCGGTGAAACCTTTGTGAAAATCAGTTTAAATCCCATAAGCAGTATGACTGCGCTTCCTATTCCCATCACTATTGTCTTGAAATATGCAAAACTTTCCAAAATAAAACCTATGCCAAAAAAACACGCCATCGCAAGAAGCACATCCAAAATTGAAGCTATGAGGGCTATCTGGAAAATCCGTCTGCCCGTGCTTTTGCTTGCGGTGTTTATGACATAAGTGTTCTGCATTCCTATCGGGACCAGATAGGCAAGTCCAAGCATATATCCCTGAAATATTATTTTAGTCATTTGGCACTTCCGTTTCTGTTTTGAATAATTTGCTTAAGCGGCTCGTCGGCAGGCGCCATGACATAGTCGTTCAACTCATCCATGGATACCCATTCACACATGTCATGGTCGGAAAGCTTTATTTGGCCTTCGACAATCCTTGCATAATGCGCAATGAGCCGAACTGAAAATTCATCATAATGGTGGACGTTCTCACCCAAAAGACCTTCAGGCTCCACCCTTACACCCATTTCCTCCATCAGCTCCCGCTCGATTGCCTCGGCAGCCGTCTCTCCCTGCTCTATCTTGCCGCCGGGAAATTCCCACATGCCTTCAAGAGGCAGGCCCTTTCTTTTGCGGGCTATGAATATTCTATCCTTTTCATCCACTATGACTGCGGCGGCGACATCTATCATTTCTTCATCCCCTGAGTGTGGCTATGAGTCTTTTGGGTTCGTCAATCATTGAGAAAAAGTCTTCTATTCCGCCGACCACAACATCGCTGTTGATAATCGCCTTTACTGACGCACCTTCCGGGCCTGCGATGCAGAATCCCAATGCGGCGGCTTTGAGCATGGCGCGGTCGTTGAAGCCATTGCCTACGGCAATTGTTTCATTGCAACCCAATGACTCAACCAGGCTTTCTTTGTCCTTTGAGCCGTTTTCCCGGGAAATAATGCTCACCTCGACAGACGAGCCATCAAACATCTTTTCGACGGTTCCGTAGGTGTCTGCTGTAACTACATATATGTCAAACTCAGCCGAAAGCTCCTCAAGTTTTCTGATGTTTTCCATTTTAACGATTCCGTCTTCCGCCAAAGTCCCGTTATAGTCAAATACCAGATTCTTTATATTGAATGTTCCATATTCGGGTATTTCAAATTTCATTTTACTTCCCCCTCCATATTTGCAATTATATCAGATTTTCGGCCAAATCATGACCACCCGTAAAACGGGTGGTTTGCTCTAGCCCTATAAGGGCATATTGCTAGCCGTGTCTCAAGACACATTGAAAAGGCTGCCAACCGCGAATCTTCTCAGGCGACCCCTAAAGGGGTTGTCTTTATTTGCCTTTCTTTACTTGCTCACCCGTGAACGGGTCAATGTATTCTTTTAGGCTTATTTGATCTGATGCTATATCTTCTTGCAATTGATTCCGTATATACTCTTCTATCGCCTTTTTGTTCCTACCTACTGTATCCACATAATATCCTTTGCACCAAAACTTTCGATTTCCATACCTGTATTTTAGATTTGCATGCCTGTCGAATATCATTAGTGAACTCTTCCCTTTTAGATAACCCATAAATTGAGACACGCTCAACTTTGGGGGAATGCTCACCAACATATGAATATGATCTGGACATGCATTGGCTTCTAAAATTTCAACCCCTTTATGCTCGCATAATTTCCTAAGTATTTGCCCGATATCAGTCTTTATTTTTCCATAAACTATCTGTCTTCTGTATTTCGGTGCAAACACTATATGGTATTTGCAATTCCATTTGCTGTGTGCTAAGCTTTGTGTGTTCACAGATTACCTCCTCTGTTTTTAGTACGGTTGGCAAACCTGTACTAATCATATCAGTTGAGGTTTTCTTTTTTCTGCTCATAGGTGGAACCTTTTTTGAACCACAGGCATAGCCCGTGGTTTTCATTAATACAAAAAAG
>CAZTZB010000152.1:0-2278 GCA_964617505.1 uncultured Peptostreptococcaceae bacterium | reverse complement strand
ACCCTTGTCTTTTTACACTATCCCTGCCTGGATGGATTTAAGTTATTTATCTATATGTTTTTTATGTTCATTTCTTTGCGTGCACACAATTCTGCATGGATGACAGAATTGGACGTGCCGAAGGACACGCCCGCAGGGCGAGGGACATGGATGTCCCGAGTCACAATTCGGCAGGACAGCCGAATTGGACGCGCTTTAGTCGCGCCCGAAGGGTGAGCTCCATGAATGGAGCGAGTCAAAAAAAGTAACCAAAGAAATGCACCCCACGAAGCCGCCCTTCGGGTTCGTTCGCTCACTCAGGAAAAATCAGCTCGCAATTAACTCGCTCCGCTGCGCTGCGCTCAAACAGAATTGCTCGTTTATCTGATTTTTCCCTCCCTCCCTCACCGGCTCCAAGGGGACTCCGGGTTCGGTGCTGAAATTCACCCTAGATAAATATCTCAACTGATTTTTTAGCGACAATATAGGTGCATCTATCCAAAGGAGATGTTGAGCTAAAACTTCCAGTTAAGAGTACAGAGTAATCGCAGTAATATTTAGTTGCCATAACGTGGCCTTCACCGGTTGAAAAGTAGCGTAGCGGAATTGCCATCCGAGTGAAAGGCATGGTTATGCTCGTTCGCGTATTCTCTGACCGCTCGGCACACTAGCAGACAACTCTTCAAGCACCTTGTTTGGGAAAGAAAGAAGTATCTTTCCAAGCCCTTTCCTATGTTTATATCTTTCTTCAATAACTTTACCTGGGCCATTGAATATTTCTTTATACGTGCCGTCCTCATTTATCTTTATGCCGATATAGTAGTCTGGTGTTTTTGTAAAAGTGAGCGAATCCTTAAAAGTTGCCTTTATCTGGACCAAGCGGCCATCTGGGGTTTCTCCATCATAACCTTCAACAAGCTTGTCATATAACTGGACGTCATAATCACGCTGAACCAATGCCTCGCCTATATCGCCAACTAAACGCCCGTCTATGGTAAACTCTTTTATTGGCAATGCAGTCCTGAGTTTATTAATTCCCTCGAATATCTTTACCAATGCTGCATTAATAGTTTCATGATCTGGCATGAATCACCTTTGAGGCATAACGCCGTGGCTCTGCGGCGAGGGAACCGAGTCCGTAACAGCCAATTGTTGGGCTTGCCTCACTTAATATTCTTAATCGTACCCTTTAAAGCCACAAAGTAACCAATACCTAGATACAATACACACAGAACTTGCAATGGAAATAAGGCGAAAGTTTTAATTGGCCCCCATACCGTACCATTTTTCATAAGACTATTAATATCAATAATTCTTTTATTGTAGTTATTTAAATGTTCCCCAGATTTATTTTTATGAATCCGTAGCATTATTGAAAAATAATCGTTAAGAGAAATTTCTTTGTTTTTTAATCGTACGATCGCAGCATCGATTTCTGGGGAATGAAGAAAGTTATCTTCATTATCCTTAACAATATTTCCAATAATCCTTTCTGTAGATTGGTCTTTAAACGGTATAAATTGAAGAAAAGCTGATGTCTGTGTCTTAAGCTCTTCACCCAAATGGACTTGAAGGGTATTAGAAGATAACAATAGCTTTTGGTTTACCAAACTTTGGAAATTGTTTATCCTTGAATCAGCGAATTGGATCAAGGCAGTTGAAATAAAGAGGACAATCCATGAAACAAACTGAAGTTTCGCAGTCCTTATATCTACTGTTTCCGTCAATTTTTTCGCAACATTTTTCTTTTTAGCCATTGTAGAAACTGCCTTGAAGCAAATTTTCGTGCCCAATGAGCGCAGCGAATGACTCGATGCGCTTGTTATGTGTTATTCTCGTGGTTCTCTCCATTTTTTAACTTTTCCATTTATAAACATGACTTCTCCCTCATTTTCATAATGCCAGAGTGCAATATCACCTCCGTCTACCCGCTGTGGCTCGCCAAGTATTTTTCGTACATCAGTTGGATTCATGCCGGTGGTTAGCTTTCTCCAGTTCGCAATTGATTTCCAACCATCACCTGAGGTTACAACTTCTTGGGCAGTGTCTGGATTACTAAGCAAGGACTCTATTTTAGTGATTCGAAGCTTTAGCTCCTGGACCTCTTTTTCCAGATGGTCAATTCGATCGCTATCATCTGCATACGAATTAAAAGCGACACCCAACGATAGAAATAAAATCATGGTAATAGTTTTAATCATGGTCTCCCTCTCTTACACATAACAATTACTATACTGCAAAAATACGCAATATAACAGTATAATAGATGAGAAAACGTTGCAATATAAACATATCATTA
>CAZTZB010000151.1:0-2282 GCA_964617505.1 uncultured Peptostreptococcaceae bacterium | reverse complement strand
TTCACTAGTGTCCCATTAAAAAAGGGACGTTTTTAAAAATTAAACAAATTTGGCTCATTAAGCCAAAAACGTTCTTTGTCATTTTGGAATTTAGTTTTATCGAAGAGGTCTCGAAGATGAGTTTTGTCTGTCAGTGAAATACTCAATATTTGCAAAACCTCATATGTACTTCTATCAAGCTGCATGTCTTTTTGGACGATTGCAACTAAGCAATAGGTACACATGGCGACATAGATTTGTATCCGAACAGCATTTTCAGTAGTTCCCCAGAATTTTTTAATTTTCAGATGTTGCTTTAACCATTTGAAGAAAAGCTCAACTTGCCAGCGATTTTTGTATAGTTCAGCTACCTGAAGAGCGGAAATGTGCATCGCATTGGTTAAGAATACAAGCTCACGCTTTTGTTCGTCATCCCAATATCGAACCAATCTAAGATGTTCTGGATAGTATTGCTTGGGATAAAAACCAGTCAATTCAATCGTTACATCTGAAAGCACGTTCTTGGGCAACCTGCGTTTCCATTTTATGGGCTTGTATTGAAGATTTTTCTTTGCTCTGACAACGAAGAAAGCTCCAATCTGATGAATCTTATACAACATCTTGAAGTGGTTATATGCACGGTCAAATATGTAATATGATCCAGATTCATAAGGGATTTCTTTCAGTGCAGTAGAGTCGTGAACTGAGGCTTCAGTGATATGGAAAAATGCTGGTATCTGTGTCTCCAAATCATATAATGTATGCACTTTGATTCCTCCTTTCTTCTTGCGGAACTTCGCCCACCAGAATACAGAAAGGCATAAATCAATTGTTGTTGAATCAAAAGCGTAGACATTACCTTCAAGCTTAAAAATGTCAGAAACCCGTCTCTGCCTGGCTTCGTTTACCAGATAGTAGGCATACTCTTCAAATATGTGATAGTCTCTGTCTTGATTGGCTCTAGCCAGGGATGATTTTGAAACATTCCTACCCAAGCCCAAATGATAAGATTTGGAGTGATGAGCATCAAGAGCAACAATCAAATCTCTTAGGCTTTCACGGTTTGACAATTGCCCAAACATTAACGAGAGCAATTGATTCCAACAGGTGAAATGTTTAACGTATTTATCACCTTCAAACTTACGAACGATATAGTTAAACTTATTTCTATCCAAGAATGCTGCCAATTGAGCGAAAACGTATTTATCTTTATGCATTTGCAAATCCATTTAAGAAATGCAAAAGTGTAAATTGAAATCCGTTTAATCGAAAAACCGCTGTAACTAACTAAATTTCAAATATTTCAAAGAACTTTTTTAAATTTTAATGGGACACTAATGAAATCCTGATATAAATATACAACTCGGAGGGTGCAATGTGACTCAAAAAATTTAGTCCTGTTTCTTATTTTTCCGCAATGACAAGCATATCAAAATCTTCGGGGCTGAGTTTATCATTTCTGGAAAACTTTCCGAGTTTAGCTCCAAAAATAGCAATCGTTTTGTATCCCAGTGATCTTAATAACCAGGTAATTTCACTGGGCACATAATACCTTTCATTACAGTCAAGTGTTTTTTTGTTGCCGGAATCATCTTCAAATTCTGTGATGTTATGGTCGCGGAAGGTCATCAGGTCAAACGTATTGCCCCGGTAACTGGCATTTCCTTCCTCTGAATTTGAAGAACAAAATTTCTCAACCGAATGAAAGAGCGGGAACAAACCGTTAAGAGTAGTGAAAATGAATTTACCTTTTTCATTCAGGGATCTGCTAACACTTTTTAGTATTTCAAAATTCATTTCATCGGTTTCCATCAATGGGAAACCCCCTTCACAGAGCATGATCGCCAGGTCGAACTCCTTGTTAAAAGTCAGATTTCGGGCATCCATTTGCAAAAAATCGATTTTCAAATGAAGCGCTGCTGCTTTTTCCCGGGCTCTTTTGAGCTGTGATTCAGACAGATCAATTCCCCTAACGGAATAGCCACGCCTGGTCAGCTCTATGCTATGCCTTCCGGTACCGCAACCCACATCCAGTATTTTTAATCTTTTGTCAAATTTTATTTCGGATTCTATAAAATCGCATTCGCCTGCAGTTCCCTGAGTAAAATGCTCCAGATCGTATTTTTGTCCGTAGTTCTCGAACAGGGATTCGTACCACTGTTTCTTGTTTGAAGTATCCATAATTCTTATTTGATTTTCTGTTGTTGTGCAGTCCAGTCAGTAAAAGTCATTTCAAATTTAATTTCATCTTTTCCGTTGGTACCATTTTCTTTCCACCCCGCTTTTCTGTAATAGATTTCTGC
>CAZTZB010000150.1:0-2297 GCA_964617505.1 uncultured Peptostreptococcaceae bacterium | reverse complement strand
CGGCATATTATGCTGAGGCTTCTTTGCCAGTCGTTCAGCAAGCCGATATGGATTTCGTTTATGACAATACTACAGGTATAGTAACAGTAGAATAATAATCATAAATTCATTCATGGCTTTTCCACGTATTGTTATAAGGGAAATATTGGGAACTTTGAGTGTCATTTATTGTTACAATATACGTTGAGTATAATGTAAGAGGCGTCTTTATGGCGCCTTTTCCGTTATAATCAACACTAAATGGATTACTTTAATTGGATTAATGATTATTATAAATCAGTTTAAATATTTAAGAATTAAACGCATTAAAATTGTAAATTAGGAGTAAGTGCGTATGTTTGTTTTGCTAATCTTAGGTTCTTTAATAGGCAGTTTCCTAAATGTAGTCATCTACCGACTACCGAACAACAAATCAATAGTTTCTCCGCCATCAAGCTGCGGAAGCTGCGAGCATCGCCTCGAACCTTTGGATTTGGTGCCGGTGCTAAGCTACATATTGCTGCGCGGCAAGTGCAGACACTGCGGAGAGAAAATTTCAGCAAGATACCCTTTAGTCGAACTTTTGACAGGTGGGATTTTTGCTTTACTATTTTGGCGCTACGGAATTTCTATTGATTTCATCAGATACGCCATTCTTTCCTGCATACTTATTTCAGCCGCCTTCATAGATATTGACCACCGCATAATTCCCGACAAGCTAAATATTTTTGGCCTCATAGTTGGCATCATTTTCCTTTTTACGCCTGGCAGTCTTTCGCTAAAAAGTTCATTTTTAGGATTCCTCCTAGGTGGTGGATTTCTGCTCCTTGTAGCGATAATTGGCAGGGGAGCCATGGGGGGAGGAGACATCAAGCTATTTGCTGTAATAGGGCTTTTCTTGGGTCTTGAAAAAACAGTACTTGCTCTATTTTTAACCTTCTTGGTAGGCGGAATTGCAGGGCTCTTACTAATAGCTTCAAAACTGCGTTCCCGCAAGGACTACATACCCTTTGGACCCTTTATTTCCATTGGTGCATTTATTGCCATAATGTGGTATAATAATTTAATAATGTATTATTTTAATATTCTGAATTGAGGCGAATGCATTGAAGGGTTATGCTAGAGGCTTCACTGCTATTGAATTGCTTTTAATTGTTGCTTTGCTTTCCGTCATATTGGCAGTTGTCGCGCCCAATATCAGAAACTCAATCGACAATTACAGGCTAAATTGTTTCGATAGGATTATAATCTCCGATATACGCTTCGCGCAACAGCAATCCAGTATAAATTGGCGTGAAAATAGGGTTTATTTTAGCAACACAAATAGAAAAATATCTGTGAAACAGGGCACTCATATTATAAAAAGCGATTCCTATCCGGCTTCAGTGAAACTGGATTACACAAACTTTACAAGCAACCAAATCAGCTTCAACGAATTCGGCAATCCCGCAAAGGGCGGAAGCATTCACATATCCTGCGGAAATATCAAACACACCATTACGCTTTTACCGGTAACGGGAAGGGTGAAGCTCTATGAATATGAAAAACATTAAAAACCGATTAAAAGGAAACGGCGGTTTTACACTAATAGAACTTGTGGCTGCTATTGCCATACTCGCTATTATAATGACCCCTCTTACAATGATGACTTTACATGGAATAACGTCTTATTACCATGAGCAGGAAAAAATAGAATTAATGGAATCCGGGCAGTTTTCACTGTTTAAAATATCAAAACAAATTCGCATAAGCGACCAATCACTGGATACAGAAAGCGACTCTGTAACTGTTACGATAAATGGCACTGAATATAAATATGAGTATGATAGCGCTTCAGAAGAAATCAAAGAATATGTTGGAGGCTCATCCACAGGAAATCCTATAGCTGACAACATATCCGATTTTATCGTAAACAAAGCAGATAGTCTTTTGTCTATAGATGTGGAGCTAACAGGACCCAAATACGGAGAAATAGTAAATCTTACAACATCGATTTACCTAAGGAACCAGTAAATATAAAAGTAGGGGGTGGGATAGCAATATGTTAAATAACACAATGACAGGTATGGAAATAGGCAAGCGTTCCATAAAGTTTGTTACAGGCAATTACTCAATGGGCAAGTTTATTCTAAAGAAGCATCATGTAGTGGCTACTCCGGAGCATGCCTTCTTGACCAATGAAGCACTTGATCCTGAAGTCATCGGCCCATATCTAAAGGAAATATTTAAAGCAAATAAAATCAGCAAGAAAAATGTCCATATTGTAATAAATACAGGGAAAACGGTTCTTCGCGAAAGACTTCTCCCAAAAGCTCAGT
>CAZTZB010000149.1:1932-2304 GCA_964617505.1 uncultured Peptostreptococcaceae bacterium | reverse complement strand
AAAGTTGGCGCCGCACTTCATGGCCGTAAAATACTGTATGCCCTCCGGCGAGCCGGCCGGCGCACACGACAACTCCCGATCCACCAGGGGTATACCGTACCTGGCATTGGCCCGGCGCATGACATTGAGGTAATCGGTGCATATCTGGTGGCCGCAACCGCGCGACCCGGTGTGAATCATCACCGTAATCTGATCAACTTCGTGAATTCCGAAAACCGCCGCAGCCTCATGATCGTATATCTCGTCGACCCGCTGCACCTCGAGAAAGTGATTGCCCGCTCCGAGCGTACCAAGCTGTGGACCACCGCGCTTCCTGGCGGCGTTGCCAACCACCGAGGCGTCTGCGCCTTCGAATTCCCCGTGTTCTTCAGT
>CAZTZB010000149.1:0-1922 GCA_964617505.1 uncultured Peptostreptococcaceae bacterium | reverse complement strand
ATCCCTGCTCCACCGCCCAGCGGGCGCCCTGCTCGAGCACCCGGGCCACTTCCTTTTCTGATAACCGGAGTTTACCTTCGGAGCCGACCCCCGAAGGTACATTGTGAAACATGGTGTCGATTAGTTTTTCGATGCGCGGGGTAACATCCCGGACGGTCAGGTTAGTGCTCAAGACCCGTACGCCGCAGTTGATGTCGTATCCCACGCCGCCTGGTGATATAACACCGTCATCAACATCAAAGGCGGCCACCCCGCCAATGGCGACCCCGTAGCCGTGATGTATGTCCGGCATAGCTATCGAATTGCCGACAATCCCCGGAAGGGTCGCGACATTGGCCACCTGGTCGGGCGAATTATCCCGGGTGATCTGATCGATCATCGCGTCATCGGCGTAAATCAATCCCGGCACTTTCATATGCAAATCATATCGCTTCATCGCCTCGCTCTGGTAGTCAGGCGATATCTCAAATCGGTAATCATCAAGCTTCTTTATCGGGCCTGTCCAGCTCATCACAACCTCTCGTCAGAGTCAATACATATATATAATACGGGTGTTCACACCACCTCAGATATCAAACAAAACCTGCACATAACTGTCCCGGCCGGCCGGGTCCTCGGCGATCTCCATCATATGGTACGATACGCCCTTCACCGGCGTACCGCGGCCGTGTCGTTCCGATGAGAACGCCTCCGTCCGCGCCTTGCAGGTCAGCGTGTGTTCCTCGCCCAACACCACCTCAAAGGCTGTGAGAACAACATTCTGTGTTTCATGGATAACGATCAATTCGGAAAGAAAATTCACCAGCAAACCTTCGACATCAATCGAACCAACCTGAATCTCAATCGAATCGACCGGCTTGATGACGGCGGAATCGGTGATAATAGAAAACATCGCCTCTGCCGAGGATGCGAAAGCCTCAGCAAGCGTGCGCCCAAAAGCTTTGACGGCGATGTCCGCCGTATGCTCAACAAACTCGTATCGTCCCACGGCTCTCCCGGTTACCTCGACCGCCAGTGGCACATACAGCGAAGCGACCGCTTCCCATCGCCATCCAGACCGTCAAGATCGAACGGTCTTGGGGCTAACAAGCTGCGATCTGACCAGAGTGCCACCCTCGCGACCAATGTACATCCTTTTGCTGTCTCAGGCAACTGCTCTGTTCGCGTTGGTCGGCCCAACTGCCCTCGCAGACCTCCTGAACCATCCTATCATGTTGCACATTAAAAACTTAGAGGCAAGAATCAATCGCCCAGCGATCAGCTATGGCATCCCGGAACCTGTTAATCCACGCCCCTCATGACACTTTGATGACAAAAAAAGTTTGCACCGCGGGAAGCAATTGCGTATAAGTATGTAATAATAGAAAGAGGGCTGAATTGGGCTATTTAAAGCGAGAGGGTAAGGAGGCTATATGGCGAAGAAACTAACAGTTGCACTGACAATTGTCTGTCTGCTTGTTTTTGGTCTGACTGCGGTTATGGCGCAGGAAAAGGCCGCGGAGAAGAAAAAGGACGAAGTCAAGCATGACTACGTCGGTGTCAAGAAATGCAAGATCTGCCACAAGAAGGACAACACCCACCCGACCTGGCTGGAAACCCCGCATGCCAAGGCTTTTGACCTGCTTGGCGACAAGCACAAGGCTGACGAAAAGTGCCTGGCCTGCCACGCCACCGGGAAGGACACCAAGGATGTATTGCTTGAGGGAGTACAGTGCGAAGCGTGCCATGGACCGGGTGCCGATTACAAGAAGAAAAGCGTCATGGAAGATCGTGAGTTGGCTATTGCCAACGGTCTTCTCATTCCCGATGAAAAGACCTGCGTGAAGTGCCATCAGGAAAAACTTCCGGCCGAGTGTGGCGAAACTGCTAAGTTCGACTTTGCCAAGGCGAAAGACAAGGGCATTCATGCTCTCCCTGAGGCT
>CAZTZB010000148.1:0-2311 GCA_964617505.1 uncultured Peptostreptococcaceae bacterium | reverse complement strand
CAACAAATTCTTTTGTCAATTCTCTTATTTCGTCATCCTCTTTCTCATCTAAAACACTAACATAAAAAAGCCCTTTAATCGACGCCATGAAAAGCAAAACCTCGCTTTCCCCCGTTCCATTTATAATGCCCTTTTCCCCATAAAGCTTGAAAATCGGTACAATTTGACCGAGCACCGGGTCCTGCTCCAATCTGAAATCCCTATCCTTCTTAAAACTCTCCCTTTCCTTGAGCCGCATAAGCAAAATGTTTTTATTGTCTATCAATCTTCTGACCAAGCCGCTTGCGATGACAGCAAGATCCTTTTCCAGGTCATTGTAAGTCAAATCGACAAATATTGATTTGATTTCCGTCGCCAAGTATCTCTCCTTTATAACCGTTGTATAAAGAATAGTTTTTTTAGAAAAATGATTAAATAATGTCATTTCCGTTATTCCCGCTTCCTTAGCAATCGCTTTGGTGGAGACCTCGTCATACCCGTTTTTTGAAAACAGCTTTTCGGCAGCTTCCAGTATTTTAATTCTTGTATCTTCACTCGCCATATGTAAATTCCTCCTTGTCAAATGCTTTATAGTGATTACTCAAGTGTTTTATATTTTTTTTCAAAATAAAATGGAAATAGCGTAAATACGCCATTTCCATGTCGACACTTTTTTCTTGAAACTCGGCTTTCTACTTCCGCTTTTTATTTAATCATCTCCCTAACTTAAAGCACTAACCCCATCTCTTTGCTTTTCCTATTTCCCAAAATCAACTTGATTTCGTATTTGGGAAATAGAATTTTGCTACTATCTGCTCATTATTGTTCAATTCACTCATTATCTATATTAATGAAATCTTGTTTCCTCAACTCTTCACTGAAACGAAATTATTATTCCATCATCTACAGTTATAGCCTTCTGGAAACACTTCCTACATGCTTTGCTGAAAGCGCAAACCCTGTCCCCCATGCTTTTACAACCGTCCATAGTGATTCAATTACTTATTGTATCTCACAATATCAAACAGTCTCTTGTTCTGATAAATCCTTTCTTTCCCGATTTTTTCAGATACTAAAATCCCCTCTTTTTCGAGCGTATTCAAGTATGAGGCTGCAGTTTTTCTTGTTACAGACAAACCTTCCTGAATAAACCTCGTTTTTGTATAAAACTCAAAAAACAATAAATCGATTAGCTCTTTCGAATATAGCCTCGGAAGTTTTTCTTTAATTTCATTTGTCATCAATTGTACTTCTTTATTTATTCTTCTTGCTATTTCCAGTGTTTCTCTTGATGTCTCCTCAACACCTTTTAAAATATATATTATCCAGTCTTCCCAATTTTCTTTTGTCCTTACCTCTTGAAGCAAATTATAATATTCCAATTTGTTATTGATAATGTACTTACTTAAATACAATATTGGACTCTCGATAAGATCTTTTAGAACCAGATATAGGATATTGACAATTCTGCCCGTCCTGCCATTGCCATCATAAAACGGATGAATACTTTCAAATTGATAATGTATTACCGCTAATTTTATCAATGGATCAACTAGCATATCATCTTCATTTATATAATTTTCAAGATTACTCAACAATTTTCTAATTTCAACTTCGTTTGTAGGCGGTGTATATACAACTTCACCGGTTCTACCATTTTTAAGAACTGTGCCTGGCAACTTTCTAATTCCTGCTTGGTTCCCCTCAACAATTGATTGTATCTCTATAATCATATTTGTAGTAATAACCTTATGCTCCGATATTAAATTGAAGCCATGCCATAGTGCTGCCCGATATGAAATAACCTCTTTCGCAGCAGGGTTACTAAAAGAATCCAGACTTAAAGCTCTATAAATCTCATCATGGGTAGTTACAATATTTTCGATTTCAGAGCTATCTTTTGCTTCATTAATCAAAATAGCATTAATCAATATATTCTTGTTTGGAATCGTATCTGAAAATCCTTTTAGCTCGGCAAGAGAACGATTTGTCTTTGACAATTGTTTGAGGATTCTTTTTGTTTCGATATCTGCTGTTGGCGGCAATATTTTCAACATATTATTATTCACACAACCCCCTCCTTTACGGGTAGATTATCATCATTATCTACCCATGTCAACTTTATGCGGGTAAAAAACAGCGATAATCTACCTATATTTTAGCGTTATGGGTAAATTATCGCTGTTTGGTATATTTAAATCAAAGACTCTAACCGTCGTTTTATTACATCACCGGGGACGGTCGCTTGTTATAGATATCGGACAGGTGCCTATCCCCTTGTCCGTACTTCCGTGCTTTTCCATAAAAGCGCAAACCCCGTCCCCCTGCTTTT
>CAZTZB010000147.1:0-2339 GCA_964617505.1 uncultured Peptostreptococcaceae bacterium | reverse complement strand
GACGACGGTTGTAGTATACCGTATAGGCTGTATTGAATCGCTGCATCAGTTTGCCCAGGTTGGCCTCGGGTGTCTCGATGATGAGGTGAAAGTGGTTGTCCATGAGGACGTAGCCGTGGAGCGATACCTTAAAGGTTTCCAGGCTTGCAGCAAGCATGTCGAGGAATGCATGCCGGTCGGCATCATCCCGGAAGATGGGTTTCCGCTCATTCCCCCGGCAGGTGACATGATAAAAAGCACCGGGGTATTCTATGCGAATCGGTCGTGCCATGGTGTACCGATACCATACTCACCATCTCTAGTCAATAGTCAACGACTGACCCCTTTTTTCTTCTTTCTTCCTCTTTTCTTCCTTTACCTTCTACCAAAATTTTTCTAAATCTCTTATGTACGCACTATTCGGAAAAGTACTATTTAGTTTCTCTGTGTAAAATTCCTCTTTTTTTCTATTTTTGTTAATTCCATACATGCCATAGCTAAATGCTAATAAAAAATAAGCCTTTTCTTCTATTTCTTCATCAAACTGCCCATCAAGTGCTTTCAATGCAAATTTTATCGCTTTGCCGATTTTATTTAAACCAAAGTAGGCCTGAGCCATTCCGAGATAAATGCTGGCCAGTCTGTTAGACGAATCCACTTTTACTATCAGAGCTTTATTAAGCTCGACCAGTGCTTGTTTATATTCTTTTTTAACCACATAATCATATCCCAAGCATTGGTATGCAGCTTGAAGATAGTTATTTTGATCAGATGGTATCTGATCTATTGCCTTCCGGAAATACGTTATTGACATATCGAAGTTTCTGAAACGATATGCCAGTTGTGCATATCTATAAACTAAGTACCAGCCGCCATCATAATTGGGATCTATAGAAAAAACTTCACTATAATAATCAAACGCCTTCCTTTCTTCTCCTCTATTTTCATAACAGTCACCAATGAATTGTAAAATCATACATCTATCATCGTTTGACAAATCTCTGTTGGCAATATCTAAGGCCTTAAGATAGAACTTTATGGCTTCAGTGAAATTTTCCAAATTCTCATAACATACGCCAAGTGCTGTAATTACCATAAAAGCATCTTCTGAACACATATATCCAATATACTCATAAGCTTTTAGATTGCAGGAAAGAGCTTTTTTGTAATCCTTCTCATCAATAAAAATCTGCCCTAATCTATAATTTATAGACCACATCATTTCTTCAACATCATTTCCCGATAAATGGGAAAGAGTTTTCATAGCTAGGTCAAAATATTCATTTGCCTCTCGATTCCTCCCCAATAGATGCAAATTTGTCCCAATTTTCTCATAAATTATAGTTCTTTCTTTCTTATCGGTTTCTGTTAATACATCGAGTGCTTGCTTAAGAAAGTCTAATTCTTTAACGTAATTTTCCTGGTCATGAGCTTCATCAGCGTATTTTAAAAGGTACTCAATTTGATTTATCACCTGATTATCTTCTTTTATAACCATTACTATTAATGCCTTAGATTTCTGTAAATATTTTTTTAATTTATTTCAATTCTAAATCACTTGTATCAGTATGTCCAAACATAACCCGCCATGCCTTTGCCCACAAAGGCTCTCTTTTATTTATTTGTTCTGCCGTAGGCGATTCATCTGGCATATTATCTTTTACAGGATCTTCTTGCTTAGGTTGTTTATATTTTCTGCTCTGTTTGTAGTGTCTTTTGCTTTCCTCAATAGATTTTCTGTCAATTTTCCTAGAGAGCTTAGAAACGTTGCCAACAGCACCAATCTCGTTACCAAGGGGCTTTATTAATTTCTTTCCAATCTTTGCGTATTGCACCCCCCTAGCGCCTTGTCCGAATATGGGAATCGCCGCCATTCCCGAATATCCTGCGCCTTCCCAATCGCCTTCAAGCACATAGAAAGCGGCATCCAAGAGATCTGGAACAATACCGAAGGCCGGAATCAATCCCCCGGCAGCTAAAATAGGATGAACGACACACAACCCTTCTGGATCAATCCAAATAATTGGACTATTGTAACAATACGCATACAGATTCAGCCCATCTCCTTGTGGATCAGCTCTAAGATACCTTCCGGTAGCAGGGTCGTAGTATCTGTTGAGGTTGTAGTAAAGCCCGGTCTCGGCATCGTAGTATTGGCCTGCAAGGCGCAGGTTGTTGGTTATACCTGCTGTATCAATCTGCACATTGCCGAAGGAGTCGTAGGTCCCGGCCCAGGCAACCGCCCCGCTGGTGGTTGTGATCTTCTGGGGCGTACCGAGATGATCGTTCTGATACCAGTAGTAGGTGCCTGCTGATTCTTGAAAGAGCGGATCGGTGGTCCAGTTGGAGTCCGGCGCGTA
>CAZTZB010000146.1:0-2419 GCA_964617505.1 uncultured Peptostreptococcaceae bacterium | reverse complement strand
GAAATTTTTGAATCCGTACAGTTCTCAATTTTTGCAATCTCGAGTAAATCTTCCTGTATGTCTTCGTGGAAGGATTTAAGTTCAGAAAGGCTTAAGTCTTCTATATTACATTTCTTTTCGGTGCAATAGAGAACCATGCGTCCAACTACTTCGTGGGCACTTCGAAATGGGAGACCTTTCTTAACAAGATAATCAGCTATATCTGTTGCATTTAAAAATCCCATTGCAGTAGCTTCAAGCATTCTTTCGGTGTTGAAGGTTAGGCTTGCAAGCATTTCCCTAAATATTGGAATTACGGCTTTAAGGGTTTCTACCGTATCAAACATACCCGGCTTATCTTCCTGCATGTCCTTGTTGTAGGCTAAAGGCAGGCCCTTCATTATTGTCAAAATCCCAAGTAGATTTCCGTAGACCCGTCCAGTTTTGCCTCGAATTAGCTCTGCCACATCAGGATTTTTCTTTTGAGGCATTATCGAGCTGCCTGTAGAGTAGGCATCATCCATTTCAATGAAACCAAATTCTGAAGTATTCCAAAGGATTAATTCTTCGCAGAATCTGCTAAAATGCATCATTAATATTGAAGCATCCGACTGGAATTCAATGAGGTAGTCTCTGTCGCTTACAGAGTCGAGAGCATTGAGTGAAACCTCTGCAAAATCGAGTTCTTTTGCGAGGAAATAGCGGTCTGTCTCATAGGTTGTTCCGGAAAGGGCTCCGGCTCCTAGTGGAAGTACATCCATCCTAGCAAGGCAATCGTTAAGGCGTGTGTAATCCCTTTTGAACATCTCAAAATATGCCATCAGGTGGAAAGAAAGCCTGATGGGTTGTGCGTGCTGAAGATGCGTGAAGCCGGGAAGTATGACATCAATATTTTTTTCTGATAATTGAAGGATAGTTTTCAACAGTTCTTCAATTAATCCACAGATTTCAGCTATCTCTTCCTTAAGATAAAGGCGTATATCCACAGCCACTTGATCATTACGGCTTCTTGCTGTGTGGATTTTTTTACCTGGGTAGCCGACTTTCTCTGTCAAAAGACTTTCAATGTTCATGTGAATGTCTTCATACTCTTCCTTGAAAACTATGTCTCCTTTTTCGACAGAAAATTCGATTTCATCGAGTGCTGTCAAGATTTTGTCCAATTCTTCATTTGTGAGGACATCGATTTTAGCCAGCATTTTGGCATGTGCACGGCTTCCCGCTATATCCTCTTTATAAAGCTTTTGATCGAAACCGATTGAGGCACCGAAAGTGTCTACGGTTTTTGCTGTGCCCTTTGAAAAACGTCCGCCCCAGAGTTTCATATTATTTCGTTTCCTTTTTTTCTTCTTTGGCCTTTTTCTCAGATGCAAGAATAGCTTTTATTGTGAGTGGAAGCGCAAAAAGATTTATGAAACCGTCAGCGTCTCTTTGGTTGTATACATCGTCTTCTCCAAAGGTTACAAAGTCCTCGCTGTAGAGAGTGTTTGGTGATTTGCTTGCCACTACCATGCAATTGCCTTTGTAGAGCTTAAGCTTGACGCTTCCGTCCAATTCCTTTTGAGTTACATCTATGAAACCGTCAAGAGCTTCCCTTAGTGGGCAGAACCACATTCCATTGTAAACCAGCTCTGCGTATTTTTCCGATAGTCCTTTCTTGAAGTGCATCGTTGCTTTGTCGAGGACGATCTTCTCAAGGGCTTTGTGTGCTTTGAAGAGAACAGTGCCTCCGGGAGTTTCATATACTCCCCTAGACTTCATTCCAACGAGTCGATTTTCAACTATATCTATTACGCCAACACCGTGTTTGCCGGCAATCATATTTAGCTCTGCAACCATTGCAGCTGGGCTATAGGAAATTCCATTTACCTTTATTGGAGTTCCCGCTTCAAATTCAATTTCTACATATTCAGGCTCATTTGGTGCTTCCTCGGGAGTATTGCACATTTGATACATATCAGTGTCGTGCATATTCCATGTGTTTTCCAAATTGCCGCCTTCGTGGCTGAGGTGCCACAGGTTTTGGTCCATGCTGTAGATTTTTTCTTTTGTTACTTCGATTGGAATTTTGTGGAGCTCAGCATAATCGATACAGTCTTCTCGTGATTTAAGGTTCCACATTCTCCAAGGGGCGATTATTTCAAGATAAGGATTAAGAGCTTTAATGGTTACCTCAAAGCGGACCTGGTCATTTCCCTTACCGGTAGCTCCGTGGGCAATTGCGAATGCGCCTTCCTTTTCAGCCAATTCGACTAGCTTTTTGGCTATAAGTGGCCTAGCAAATGAAGTTCCAAGCAGATAGTCGTCTTCATATATTGCTCCCGCTTTTAGGGTTGGGAATACATAGTCTGAAATGAATTCCTCCTTTACATCGAGAACATAAACCTTTGATGCTCCGGTTGCAATAGCCTTATTTTTGACTTCTTCAAAATCGTCTTCC
>CAZTZB010000145.1:0-2450 GCA_964617505.1 uncultured Peptostreptococcaceae bacterium | reverse complement strand
GTCTGAATCCGACCAATCCCAACAGATTGGCAATGGTAAGGTAGATAAGAAGCGTTCCCATGTAAGGAGCAAAACCCACCTTGTCGTCACCCATGGACTGCTTAGTTAAACCGTAAATCGCATCAACCAAAGCTTCAATTGTGTTCTGAAGCTTGCCCGGAATCTTATCAAGATTCTTGGTGGCAAAATAGGAAAAAACGATTAAAGCAATCATTATCAGCCATGTGTTGGTAACAGTCTCCGTAATTGGTATTCCGCCAATTTCGAAGATTATCCTTGGACCAAAGCCTGCATCCACTATTCGTCCCCCTTTCTATTTATATATTTTTGTTGATTGTCTCTATTGTCAAACAGGTTCGTCGCCAGGACAACAAACTTGATCAATAGCAAGCCTATGATGGTTCCTATTACATTTATGTATTCTGCTTTTATAGATACAAAAAGCACGATAATCATTGTAATATATCTAATGAAATACTTAAGTGCCGTAAATGTCTTGGCCTTGTCCATTCTCATCTGGACGGCCCTCTCAAGAGTCCTTGCAAGATCCACAAAGTTAAGAATCCCTATGAGTCCACCAAAAACAAGCCCAAGCGCAAACGCAATAGGCTCCTTAAGAAAGAATATCGAAACCCCTCCCATAAGCAAAATGGCTGTTAGTGTCCACTTTATAGTTCTTGCCTGAATATCGCTAGTATATGACATAATTCTATTTATCCTTCTTTCTGTAGCCTTTCATAACCATCTTATATACGTTCATGAAAGCGACCACAACTCCCAAAACGATGAATGTAAGCATAAAAATGCTCGTTGTTCCCATTTTTTCATCTATAAACTTGCCGATGAAAAGCCCTCCGAGAATCGGTATAATCATTGAAATCCCTATCTGTGTTAAATAGACCAAATTTTCATACATTTTAAATTTTGAACCGGCCATAAAATCACACTCGCAATCACTATTAATTTTATAATATTCCATGCCAATATACAAGTATATTAAAGGAAACATGTTATAAATTTCACAATTTTTTTACTCGAATTTCACTTTTATCACTTAATCCCGAACAAAGTACTTAAATAAAGCAATCGCAATGGTCGGAGAAGCCTTGTATACAATGTACTTGTGTCTATTATTGTGAATATTCAGATACTAATTCAAATAAAACTCGATTTTCATTGTCATAATTTCTACAATAAAAATATCTATTTTTTTACCCCAGCTTTTTGTATCCGCACTTTATTTGATTTCAGGCAAATAAAGCATATCAAAGCAAGCAAGCCAAGCGAAAAAGAAGTCAAAAATGTCTGTCCCTTATTAGTTCTTTTTAAAATGCTCCAGTATTGACTCAAGTATTCTTCCAGCTGCCTTGCCGTCTCCATATGGATTAACGGCCTTTGACATTTTTCCGTAGGCTTCTTTGTCAGACAGAAGCTCGATTGCCATCTCAAAAATGGTTTCTTCTTCAACCCCTGCCATTTTTACTGTGCCGGCCGCAACTGCTTCGGGCCGCTCGGTCTCTGTGCGAAGCACAAGCACGGGCTTTCCTAGGGCTGGCGCCTCCTCCTGTATCCCTCCCGAATCGGTGAGGACTAGGTAGGCCCTGTTTATCAGGTTGGCAAATGGCTCATATTCCAGGGGTTCTATTAGATGGATGCGCTCGTGGCTGCCTAGTATGGGAATCGCAAGCTGTCTGACCTTTGGATTTAGGTGGAGAGGGAATACAACTTCAACCGACTCATCTGCGTCGACTATACGCCTGACGGCTCTAAAGATGTTTTTCATTGGCTCCCCGAGGTTTTCACGCCTGTGGGATGTTAAAAGAACAATCTTTCTGTCTTTTCCTATTGAATTTAATATTTCTTCATCGAATTCATATTCTTCATCTGTAACGGAAAGCAGGGCATCTATTACTGTATTGCCAGTTACGCTTATGATGCAATCGTCGATTCCCTCTCTCAAAAGGTTTTTTCTGTTGCCCTCGGTGGGTGAAAAATGAAGGTCGGCCAGGCGGCCTGTGAGAGATCTGTTCATTTCCTCGGGATAGGGCGACAGCTTATTTCCGCTCCTAAGGCCTGCCTCAACATGGCCTATTGACGTGCCAGTATAAAAAGCCGCAAGCGAGGCTGAAAATGTAGTGCTTGTATCTCCGTGAACCAGTATCATGTCGGGTTTTTCTTTTAGCAACATTTCTTCTATTCCTTTTAAAACCCTGCATGTTATTTCAGAAAGGGTCTGTCCACTTTTCATTATGTCTAGGTCATAGTCAGGCTCTACACCAAAAAGCTCAAGGACTTGGTCAAGCATTTCCCTGTGCTGAGCAGTAACGCAAACCTTGGCGTCTATATGAGGGCAAGCAGCCAATGCTTTTACTAGCGGCGCCATCTTGATTGCCTCTGGCCTTGTTCCGAAAACAGATATGATTTTAAGCATTGTTTGGCTCCTTTTAAGT
>CAZTZB010000144.1:0-2471 GCA_964617505.1 uncultured Peptostreptococcaceae bacterium | reverse complement strand
CTGAATCTCTGCAAGATTTCCTCTTCCGTAAAGTTCATTTCATAGCTAGCCGTATTTTTTACAGTTGCTACAACATTCCCACCATCCTCTTCAAGCTCCAAATAGATTCTTGAGCCTTCAAGCGAATACTTGAGCGCATTGTCTATCACATTTTGGAATACTCGATATAACTTTTTCCCATCAGAAAATATCATTGTAGGTTCTTCAGGAAGCTTCGTCTTGATTTGAATTCCCGATTTTTCTACCTCGTCCTCCATGTCCCCCAGGGTTTGCTCTATAAGCTTCTTTATGTCGAGGGTCTCCATTTCCATAGAAATATCACCACTGGTACTCTTTGCCAAATCGAAAAGATCAGAAACAATGTTCTTTAACCTATTTGTTTTGTCAGACAAGATTGTTACATAATCCCTTGCAGCCGGAGACAAATCTTCTTCCTTGGAGAGAAGGTCTACATAGCTTATCATGGATGTAAGTGGCGTCTTTAGGTCGTGCGAAACATTTGTAACCAAGGCAATCTTCATTCTTTCCGCCTTCATCTGCTCTCCCAGGCTCTCGTCAAAGCCCTTGTTGATTTCAAGAAAGGTCTTATTGTTTTCTTTGATATGCCAATAAATTATCAGTATCTCTAAAACCGGCGGCAATACGACAAGCGGCAGTACCCCCAAAAACAGAAATATAAAGGTCAAAAAAACCATGAAGGCGCTTGCCACTATGAATAGCCACTGCCGCTTGAAAAGCGACTGCGTATGCGTGTTTCCATTGAAACGCCTTCCGTCGAAAAGGCTCTTGAAGAAGTCATACATCGTAGCCACAGCCACAAATATGAAGCTGTGTTTCAGTAATTTTCCGGACTTTAGCTTTCTCACCATAGAAAGCAGCAAAACACCGCAAACAGATACTGCAAGAACCGTGGCACCCCCTGTCACTACCATTGAAAAGACCTCATTCATACCGAGTCCATCGAACAATCTATTCCTTGAGAAGGCAAATTCTCCGATGGAAACCACCCATATCCCAATTGCAGGAATGAACAATGCAAGCAAAACATCGGAATAAACTACGTCTATTTTCGCCATATGAAGTTCCCTGTCGTCCGGTTTTCTTCCCGTTGCCCAAATGAGGTAAGCTATAAACAAAAGCGCCAACATCACGCTCGCTGCTGTTCTTAAAGCGAGAGGCTTGAGAACCGCCCTGTTTTCTTCCCAGTCCAACTGCTTTCCGGCCATGTATTCATCCGTAAACGCCACATATGCTATTGCTTCTGTATTGTCGACCAATGTATATTGCCTAGGCGGATTCGCATTCTCTCCTGCTTGCCAATCTCCATTTTCGAGATAATAGAAGGTTTGGTCGTATTGCTCGTAGAACTCCCTGTCGGTCCATTTTGCATTGCCAAATGTTTTTTCTCCATCATCCCCAAAATAGACATAATCGGGTTCACCCTCAATTTCCTCTCCTTCTTCAATTGCCCTTGAAACCCTATACAAAGCATTTTGCACTTGGCCGTAGTAAAACTCTTCACTGTCTATGTAGCTGTCCACAATAAGGCTTTCCACATTACCATTTATGTACTCGGCGTACTGAATTTGCACGACCACTGCCGCAAGCGCCAAAACGACAATTGCGAAGGCAAGAAACTTTGTCATTCCATGCGTACTAAATCTTCTCAATTTTGTATCCAATGCCCCACACCACCTTTAAATAATTAGGCTCTTTCGGGTTGATTTCAATCTTCTCTCGAATACGCCTAATGTGAACCATTACAGTATTCTCTATGGAATAGGGGGTTGCCTTCCATACTCGCTCGTAAATCTTTTCAGCGGAAAAAACTATTCCCTTGTTTTTCATAAGAAGCTCAAGTATTTGAAATTCCTTGGCTGTAAGATGCACGTCCTCTCCGTCAACCTTAAGCTGCTTGGCGTCCGTATCAAGACACAGACCACCCACTACAATTTGAGAAGATGATTTGATATTCCCCATGTCTCCCAGGTGCATATACCGCCTCAGCTGGCTCTTCACTCTTGCTATAAGCTCCTGTGGGTTGAAGGGCTTGGTAATATAATCATCCGCTCCCATTGAAAGCCCCAGAATCTTGTCGCTATCCTCAGATTTTGCCGAAAGTATTATTATAGGTATATTCTTGCTTTCGCGAATCTTTAGCGTAGCCGAAAGTCCGTCAAGCTTTGGCATCATTACATCCATTAAAATAAGCTTTATATCACCCGATACAAGAGCCTCCAAAGCATCGAATCCATTGTATGCCTTAATGACATGGTAGCCTTCAAGTGCAAGCAATTTTTCTATGGCCCCCGCTATTTCTCTGTCATCATCAACCACAAGAATTTTTATGTTTTTCATTTGGCGTATCCTCCTTCCCCTTTTGCCTTTATCTATACAATAGTGCATAAATCTTAATATAAACTCTACGCGTTTCTTACGATTTTCTTAACAAATCAATCCAAGTCCTGAAT
>CAZTZB010000143.1:0-2503 GCA_964617505.1 uncultured Peptostreptococcaceae bacterium | reverse complement strand
GGAAGCGGATCCTCATTCATCACGAATGTAAGCGACCTCAAACAATACAAACTCAACATGAAGGTGATGTCCTGTGAATCAGAACCCGATCCATCAATTGAACTATTCGGTTTCAAGCTCTCCTTCCCCCTACTTGCCGCTCCATTAGGCGGAGCATCGTTCAACATGAGCAAAACTGTTACCGAGTATGAATACGCAAAGGCAATAGTAGATGGTTGCAAATCTAAAGGAATAATCGGATGTACCGGCGATGGACCACAGGATTATGTTTTAATCGCAGGGTTAAAAGCTATAAAAGAATCAGGCAGGGAAGGCATTCCCTTTATAAAACCATGGGAAGACGAATTATTACTGGAAAGGCTTGAAAAAGCAAAGGCTATCGGATGCGAATATATAGGAATGGACATTGATTCTATAGGTCTTATAAATG
This sequence comes from uncultured Peptostreptococcaceae bacterium, assembly GCA_964617505.1. GTDB lineage: Bacteria > Bacillota > Clostridia > Peptostreptococcales > BM714 > BM714. The sequence continues at coordinate 2,073 of CAZTZB010000143.1, read as the reverse complement.
TTAAGGTAAACGGAGGCAGTATGCCCACCCGCAATGCATCACAATACAAAGAATTGATAAAAAAACTTCCTTTTAAGGTGATTGTCAAGGGCATAATGGACCCCGATGAAGCTGATAAGTGCGTGGACATGGGAGTTGCCGGAATCATCGTTTCAAACCACGGAGGCAGAATACTCGATCACTCGAGAAGCACAGTTTCCGCTTTGCCCGGAATTGTCAGTGCAGTAGATGGAAGAGTGCCAGTTCTCGTTGATGGTGGGGTTCGTTCCGGTTTCGATATGCTAAAAATGATGGCACTTGGCGCAGATGCGGTTCTTATTGGAAGACCATTTACAACAAACGCCATGGGCGACTTGGAAAACGGCGTAGGTGAATATATTGACAAAGTTAAATATCAGTTCATACAAGCTATGTTGCTTACAGGATGTTCAAGCCTTACAGAACTTAAAGAAAAAGGAAGTTCAATACTTTACAATTCAAAATAGTCCATCAAAAAAGGTCACTGATATGAACTGAACTAACCCATATCATTGACCTTTTTAATAAATTTTTTCTCTACTTAATTATATTCATGATCATAATTGCTACCGCAATCAAATTTGTAACCGCAAAAATTTTTCTAAGGTTTTTAGGTTTGCTTTTAACAGCGTATTTACTTCCTATAAAGCCTCCAATAACAGCAACAAGACTTAGCGGCAATGCCATTTGCAGACTAAAGCTACCGTTTGCAATATGTCCCATAAACCCCATAAATGCAGTTAATGCGACCATGGCCGATGATGTTCCAACAGCTATTTCCATAGGTATTCCGCATAGCATTACCATAAGAGGCACCTTAAATACTCCGCCAGATATTCCTATTGCCCCGGCAAAAAAACCTACTATGGCTGTCAGTGGCAATACAAGCCATAGATTCAGAGTATATTTATGTTCTCCAAAGCTTCTGTTCCAATATCCAAATTTGTTTTTTTCTTCTATAGTTCTTTCCTTAACTGGAAAGAACATGAAGATGGTAACAAGCAGCATCAATATTGCAAACATAATCTTTAAAGTGGTGCCCTCAATATTGCCTGCAAAATACCCTCCAATAAATGCCGTTGCAGCAGTCGGGATTTCTATTGTCAAACCAAGTTTCCAGTCCACCTTCTTATGTTTATTAAATACCAGCATCGATGTCAATGAAGTTGCCATCATTATAAGCTGAGAAGATGGTGCCGCTTCATGCATTGAAACTCCAGCCAGAACCAAAGCCAAAACATAAAAATTGCCCCCGCCTTTTCCTACCATCGACATTGAAACGGCAATAAAAAACACTATTATACTCATCAATATTATCTGATACATTATAAACACTTCTTCCTTTATTCAGCTTATTTATTGCCGATATTTTTCAGCACATATCCTGGTTTAAAGAATCCTGCAATTTCACTCAAGCTATTTGTCAAAATCCTTGCACCATCATAGCCTGCAAGCTGCAAATATGTATATACAATAGTTGCTCTTGTAGCAGATGAGCAAAGTATAGCAATAGTTTTATCCTTCGGTATTTCTTCCATTCTGTCTGGAATTTCATTCATTGGAATTCTTTTGGCAAATTTCAACTCTACGCATTCAGTTTCTTCCTTCGTTCTAACATCAAGAAATATGGCTTTGTTTTCCTTTTTCAATTCCATTGTTTTTTCAAACGAAATCTTATGTTTTCCAGTGCCGCAAAATCCAATGTCAAACTCCCTAAGTAATTCATCAAATTTTTCCATGTCCCCTACCCCTCCATTTTTTCTTTGTGTCGATTTATTTTCAATACATTTTTCTTAAGTATACAATTTGCAACAGCTTTCTTTTAAATCAATCAATGTAAGATTGATTTAACCACAATCTATACGTCTTAATCTCATTTATCAATACTCTAATATGCTATTCTTAGTATTTATATTTGTCAATATTTATATATAGTTTTAAGGCGCCATAATTACTTGCGCTTATTATTTTTTCTAATATACGCCCTTGCTTTTTTCATGCCGCCAAATTCTCCAAACATTTCATTGTACTTTGCTTCTTCAATCTGCTTAGAGT
>CAZTZB010000142.1:0-2601 GCA_964617505.1 uncultured Peptostreptococcaceae bacterium | reverse complement strand
TGTGAATGATACAATATTTTTGAGCCATTAGCAGTAAAAAAGAGCATTGATTTTTGAGCCACCCAAATACTAAATACTATATGATAGAACCAATACTATCGTATAGGGGTGAAAGGCGTGAAAATCGATATGGAAATCTATGAAGCAATACGAAAGCTAAGTGTTCAAGAAAAAATGTCACAAAGAGCTATAGCTAAAAGACTTGGCATATCTAGAAACACAGTAAAAAAATATATTGATGGAGAACATGTCCCTTGGGAACGGAAACCATATGTGTCGAATGGGTCAAAGTTAATCACATCAGAAGTTATGACATTTATCAACCAATGTTTCGAAGAGGATGATTCCCACAATCATAACAAACAAAAGCATACAGCAAAGAAAATTCATGATCGATTAATAGAAGAATTGAAATTTGATGGTTCATATACAACAATAAGACGTCTTGTAAAAGAACTGCGAAACAAAGTACCGGAAGCTTTCATTCCGTTAGTATTCGATCCAGGTGAAGCAGCTCAAATCGATTTTGGAACAGCCTACATTTACGATAATAATATTCAGATAAAGATTAAATATTTTTGCGCAAGACTCTGCTACAGTGGTGCCATATTTGTGAAAGCATACTATGCTGAAAAAGAAGAATGCTTCCTCGACGGTTTAGTTTCAACATTTGAATTCTTTGGTGGGGTCCCAAGAAATATCATATTTGACAATGCAAAAGTTGCAGTCAAAGATGGTTATGGAGCTCATGTAACTAAGCTGAGCAATGGATACAAAGCTTTAAAATCTCACTATGCTTTCAATGCTCAATTCTGCAATCCTAGCAGTGGAAATGAAAAAGGTCTTGTAGAAAACCTTGTTGGGTATATCAGGCGAAACACAATGGTTCCAATGCCTCGCGTATCAAGCATTGATGAGTTAAATGAAAAACTTATACATAAATGCATCAAATACAACAAAACGCATAAAATCCAAGGACGTATCCAAACAGTTGGAGAAAACTTGCTTGCTGAAATAAAGGCCTTTCTTCCTCTGCCAAAATACCAATACGAAATTTCGAAAACACTCTATACAAGAATCAATAGCTTTTCCACTATCACTTACGAAACGAATAAATATTCTGTGCCGACAAAATACATTGGTAAAGAAGTTTTGGTAAAAATCGGCCACTCTAAAATCACCATGCACTATAGAAACACAGAAATAGCTTGTCACTCAAGAGTCTTTAAAAAACATAAGAAAATCTATGATATTTCTCATTACATGGATGCTTTAGAAAGAAAACCTAGAGCTATATTCAATGCACAGCCGGTAAGAAATTTTGTTCCAAAAGAAGTTTTAGAAACCTATAAATCCATACCTGGCGGGAATGTTGAAGTCCTTAGATACATACGAAGCCAAATTGAACTTCAGGCGCACAATATTGTAGAAGTAAAACCCATAGAACTCGCAAACTACGACAAATTAATTGCGGAGGTGCAGTAATGAATACATCTCCGATAAACCAGAGGATCAAATTATTAGCATCAAGCATGAAATTGTCTAGCTTTAGTGAATATGATCAGATTCTTCGTGAAGCACTAAGTCATCAAAAGTCATATGAAGATTTCCTGCTAATGCTCCTTGAACAAGAATTTATTTCTCGTAAAAGAAACCGATTGCAACGTCTAAAAAAGGCGGCTAGATTCCCATTTGAAAAAACCTTAGAAGGATTTGATACTGCCAAACTCAAACATGTTCCACAAACAGTAATAACCGAACTAGCCAGTTGCGATTTCATTGACAGGAAAGAAAACATTATTATGATTGGCAATCCTGGAACAGGAAAAAGTCATTTGTCAATTGCTCTAGGACTAATGGCTTGCAGCAAAGAGTACAAAGTTTATTTCACAACAGCCGCGAACCTTTCAAACAGACTCACTGAAGCACAAAGCGAAAACGGTTTGGGCAAATTGCTGAAATCACTTGCCAAATTAGATCTACTGATTTTTGATGAGCTATCGTACCTTTCATTTAACAGATCTCAGTCGGAATTATTATTCCAAGTGGTTTCAGAAAGGTCTGAAAGAGGAAGCATTATCATATCTACCAACCTAGAATTCTCAAAATGGGAAGATTTCTTCCCCGACACCATGTTGACAAATGCACTTATCGACAGAGTTACATTCAATGCACATATTCTTAATATGAATGGTGAATCATACCGACTAAACAAATCAAAATCATAGTGGCTCAAAAATGTTTGGTCAAATGGCTCACTTTTTCATGGTCACTAGTGGCTCAAAAATTGATGGTCAACTGGCTCAGAAATTGGTGGACATTCACAATAAATGAAATATATTTTACGAATAATCCGGACACTTATGTTAAACATATATGTAACTCCAAGGGATACAGTGCACTGCATTTAAATGATATGGATATCGTTTGGAAAGGAAAAGCAGGGGGACGGGGTTCAATGTCATTAACTTAAGATATTACAATTAAAATTGAGAAGTGCAGGATATGAAATTTTTCATACTCTGCTCTTTTTTTTGAAATAAATCAAGAAAACGCTTGACATATAATGTAAAAAATGTGGCGAAGCCTCTTAAATGAATA
>CAZTZB010000141.1:0-2682 GCA_964617505.1 uncultured Peptostreptococcaceae bacterium | reverse complement strand
GCATCTTGAACCAGAAACGGATTGCATGACGGGTCGTTCTTTTTTGCCTTGTTATAATTTTTGGATTCTAATATTTCTGAACGTATAAAAAACTTTTCTTCAAGTTCCGTTCTCCATTGGGTCCGCAAGGATGCCGTTACTATTAATAGTATTTTTCGTTTGCGTTCTGACCAACATTGTGCAAGTACAAGCCCGGCCTCAATCGTCTTTCCAAGACCAACTTCATCTGCCAGCAATGCGCCGCTTGATAGAGGTGATTTTAACGCAAATAAAGCCGCATCTACTTGGTGTGGATTTAAGTCAACCTTTACTCCTGACATAGATGAAGCAAGCCCGTCAATTTTGTCTTGCGGGCGTCTTAGCATAAGTTGTTCGGCAAAAAACCGGATTTGATGCTCTGTATACGACATTGCGTGCTATCCCCCTCACTCGTCTTCAGACATTTCCATAATGTCCGAAATATCACAATTCAACGCTCGGCATATTTTTTCGAGAGTTTCCGTATTGACGTTTTCATTTTTCCCCAGTTTCGTAACGGATGCAGAACTGATTCCCGCCAAGGATGGGAGGTCTTTTTTCTTAAGGTCGCGGTCAATTAGAAGTTTCCATAGTTTTTTATAGCTTATTGCCATTTCAATACCTCGCCTTCAGGTTCTCTGACTGTGCTATTTTGATTATTATATAACCTTTGATGTGTTATTGCAAGATAAATTAGTGCGATAGCATGATTTTTTGATTCTAATGCTTTAAATCTCTTTCCGTGGAAAAGTTACACTTTCCTCATAATTCCGGTATTGACAAGCCTCATAATAAAATGCTATAATTCGCTTATAAGCGAAGTAGCTAATTAGCTGCATAGAAATATGTTATGCGTCAAATGAAAGGAGTTCGAAAATGGCTGGAGAATTTGGCAAATTTATTGACAGTAAAAGGAAAGGGCGCGGTTCGGGCGGTGATGATATAAAATTAAAAGACATCGCTGATGCAATGGGGATGACCGCTTCCTATCTCTCAGACATCGTCAAAGGTAGGCGCAATCCGCCTGAGATTCATATTCTCGAAAAAATAGCCGCTGTGCTTCAATTAACATCGGACGAAAAAGAAGAAATGCTTGATCTTGCCGGAAGGGATAGGGATTCTGCTGCTCCCGATTTGCCGGAATACCTAATGTCAACGCAGTTACCTCATGTCAGAAAAGCATTACGCCGAGCAACCGAGAAGAATCTTGGCGATGCTTTTTGGAAGAAGGTATGTGAGGAAATCAATAAACAGGATGAGGAACAGTAAATGGGAGGAATGTAGATGGCAGTATTACTTGATTCAAATGCTCCGCATATTTCCAGAAATGATTTTGATAAAGAGGCTATAGAATTTTTAGAGAGGTACTATCCAGAGGCACTGCAGAGTCCAATGGCAGTACCTATCTTGGAAATTGCCCGCAAGCGCATGGGCTTGCGAGTAGTTGAAAGACGTTTATCTGAGGATTTTAGTGTATTGGGTCAAATGTGCTTTACCAGTGGTATTGAAGAAATTTATGTAAAGGAAACAGATGAGTATCAAAGCGTGAAGGTGCGCTACGGTACTATGATTATCGACCCTGATACAATCGAAAAGCGCAATGAAGGCTGCAAGAATAATACCATCGCTCACGAAGCGTTCCACTGGCATAAACATCGAGATTACTATATCGCCGCTTCGGTGGTCGTTCCCCAAAACGCTATTACAGTTCGTAGCGGCTTCGACAAATACGATGAATCCAGTAAGGCGGACTGGTTGGACGAAGATTGGATGGAGTGGCAAGCGCGAGGCATCGCTCCTCGTATCCTTATGCCTCCAGTACAATTTGACGATATGGCAAAGCAATTTATTGAGGACTTTTCTACTACAAAATTCCCAAGTATTCATTGGCAATCTAAGTATCATTGGCTTGTTAATGAGTTAGCCAGTTTTTTCAAAGTATCAAAACAATCCACTGAAATCCGTCTTATTGAGAGAGGTTACTATTTGCGTGAGTAATTGCATAAATATGGCTATTTTTTTACTTAAATACTTCGCAACATAGCTGATTAGCTTGTTTGTGGGAAAGGAGGTTTTATGCAAGAAACAGTTAAATGCCCGAAGTGCCACAAAAGGATATTTGACCTTGAATGGCGTGAACGAACAGTTGTAAAAACCAAATGCATTCATTGCCGCAACATAGTAGCAATCGAACGTGAGCCAGTAGGTCTGGCAAAGCAAACATCAGAACCCAGACGACTACAGAAAGCCCTTTAACCTTATCTGAGTCGTAATTAAATTAATCAACTCATACCGAGCAACGGAGCCGAGTGCGAGCTACCAAATGGCCGGATGATTTACGAAACGCAAATTCGTAATCATCCGGTCTTTTGTGTTTTGTAAGCATTCGGCTCTTCATATATCTCTCGCTTGGCTCCTTGCATATTCGAAAGGAGTCAACCATGAGCCAAAACAACACTTTCAGAACCACCCCCATTCCGCATCGCACGAAATTTGGTGAGCCAATGACTTACTATACACTTTCGGACGATGGGAAAATCCATACCGAAACGTCAAGGGCAGCTTGCCTTGCCCGTTCCGAAGAACCCGAAAACTCATTCCCACAACGCTGGTATGTCGATGAAGAATCCGGCCTTGTTGTCCGTCTGCCCCGTAACCAGATGG
>CAZTZB010000140.1:0-2753 GCA_964617505.1 uncultured Peptostreptococcaceae bacterium | reverse complement strand
GAGCGCCGAAGGGGAAAGCCGTAAATGGTGAAACTCTCAGGCAAAAGGACAGGGGATTCGTAAAAGCACGGCTATGCCTTGTTTTTTGTCGATTGCCTAATCTCGGAGAGACTCTTGATAGTCTCTTTTTTATTGTAAAAAAACATGGAGGGAATAAAATGAAGACTGTAATAACGGTTATTGGAAAAGACAAAACAGGTATAATAGCAAATGTTTCAAAGACACTTTGGGAGAACGATGTCAATATAGTGGACATAAGCCAAACCATAATGCAGGATTATTTTGCAATGATCATGATGGCAGACATATCCTCAATGAAAATTTCTTTTGTGGAATTGAAGGAAAAGCTGGAGAGAGTAGGGGAAAGCATTGAGATGGACATACGAGTACAGAATGAAAAAATATTCAATGCTATGCATCAAGTATAGGAGGAGCAAACATGACACAGTATAAAAAGATAATGGAAACAATAAAAATGATTGATCGGGAAAATCTAGATATAAGAACAATCACAATGGGAATATCACTTCTTGACTGCTGCGACGGAGACGGTGAGAAAGCCAGAAGTAAAATGTACGAAAAGATAGTGCGAAAGGCGGAAAAGCTTGTAAAAACCGGGGAGGACATTGCGGGCAAGTATGGCATACCCATAATACACAAACGGATTTCCGTAACCCCAATTGCCCTTGTTGCAGGTGCTTCTTCAGACAGCGACTATGTAGCCTACGCCAAGATGATGGACAGGGCGGCGCGTGAGACGGGAGTAAATTTCATAGGGGGTTTCTCTGCTCTTGTGCAAAAGGGGTTTTCCAAGGGAGATAGGATACTCATAGATTCCATACCCGAGGCCCTTTCTGTTACAGAAAGGGTGTGCTCATCTGTAAATGTTGGGACTACGCGTTCTGGTATAAACATGGATGCAGTGAATATGATGGGTGAAATCGTTAAGAAAACGGCATATCTTACAAGAGAGTACGACAGCATAGGTTGCGCCAAACTAGTTGTATTTTGCAATGCTGTGGAAGATAATCCCTTCATGGCGGGAGCCTTCCACGGAATTGGAGAGGCAGACTGCGTTATAAATGTTGGAGTAAGTGGTCCGGGAGCAGTAAAATCGGCGCTTGAAAAAGTAAGAGGGAGAACCTTTGACGAGGTTGCCGAGACAATTAAGAAAACGGCATTCAAGATTACAAGGGCAGGGCAACTAGTGGCTAAAGAGGCTGCTGAAATGCTCGAAGTACCATTTGGTATAGTGGATTTGTCCCTCGCTCCCACCCCGGCTGTAGGGGATTCTGTCGCAAGAATCTTCGAAGAAATGGGACTTGAAGCTACGGGAACCCATGGTACTACAGCGGCCCTTGCCATGCTCAACGATGCAGTGAAAAAAGGCGGAATAATGGCGGCAGAGCATGTGGGTGGACTAAGTGGAGCCTTTATTCCTGTAAGTGAGGATGAGGGAATGATAGAAGCCGTTCGAAATGGTGCCTTGTCTCTTGATAAGCTGGAAGCAATGACCTGCGTATGCTCTGTAGGATTAGATATGATTGCAATACCGGGGGATACGCCTGCTGCGACCATATCCGGAATTATAGCGGACGAAGCCGCAATTGGTATGATTAACAACAAAACAACAGCGGTTCGTGTAATACCTGTCTATGGAAAGGGCTTTGGGGAGGAGGCCGTGTTTGGAGGACTCCTTGGAACGGCTCCTATAATGAAGGTGAATCCCTTCTCAAGCGAATTGTTCATAGCACGAGGCGGAAGAATTCCTGCGCCTGTTCATAGCTTTAAAAACTAAACCGCGAATGGAAATTGTTCACAGAGCTATGTGCTAGATATTCTTCCCATTGAAGTAATTTGGTGCTAAAATTAAATGAGCCAAAAAAATGGAAGAGGGAGAGACGATGAATACATTTATAAAAATTGATGAGCTAAAGAAGAGGCTTAAGGATAAAAATATTATTATTATAGACTGTCGCTTCGATTTGTTTAATCCCGAATACGGCGAAAAGGCCTACATGGAAAAGCACATTGAAGGAGCATTTTTTCTAGATGTCAACAAGGATATATGTGGAGACAAGAAAGTGAATGGTGGAGCAAGACCTGTTCCAAACACAGAGGTTTTTGTTGGAAAATTGGAGGCCATAGGCATATCTGATCTTACAACAATAGTTTTATACGATGATAATATATATGGATCGGCTCGTGCATTTTGGCAAATGAAGTACATTGGAATGAAAAATGTACATATCCTTGAGGGTGGCTGGAATGGATGGGTATCAGAAGGCGGAGCTTCTTCCATAGAAGTGCCTAAGGCGGAATCCATTGGGAAAATTAGCATAAAAATAGATGAATCCATTTATTGCGATATGGACTACGTTTTGTCTTGCAAGAATAAAAAAGCTACGGCTATAATCGATGGAAGAGCGCATAATCGTTTTACGGGAGAGTATGAACCGCTTTATGCAAAAGCCGGACATATTCCATCGGCTAAAAGTTATCCAAGCTCTATAAATATGGCAGGGGAATGCGTCCTTAAGGATAATGAAAGCCTTGCAAAACTTTATGAAGCATTCGATGGTTTAGATGAAATAATAAGTTATTGCGGAAGCGGTATCGCTGGAGCGCGCAACTTTGTTGCTCTAAGAGAATTGGGTTTGCCTGTTCGCCTATATGCGGGTAGCCTTAGCGACTGGATTTCCTATGAAGAAAACTGCGTAGAAACAGGAGAAGAAAAGTAGTAGAACGTAGAA
>CAZTZB010000139.1:1989-2788 GCA_964617505.1 uncultured Peptostreptococcaceae bacterium | reverse complement strand
CCTGCCCTACGATCAGGGCAGGTCAAACCACCAGCCCTAACCCAACTCATTTGCGCCGCCAGATTACTTCGGGTCGGACGCGATAACCTGTGACAGGAACAAAGGTGTTATCCGTCGGGTATGAGATGCTGTCCGGCCGATAGTAATCGTTTAAAATCGCGTCAAACCAAGGACGGTCGGTCACTACCGCAGCGCAATCACCAGAGGTAAGGGCCTTGCGCAAAGCACCATCAAGAACTCGGTAGGTCAGCACGTCTCCCTTCCTCAGATCGTTCAGAGCCATCTGATGAAACGCTGGATTTTTCCCGGCCATCGTGGCGTACCAGCCATGAAATGGAAGCAACACCTCGCCTTCGACGGCCGCCACGGAGTGAATGAGTCTGTCGCCAGCTTCTCTGTCCTCTTGGGTCGGCAGCTGATTGAGCGGGTTGTAGGCCAGCGTGGCAAACTGAAGACCGACCAACAGGATAAGCATCCATCCGGCAAGCCTGGACAGAAGCGATTTTCCGTTCCAGAACTGGTGAAAGAGAACCGCGCCGCCCAGCCCACTCAGAAGAGCGAGGCTCATCACGGCCGGAATCAGGACATTGATCCAGCCGCCTGTATGTAGCCGGCTCATTAGCGAGGCTCCCATTAAGCCGAGTGAAGCGAGCAACCAGAAGACTCCCGTGCGATTGAAGCCGACTCGGAATTGGAACGAAAAAAATGCCACGGCCAATCCCAGAGCGACGGGCAACGAAGGGAACAAGTCCAGTGTCCAGAAGGTAGTGTAAACCGACTGGTGCATGAGATGTTGACC
>CAZTZB010000139.1:0-1958 GCA_964617505.1 uncultured Peptostreptococcaceae bacterium | reverse complement strand
AGCCAGTCCAAAAGCAGCGTCGTCCCGCCGGCAATCACCCCCGAGGAAAGCACCATAGCCACTAAGGCCCGCCGGTCGAACAACGCTAAGTAGACCCCGATCGGGAAGGCGACCACGACGGCGGACTGCTTTGCCAGGAAGGCCATTCCAAACAGTAGTCCGGTCAATACACCTGCCCGTGTTCCGTCGTAAGTTCTCGCAACCAATAAAGCCCAGACAACAAAGGCAAGAAATACCATGTCCACCCGCGCAATATCGTACCAGCATCCGGTTGTCTCGTAGGCGGCAGCGAGAATGCCCGCGGCCGTCAGTCCCCAAAGGACGGACCCGGTTTCTCGCCGAACCAGGAGAATCATGCCGACCAAGGTAACCAGAGTGCCGGTTATTCCGAGCATTCGCGCCGGGAGAAAACCCGGCCCGGTGATGAGCGACAAGAGGGCGGTCAGATAAAAATACAGGGGCGTGTAGATTTGGGGGATGAAATCGACCGACGGAGCGACATAAAGAGGCTCGCCCCGAAGAAGGCGACAGACGTGATCGACGACGGCGCCTTCCATCCACTCCAGTTCGTATGGATAGGTCAGGCGAGCTGCGGCGACCACCAGCCAGAGTATCATTGCTGCCATGCCCAGTAAGGCAGGCGCGGCAATCGGCCAGTTGTCGCGATCAAGCCTGAATACGATTCCAAAATGTGTGTTGCGAGCGTCACCCGGCACGACTTCCACTCCTTCGGCTACGGGTCCAGCTCGGATTGATACGGTTTCCCCAGTCGGCCATCACCGTTGAAAAACCCGATACGGTAGCTCAGCGGACCTTCCAACCGGGGAATCGCTCGTCGCGCGAGGACCGGCTGCCCCGGGCTCCACGATGTGGTGGCGCTATTCAGTCGGAAGTCGAAGTTGTGAAACCGATCACCATCGGCAGTTTCGACAACGTGGAAAAACACCCGGTACTTCGTCGATATGGCGCGAAGCGCCTCAAAGGCCATATAGAACACTAGCGAATCTGCCTTTTCGGTGACTCTGGCGCGGCGAAGCGCGACAGTAGCATCGTAAAGATACCCATAGGCCGGCAGTTCAGGTTCTGTGAGAAAATTCTCATCCGGCCCGACGCAGCGATCGATCAGAGTGGCAATGAGATCATTCTGCCTCGGAGTGAAAAGGACAAGATGGCCGACAGCCCAAACGTTGCCAGGGCCACCACCAACAATGTCGATTTTGTCAAAGCCTTCGGCAGCAACGAGGCTGTCAATGGGAAGGTAGTCGGTCTTCAGTCCGCCGAGGTCACTCTGTCGCACCGGAATCGACCGGCACAACAGGCAGACGGTGTCACGCAGGAAACGGACTTCGTACTCGTCGTTGGCGTCCGTGCTGATTTCCAGGACGCGATCGTGCTGGGTCTGAGAGAAATTCACTCTCATTCCGCCGGGCGGCAATTGAAAACAACGCCGTGAATTCCACGGCGTGCCGTCGGGCGGGGCCGAGGTCACTTCGCGGTATTCAACGACAAGAGTCGGCTGTGACCAGTAGGCGTCGACCAGGTGATCGTACCAACCGAAATTGAATTTGAGGATCTCCCCGAATCTGCGCCAGTCAAAGAGCGAGCCGCTAATGACAACCTTGAAATGATCATAGTACTCGCGCAGACTGTCGTCTCTGATAAGGTTGCTGTCTTCTCGCAGGCTCTCCAGATAACCGTCAGGACACTGTCGGTTGTAATGTCCGACCCGCCAGTGATACGGCTGCCAGGTAGGGAGACGGGCAAGAAACGCGTCGGATAGAGCGTGCCGATCAACGATGGTAACCTCGGGGCCGGCAAAATATCCGACCATCCCCACCCCTGCCCGCAAAACGACCGTGTCATCAGCGTGACGAAGTTCGAGGCCTTCAAGCACCCATTCATGATCCGGGGTCGGCGATTTTCCGTCCTGCACCAGAAGGCCGGTCGACTGAAAATAA
>CAZTZB010000138.1:0-2793 GCA_964617505.1 uncultured Peptostreptococcaceae bacterium | reverse complement strand
CAAAGAAAGACTGAATATGAGCGGGGGAAGGTCATTGTTGATTCCTTGGCGGCTTCCATGACTTGGCGCGAGAATGAACTATTCTTGAATAACGCCCTGCACGTAACGTGCTTTTTCGCCGGCACTTTGACGCCGCATAGGTCTATTCTCTTCAGCGATAGAGAGTTCTTCGCACTGAAAATCTATGCCTTGCATGAATTCACGTATGCTTTAGTGTGATGAGCCTATTATAAACAAGCAAAGAGACCAGAGGGAGAGAGAATATTAATTTCGAATTGCGGATTGGATAAAGGCAGGCTCTGGGCGCTGGGCGGACAGAATGAAAAGGCTTGGAACTGTATTACCGCATCAGGCTTCCGTCTACGTTAAGGCTACGCCGGACACGTCGTTTTCAACTATGCCCGACAGGGAGGCGCGGCGGTCGCAGAGAAAAAAAACTTATTATTTGTCGGGAGACGGCGACAAACAATAGAATCTCCATGAAAAACAACTTCATGCCTCGTAATGTAGGGAAAAGACATTTCGAATTGAGGATTTGAAAGACAGAATTCAGTATCCAGAACAAATAATATCGAGACTTGGGGAGCAGGATTCTATGAGGCGCTGGGCACTAGGCACTGGGAAAGACTGGAGAAAAACAGACTGTGGGACGGGTATACTCTGTCAGATCGGATCGGAACTAGTTCGCATTATCAAATCTTCCTTAATCTTGTAAGCATCTCAAATGCCCCGATATCCATCTTCGAGAACGCAAACCATTTCTTTCCCAAGTCTTTCAGAGATGCGCCTACATGGTATACGGTTGAATTATCAATGATCACAAAACGGTCGTGGGAATTGCTGAATTTCTTAACCTCTGCTTTTGGAAATTGATCATTGTATTTTTTAACATCCAGTTCCAATTGCTTCGTGACTGTTTTGGTGAGAACAGTGAGCAAAACCCCTTTTTTTCGTTTTGAGAATAACGTCAATACCGTATCATCAACATAGTTATCGATTAGAATTATTGAGTTATCGGCAGTGCGTATCAGGTCGGAAACAAACTGATAGGCATCAAAAACCTGGCCATCAAAAAAGATACCTTGTTTTGGTTTTATGCTTCGCTTCTCAATGGCATTGAAAATTCGTTCAAATTTCTGGTCGGTTTCTGCTTTATATTCTATCTGTTTTCTTTCCACGGTATCAAGACGTTGAAAAATCTTTGCATTTGAAGCAATAAACCGTCGCATGGCTACAAAAGCTCGCATAATTTGGATATTAACTTCAATCGCTCTTTCACTGGTAAGAACTGATGAAATAGTCGCAACACCCTGTTCTGTAAAAACAAAGGGAAGTGAGCCGCCCAGATACTGCCTTGAAGGTATCGCATTTTGCGATACCATAAGATCGACCTCTTCTTCCGTGAGTTGAAACATGAAATCTAAGGGAAATCGCTTGATATTTCTTTTTACCTGTTCTCTTAGTCTGATTGGTTTTACACCATAAAAAATGGCTAAATCTTTATCCAGCATTACCTGAACATCTCGGAGGGTATAAATCCTGTTTTGAATTTCTTCGTTTTTAATCAATTCATTTCCACTCATACCAATTTCACCTTCTGTAAGTTTTCAGCAATCAGAACAGTTAACTTCAATTCCTATTTCAACTGTGCTAAAAAATCGGCATTCAATCCGATAAAGCGCTCATTATAATCAAAAATGGCGTTGGGGATCAGTTCTTGCTTTTTACATAAGTTTTTAACCATGGAGCACTCATAGTATCCCAAACTTCTATTGGCTTTGGCAGAAAATGCAGCACTTATTGAATTACCCCCACATAATAATCAATTTACCATTTCATTCAATGTCGCCATTCTACGCCGAATATATTTAGATGTCAAAGGGTTAGAGAGCAGGACTTGGGGAGCAGGACCCTAGGCATCCCGCTTCGCTAAGGCTACGCAGGACATGGAAAGCAGAGCAAGACTTTGTGAACATGATCCCAGGCAGTCAAACCAGTTAGCTCTAGACCTGAGGCAGAAGGAAACTAACCAAAAGAAATAATTCACCGCAGAGAAAGAATCGAGACTTGGGGCACAAGATCCTAGGCAGAAGGCAGAGCAAGACTTTGTGAACATGATCCCAGGCAGGCCATGACTTGGAGAACAAGATCTCAGGCAGAAGGTTTAAAGATTTCGAATTTAGAATTTCGGATTTCGGAAATGAAAAAAAACAACAGATAAACTTACCGCATCAGGCTTCCGTCTACGCTAAGGCTACGCCGGACACGTCGTTTTCAACTATGCCCGACAGGGAGGCACAGAGGTCGCAGAGTTTGATGACATTTTCTCCAATCGGGAGACGGCGATTGGAGAAAGAAATGGCTTGCAAACAATGATTTGGGAGCATCTGGTTTTCCGCCTGTGATACCATTACAACCACCAACTATATATCTGTAAGCATTTTCTCACAGGCAGATTTCAGCATTGAGATTTTGTTCTGAACTATGTCCCAGATGATTTCTTTGTTAATTCCAAAATATTCATGTACCAGAATATTTCGCAGCCCTGTGATTTTTCGCCATTCTATATCAGACATTGTTGATTTCATATCGTCTGGGAGATTCTTTGCCGCCTCTCCAATTATTTCAAGGTTTCTTACAACTGCGTCGATCGTCTTCTGATCCGAAGCAAAACAGGGATAATCCATACCTGCTACATATTCTGTAATCTTCTCAACTGATTCAAGGATATCATCCAGATACAGCCTGTAATCTCTAGGCATACACAACTTCTTTGCTGATATATGGTCTGAT
>CAZTZB010000137.1:0-2959 GCA_964617505.1 uncultured Peptostreptococcaceae bacterium | reverse complement strand
GACATTGATGCTCTCGATTTACAAGAAATGAACGAAGTGTCATATAAATCGCAAAATCCTGGATTCATGCATGGGTGCGGACATGACGGTCATGCTGCAGGACTTTTAACTGCGGCTAAAATACTTAAGGAAGAATCAGATACCTTTAATGGAAGCGTGAAACTTTTGTTCCAACCTGGCGAAGAGGTTGCCAAGGGAGCAAAGAAACTGATAGATGAAGGAGAGCTTGAGGGAGTGGATGGAATCTTTGGCATCCATCTTTGGAACGGTTTGCCTACCGGACAAGTTTCATTAGAAGCAGGACCAAGAATGGCATCGGCGGGCATATTCAATATCAATATTACAGGCAAGGGCGGACACGGTAGCATGCCCCATCAGGGAGTCGATTCGGTTGTAGTTGGCTCGGCAATAGTTATGAATCTTCAGTCGCTGGTAGCTAGGGAAATTAGCCCACTGGATCCTGCGGTAGTAACCATTGGGATATTCAATGCCGGAACCCGCTTCAATGTGTTGGCGGGAGAGGCATATCTAGAAGGTACTACTCGTTGCTTTAGCATGGATGTGAATAATGCCTTCGAGTCGCAAATAAAAAGAGTGGTTGAAAAAACAGCCGAAAGCTATAGAGCTAAGGCGGTCCTTGATTACAAAGAGCTTGTACTTCCAACAATCAATAACCCGGAGATGTCAGCAATCGGAGAAAAAGCTGTCGAAAAATTATTTGGAAAAGAAGGTCTCGTTAAGTTTGAAAAAACAACGGGAGGGGAAGACTTTTCCTTCTATCTAAAAGAGGTGCCGGGAGCATTTGCTTTCGTTGGTATAAATAATGAAGCGAAAATTCCACTTTACCCTCATCATCATTCCAAATTTGATATGGATGAGGATGGACTTGAGGTTGCAGCTGCAGTGTATGCCCAGTATGCTATAGACTTTTTAAACCAGTGAAAGGGACGAGAATAATATGAAATATAATGAACTGCTTAAATTGCAAAAGGAATATGTTATTTCAATGAGAAGAGAATTTCACGAGAATCCTGAACTCAGTTGGAAAGAAATAAGGACTTCCAAAAGGATAAAAGAAGAGTTGGATAAGATGGGAATTCTATGGAAATCTTGTGCTAGAACTGGCGTTGTGGCAACAATAAAAGGTGCTTTACCAGGCGCGGTTGTGGGACTTAGAGCCGATATAGATGCCCTTCCTATTACAGAGGAAAACGATGTTTCTTACAAGTCACAAAGTGATGGAGTAATGCATGCGTGCGGACACGATGGTCACGCAGCAATGCTCCTAGGAACAGCTAAAGCGCTGAAAGCAGTCCAAAAGGAGATTGCGGGAACGGTAAAGCTGCTTTTTCAGCCCGCCGAAGAAAAAGCAGGTGGAGCCAAAAAAATGATTGAAGACGGGGCTTTAGATGGGGTTGATGCAATTTTGGGCATACACCTGTGGAATGATATTCCGGCAGGCAAAATGAATATACAGCCAGGTCCGAGGATGGCTTCAGGAGACGTCGTATATATTGATTTCATCGGAAAGGGGGGTCACGGGTCTCTTCCAAACCAGACCGTTGATCCGGTTGTAGTAGCTTCTTCATTTATTATGAATTCACAAACCATATTAAGCAGGGAGAAAAGTCCATTAGATTCGGTAGTTTTTACAATTGGAGAAATGAAGGCTGGCACGCGTTTCAATGTTATTCCCGATAAGGCACATATGGAAGGAACATTTAGGTGCTTCTCTGAGGAAGCCAGGAAGCGAACAGGAGAAGCTATAAAAAGACAAGCCGAGATGACGGCGGAAAGCTATAGGGCAAAAGCCGTTGTAACAATTGAAGAGGCAATGCCGGCTACAATAAATAATCCCGATATTGCCGAGTTGGCAAGAGGCGTTGGAAAAAGAATTGTAGGAGAGGAAAACCTAGTATTTCAGGAAAAGACAACAGGTAGTGAGGATATGGCGTATTATCTTCAGAAGATTCCGGGAGCAATAGCCTTTGTTGGGAGCGGACATGAGGAAAAAGGACGGAGTTTCCCTCATCACCATCCTAAATTTGACATTAATGAGGAAAGCCTAGCGAATGGTATGGCTCTCTACTTTGGATTTGCAATGGAATATCTTAAGCAAAACAATTAAAATATTAGCAAAATCATTAAAGGTGCCGCTTGCGGCATCTTTTTTTATAAAGATAAAAACAAAGGGTAAAGTGTTATATAATGATAAAATAGGTTTTATAAAATTGAAAGAAGGGAAGAAGCTATAAGGGGAGGGAAATTGATGAAAGAAAAAGCCATAATAAGACTCAGGGATCAATTGAAAGACTCAAAATACGGCAGCATAGTCCACGGAGAGGGCAATTCTGAAGCTAGGCTCGTATTGTTAGGAGAGGCGCCCGGTTCGAAAGAAGTAGAGCTTGGCAGACCTTTCGTTGGACAAGCTGGAAAAAATTTAGATGAATTTCTCGAAATTATTGGGCTTGAAAGAAAGGATATTTATATCACGAATGTAGTAAAAACGAGGCCTTTTAAAATAAATGCAAAAACAGGCCGTAAAAACAATCGGCCTCCCAATAAAGAAGAACTGTTGTTTTTTAAGGGACATCTTATTGAAGAGCTGAAAATTATAGGGCCCAAAATGGTTGTCACATTGGGAAATACTGCACTCAGAGCAGTGACAGGAGATGAAAAGCTTGTTATAAGCGATGTCCATGGGAGACCTCTAGAAAGATGTAATTTAAACTTTGAAGTGTTCCCTTTGTACCATCCTGCAGCGGTGATATACAACCGTTCATTGAAATCGATATATATGGCGGATCTCGATATTTTAAAGGCATATATAAACTCATAAAAATCGCCTACTAAGATGGCAATATAGTAAATAAAAATAAAAAATATAAAAACCGTAAAAAAGCTGTTGACATGCAAAGGTGCCCATGATATTATAACAGAGTCGCCGAAAGGGAAATGG
>CAZTZB010000136.1:0-2965 GCA_964617505.1 uncultured Peptostreptococcaceae bacterium | reverse complement strand
TCTATTGAATCGCAGAGATTCCTTTGTTATCATTATGTTGGGTTTCACTTTTATAATTCTAATGATATGGATTAGAAGTCTCTATCGGACTGCCGTAAATTGTCCGACTAGAAGTGGAGGATGCAGTCACGACTCAGGCTGGTTTTTCACTATGTGCGTGAAACCGGTTTTGAGTCTGTTTTTTTTAAGGAGCTACTCATTTTTGGATAGCCCGAGGCAAGTGTATGTTGGGCTATCCTTCTTTTATTAAAAGAATAAGAGTTTAAAAATTTGCAATCAGGTAAAATAACCGGGAACACAATGGATAAGGGTGGTTATATGAAAAATACAGTTAGAAGAATCTTTGTCGAAAAGAAAAAAGGCTTTGATGTGGATGCTGTCCATCTGCTTAACGACCTAAAAAGAAGTTTAAATCTTAAAGTGCTTGAAGGCGTTAGAATAATAAACAGATACGATGTTTCGGGAATGGAAGAGGAAGCCTTTGAGCAATCAGCATTTACGATTTTTTCGGAGCCGAATGTTGATAATGTATATTACGAGACACTTGAAGTTGAGAAGGACGAAAATTATTTTGCGGTAGAATATTTGCCGGGACAATACGACCAGAGAGCAGACTCGGCAGCCCAATGCGTTCAGATATTGACCCGTAAGGAAAAGCCTGCTGTATCTGCGGCAAAGATTTATGTTCTTAAGGGAAACCTTGATACTAACGAATTAGATGCGGTAAAAAAATACATGATAAACCCGGTTGATTCGAGAGAAGCTTCGCTTCTTAAGCCCATAAGCCTTGAAATGGAAACCTATGAACCGGAAGATGTTGCTGTGGTGACTGGTTTTACTGAGTTCGATGCAAAAGAGATTAAGACATTTATGGATGAGGTTGGTTTTGCAATGAGCTATGATGACCTCGTCTTCTGCCAAAAGTACTTTAGAGATGAGGAGAAAAGAAATCCTACAATAACCGAGCTTAAGGTTGTAGACACATACTGGTCGGATCATTGCCGTCATACTACCTTTGCCACTGAAATAATTTCGATAGACATAGAAGACTCTCCCCTTAACAAACCGGTTAAGGAAGCCTTCCAGTCATATGAAAATGCACGCAAGTATGTATACGGAGATAAAAAGAAAGACCGATGCCTGATGGATATAGCAACCATGGGTATGCGTCTTATGAAGAGGAAGGGTCTTCTTCAAGACCTTGAGGAAACCGAAGAGATAAACGCCTGCTCGATTATAGCAGAAATAGAGGTGGACGGAAAACCGGAGGAATGGCTCGTTATGTTCAAGAACGAGACACACAACCATCCTACAGAAATAGAGCCTTTCGGTGGAGCCGCAACCTGTCTCGGAGGAGCCATAAGGGATCCTCTTTCCGGTAGAAGCTATATCTACCAGGCAATGAGGGTAACTGGCAGCGGAGATCCGAGAATACCGCTTTCGGAAACACTTCCTGGCAAGTTGTCACAAAGGAAAATAACGACGGAGGCAGCTGCCGGATACAGCTCATATGGAAACCAGATAGGAGTTGCTACAGGACAGGTATCCGAGCTTTACCATCCGGGGTTTGTAGCAAAGCGCATGGAAGTTGGGGCGGTTATAGCCGGAGCACCACGATCCAATGTATTAAGGGGATCTGCGCTTCCAGGAGATTTAATAGTACTCGTAGGAGGAAAGACCGGCCGTGACGGTTGCGGGGGAGCAACAGGCTCCTCAAAGGAACATACGGAGGAATCCCTTCTTACATGCGGGGCCGAGGTTCAAAAGGGGAATGCGCCTACCGAACGAAAGATACAGAGGCTTTTTAGAAATGCCGAGCTTTCATCAATGATAAAGGTATGCAATGATTTCGGAGCAGGAGGTGTTTCGGTGGCTATTGGAGAACTTGCGCCAAGCCTTGACATTGACCTTGATGCAGTTCCAAAGAAATACGATGGACTCGATGGCACCGAGCTAGCAATATCTGAATCGCAGGAACGCATGGCGGTTGTAATAGAACCTGAAAATCTAGAAAAATTTAAGGCCTTTGCAGATGCCGAAAATCTTGAAGCTACCCTAGTGGCGCGTGTTACAGACACGGGACGACTCGTGATGAAGTGGCGAGGAAAGAGCATTCTTGATATATCAAGGACCTTCCTTGATAGTAATGGAATTAAGCAAACTACAGAGATTAGGGTTAAAGCACCCTTGAATAATGATTATTTTGACAAAATGCCTGAGTTTCTTTCAGGTATTGAGGGTAAAGAACTGTGGCTTGGAGCCATTGGCGACCTTAACCAAGCATCCAAGAAGGGACTTACCGAGAGGTTCGATTCTTCTGTGGGTGCAGGTACTGTGCTGATGCCATACGGAGGAAGCTACGCGATGACACCTGCTCAGGGAATGGCTGCAAAGTTACCCGTGCTTAAAGGAGAAACAGACGATTGCACCTTCATGGCATATGGTTTTGACCCGAGACTTGCAAGTTGGAGTCCATTCCACGGGGCATTCTATTCCGTGGCACATTCGCTTTCAAAGATTACAACCATGGGTGGAGATTCAAGCAAGGCAAGACTTTCTCTTCAAGAATATTTCGAGAAGCTTGGAAAAAACCCGGAAAAATGGGGCAAACCATTTGCAGCCCTCCTCGGAGCATTCAAGGTTCAGGAAGGGATGGACGTTCCCGCAATAGGCGGCAAGGATTCGATGAGTGGAACATTCAATGACCTTAATGTTCCGCCGTCTCTTATTTCATTTGCAGTTTCAGTTGGAAAAGCTAAAAATGCTATTTCTCCTGAATTTAAAAGCGCGGGTAACCCGGTTGTAAGAGTATTTGTTCAAAGAAATGCAGAGGGACTTGTAGATCTTGAGAAGCTTAAGGAAATGAATGAAAGAGTCCGTAATCTTATTGGCAAGAAACATGCAGTTTCTGCTTATGCACTTGACGGCGGAGGATTGGCGCCTGCAATAGCCAAGATGGCATTCG
>CAZTZB010000135.1:0-3025 GCA_964617505.1 uncultured Peptostreptococcaceae bacterium | reverse complement strand
GAATGAGCAAAATCACCATAGGTCAGTACAGCCGAATATTCGCCGTAATTACCATTGTCATCCACAAGCGAATTCTTTGTAAAAACTCCGATAGGATTTTCTATCCAACTTGAATCAGTCCAATAAGTTGAATGATCTGTGGAATTTTCCTTTGCTTCCGATGCAAGCTGCTGAGCCAAATAGTTTGCTGTCAAATCTTTATTAGACCTCATGTCGAGCTTAGCGGCATTTGTAAAAATGCCGAAGAAAGGCACAATCAAGACTGAAAGCACCGCAATGCTTACTACAAGTTCAATGAGAGTAAAACCTTTTTCATTTTTCATGACGCACCTTCCTTTCTTGGCATATGGTTAATAAATGTTTAGTAATAACTATGGTATTCTTGTCTCGCGAACATCGCCTTTAATCGATCTGTATTCAAAAATTGGGTCTTCCGGATTGTCTCCAATAACATGTATATAGAGTGGAAACTCGGTTTCGTTTTCTATAAGAAGCATTGCTCCGGGAATGGGTTTGTCCCCTTCGCCGGACCTTACATATACATTAAGAATGACTTTGCTGTTTGACGGTTCAAAGGATATGAACAAATCTTTCTTAGACGGATAAGTTGAAACACTATTTTCATATCTGTAAGAATAGCCTGAATCTTCTTTTTTCAAAACAAGCTTTATGGTTTCCTTTGTATTTGCATCATTGTATATTGCCGTATAGTTAAAAGGCGTTTTGCCAAAAGTGGCAGTCGGTAATACACTTTCCACCGGATCCAGGAAGAGGTAGAAATCGGAACGGTTAAATTCCGTAAGGTCAGGCGTATATCCATATGTGTAGGTGCTTGCGTCCGCAATCTTGAACAAGTCCGGTTTTCCATAACTGTTTTCTATTTCCCAAAGCAATTTGTTGAGCGACCCGTCCTCGTAGAATGGGAAGCTAACAACCATGTTGCCACTTATGGATCCCTCATCGGACATTACATCAAGATTGTGTATGCCTATCAGCCTGTTGTTGCTTTCCATTTTATCAACAAAGTCCTTCAAATCCAGATATTTTCCTGAAAAATCTATTACAGCATCGAATTGCTTGATTGATAAAATCTCCTCTTCATCGGAAATTTCAGGAATTTCCTCGCCTACCTTTTTAAGTTCTTCAAGACTCTTAGGCTTTTTACCTTCTTCGTAATCGTTTAACATTGATTCCACCGAATCCTCTGTCGGGGTTTCATTTAATGCTTCATCAATAATCGATTCTGTAGAAAAGCTTATGTTTTCAACGGTTATGTCATAAGTGCCTAGGAGATCTTCCAAGTAAAGAATTATTTCTTCCTGATATATACGCATAGGAAGGAGGCGGTTCATTTCCTTAACCTTGACTTTCATGCTGTGAATAGAAGCTTCGATGTCCTCGTTGCTGCTTACGCTTTTTTCGAGTCGAGCTTGAAAATCTTTATCTTCAGCAATTTCTGCGTCTACTGCATCTATTTGGGCAAGCTTAGGCAAATAGATGAACTTATAGAAAAGAAAAAGTGCAATGAATGTAAGTAATACGGCAAGAAGGCTTTTTTCTCGTTTAGATAGAGTCATCGTTATCGCCTCCTTCATTTTTAAATTGGCATTGCATTGTAAAATAATAATCCGAAGCATTTTCTAAAGAATTTTTTGAAATTGTTTCAACAACTACATATTCAAACAATTCTTCGTTTTTAAGATTGTGAAGCAATTCAGCTATCACTTCCTGTGAAGCCGCTTGACCCTCAATGGCCAGCCCTGTTTCAGTTTTACTCAGGCTTGTAAAGCTTAACTTTGCAGGCATATTGTTTTCGAGGGAATTGAGAATTGGAACCACCTTCGGTGAAATAAGTTCAAATTCCATTATTGCTTTCGACTTGGCTTCTATTCTGGAGTTAAGGTATAGAATCAATCCCTGGTCATTCTCTGTTGCGGTAAGTTCCATTATGATTTTTTCTATTTCCGCTTTTTCTTCAAGTTTATTATTTAGTTCATTATTAAGATATACGTAGTATCCCGCTATTGATCCTATAAGCAGGATTGCGACCAAAGAATAAAGCAGCCTTCTTGTATTTTTTTTCTTCCGATTATTTAAATCATCCGGTATAAGATTAATTGCCTTTTTAAGGTAATCACGTTTTGAAGGCATTTTTTTGGCAAACATCAATTTACTCATTTCCCGCCCTCCTCAATATGGCTCCCATGGCGGGCGCAATTCTTCCAATATCATTTAAAACATTCTTGGAATCGTTTGAGTACAAATTAATCTTTTCAAGTTTTTTGAAGTATTCAACGTCCACACCAAGCAAACCTTGTAGATACTTGTCCATTTCCTTTATTTCTGATCCCCCGCCTATAAGAACAACCCTATGTATGATTCCTGAAATCTTTCTAGTTCTAAAATAATTTATAACCCTTGATATTTCAGCCCCAAGAGAGTCGCAATAATCAGTCAAAAGAGCGGTTTTGTCGATGCTGAATCCACTCAAGCTATTTTTATCAAAAAGCTCCTTTGCCATTGCAAGCCCCATGGTAATCTTTTGATTTTCTGCATCTTCTATTCCCAAATGATTTTCCTTTGCCAGTCGCCTTGTAGCTTCTTCTCCTCCAAGATTCGAATTGAAGCTGGCGAAATATTTGTTGTTTTTAAAGATCGTAAGTCGTGCCAATTTGGCACCCACATCCACCACAAGAATATTTTCTTCAGGATAAGGCATGTAGTTTTCTATGAATTTTCCAAGGCAATCCGAATATACATTTATAGACTTTATCGCGCATCCGCATTTTTTTGATGAAAGCAAATAGCTGTCGATAATATCTTTTGGCACAGCTGCAATGAGTGCGTTTAGGCTGTCTTCATTTTCTTCGGTGCCTATGGAAAGAACTCTATAATCCACAACAAAATCATCCACTTCGTATGGCAGAAATTGTTCTATCTCAAATTTGGATATGCTTCGCAAATCTGTCAACTGAGCTTTTGGGAGAAGTCTTTCGCGAAGAACCGTTTTCCCTGTATTTATTAC
>CAZTZB010000134.1:0-3029 GCA_964617505.1 uncultured Peptostreptococcaceae bacterium | reverse complement strand
GACACCTCTAAATAGATAAACTGATTTAAATCAGTTTATCTATTTAGAGGTGTCTTTTGCGGAAAAAAATTCAAGGATATAGACCCCGTCATCATTTCGCTAAAAATCAGTCGCCAAAAATCATGTCGACAAGGATTTTGAATTCCTCATATATGGCGATGCCTTCCAGCTTCGAAAGGCTTTCAACAAGTGATTTATAATACCATTTCTGGTCATCGTATCCGGCATTAAACCTGTCCCAGAAGTCATCATCCTCTTTAGGATTATTCCTTTCTACGCTCCTTATGTTGCTAAGTTTATCGGCACAGCTAATAATCTTTATATCCAAGGGAGCATCAGCAAGAAACCTGATTGTATGGTCCTTCCTTTCCTTCCATGGAATTTTATCTCTATTTTCCAACATTTCCGAGGCGCCTATCACATAGCCAAGAACTTTCTCCCCAAATTCATCTCGGATTGTCTTTTCGGATAAATCCGTATCCTCAAGCGTGTCGTGGAGAATTCCTGCCGCCACCATTTCTTCGGAAGCGCCACTTTTCATCAATATGATCGCAACCTCTACCGGGTGAACTATATACGGAATGTCTGTCCCTTTTCTCGTCTGTCCCTCATGTGCCGCAACTGCCAGCTTTAGAGCTTTTTCTATAATGCCTGTTTTCCCCATAAATATACCCCCACATGTTTAAATCTTTTAAATTAAGCCATATATATTATATAATAAAAACAGATTAAAACGGTAAAATATTACATAAAGGAGACTGATGCGCCATGAAAACCATATCATATGCAAAACTTCTCGACAAAATCGAATTCATGAATGCCCTCTACGACGAGGTCAGAATTGTCGACCCCATCGAAAAAACTGTTTTGACCAAGGGCAAAACCCTTGATTTGTCAATCATTCCAGAAGCTACAAAACAGGCAAACTGCCATGACATATGGAAAAAGGGAGCCGTCTGCACAAATTGCATATCTATGCGCGCATTCAATGAAGGTGAAAGTTTCGTCAAGATAGAATACGATGGTAAAAAACCATATATAGTTACGGCTATACCGGTAAATTTGGAAAACCGCACTGTCGTTTTAGAGCTCTTGACAATGGTTAAGAGCCCCGAAGCAATAGGCGATTTTTCGAGTTCAACAGAATCCGAGATACGCAAAATGCTCGAGGAAAGGAATCTCGAATTGGTTACCGACCCCTTGACTGATATTTACAACAGGCGCTACATCAATGAAAGACTTCCTCACGACATGCTCAAAAGCAGCCTAGCAGAGGAAGCTATCACAATTGTTATGGCCGACATAGATTACTTTAAAAAAGTCAACGATGGCCATGGCCATTTAGCTGGAGACTTCATACTCGAAAAGCTTGCCGGTCTTCTGAAAAAAATCAAGCGACCCGAAACCGACTGGGTAGCACGCTTCGGTGGCGAAGAATTCTTGATTGTGTTAAATAAAACCGATTCGGATACAGCTTTTGAGATTATTGAAAATCTGAGACTGTCTATAGAGAAAGAGGATAACATATATCAAGGCAAGGATATTAAAATCACATGCAGCTTCGGAATGCATACATCGAAAAACGATGAAATTGATGTCGAAACATTTATTCAAAGAGCAGACCGAAACCTATATGCTGCAAAAGAGGCGGGAAGAAACAAAATAGTTAGAAACTGATGTAATAAATGCAAACGCAGGTCATTTCTATAATAAAGGAGATGATTCGCGTGTACCTTCTTACAAGTAATATTAAAATGTCAGACCACTTTTACATATCTGAGTTTGTATGCAAAAACCCTGACGACATCCCAGGCAAGGTCTTTATCGAAATGGAGCTTATTGATAGACTTGAATGCTTTAGGCTTCTTATCAAAAAGCCTCTGATTATAAGATCGGGATACCGTACCCCTGAATGGAACAGCAAGGTAAATGGGTCTCCCAAAAGCCGCCATCTGCTTGGCCAGGCCGCAGATATCGCCATGAACTCATACGACAAGGAAGACATAATGGTTTTGGCAGTTCATGCCGGTTTTAAAGGCATAGGTTTCTATGACGGATTCATACATCTTGACATCCGCCGCGAACTTATAAACAAGAGCGGCCGCTCGTTCGATCTTTGGGATTTAAGGAAGAAGTGATATGGATGGAATTGAAGGTTCTTCAAATGAATATAACCGGCAAGACAAAAACAGGATACCTTATAGAAATAAGCTGCCCAAACGAAAGAGTGGCAATTTCCTTTTGCCCTGAAACGCGTCGCCTTTTATTTCATAATCATAATGATTTGAGCGATTTTTTGCTAAAGAACGAGGCCCAACTAAGAAAAATACTCCACAACAAAAGGCCTGAAAGCTTTTTTATAGGCTTCAAACTAAATTTTGCAATCTTTGACAACAAGGACATAGCTGCCTTCAGCGACAAAAGCAGCATACTTGTTTTAGACAAGCGAAGCGGTCAAACCAAAAGCTACGCCCTTGAAAAAGGGCTCAAATCCATCACAAAGCTTTATACCGACGGTAGCTTCCTTGAGAAGAAAAACAAGAGCGGTATAGCCTGCATAATCGAATTCACGAACGGAGAATATAGGGTGGAATATGGACCATCAAGCGCATCTTCCAGCACACTCACTGAGCTCCATGCAGCTATAAGAGGACTTGAAATTCTTTCGGAAGCAAAAAAGATACGCATAGTAACGGACAGCCAATATGTACGCAAGGGTATCACTGAATGGATATGGAACTGGAAGCTTAACGACTGGCACACCGCTAATGGAACTAAAGTGAAAAATATTGACGACTGGAAAAGATTCGAAAAACTCACCGACGGAAAATATATCGAAATAGAATGGGTCAAGTCCCACAGAAGCCATCTACAAAACATAATTTGCGACAGACTTGCAAAATCAGCAGCACTATTTTAAATATTTCTTCTCATAAGTTGTTAGTTAAACATTAAAATGGGTAAATCTCTCAATAGGATAGGGGCTTTCAAACTATTAACAAAAAGGAGAGATTACATGAAAGAATTTG
>CAZTZB010000133.1:0-3037 GCA_964617505.1 uncultured Peptostreptococcaceae bacterium | reverse complement strand
TTCTTACGCCTCTTTATTTTTTTTTTGCCCTTTTACGATAAGTCCTAATGACTTAGCTATATGGTCATACATGTATTTTTTAATCAAATCAGCCTCTCCGGCTTTTATATATTCAAACATCTGAACATGCTCGTTCCATTCAACATTAATTACATATTCATCCAAATATTTTAGCATTGCTGTCGCCCTTTGCGCCATTAGATGGTCATTTATTGAAGTCATGAAGTTGCCAAGTATCCTGTTTCTTGCAATTTCTCGAATCAACGCATGGAATTCCATTCCCATATCAATGGTATAATCTTTGTCCGCCAAGGCTTTCTTGCTTCTGCTTATGGAATCCTCCAATTTCTCTATATCTTCCGGAGTGGCTCTTTTAGCAGCGAGATAAGCAAGCTCAGGCTCTATCATGAGACGAGTCTCCATGAGTTCGACAAGAGAACTCTCATCTTCTATAAGACTTGCCAATTCCCTATTGTTTATATTGCGAAGGGCTCTTTCGGAAACGAAGGTTCCCTTTCCAGCCTTGGAGTTTAGTATTCCCGTCAATTCAAGGGCCTTCAATGCCTCTCTGATTGAGTTCCGGCTCACTTCGAAGCTCTCTGACAAATCAATTTCACCGGGGATCTTATCTCCAGGATTCCATTCGCCTTTTTTAATCAATTTTATTATTTGTTCGGAAACCTCTTCAAACAAGTTCTTTTTTATAGCCGGTTTTATCATTTTATGCGCCCCCTGCTTATTGTATACAGTATTATCTTGTATAACTATACTACATTTGTACCCATTTGTATATAGCTTCTAAGCAATTTTTTGGCTTTTTTGATATTTTTTTAACATATTGTTTGCAAGAGGCCATGCCGAAGCTATAGCTGCCCCCATCCATATGAATGCAAACCCAATCAGCCGCGTTGCATCAAACGCCTCCCTAAAAACAAACACCCCCAATAAAAAGCTTATAGTAGGTGCATAGTATTGTATATAACCCATGCTTGCAAGCCGAATATTTTTAACCCCATAGGCAAAAAGTACCATGGGAATAGCAGTAAATATTCCTGTCGAAAAGAGCAAAAACCCATTTTTTAGGGAAAAAATCGTCTCCCATTGGTCCACTTTGTTATAAATTACCCAAAGTGCAATCGGCGTTAAAAAAAGCATTTGAGTAACAAATCCCTTCAAGGAATCAGACACCATCTGTTTTGTCAAAATCGTATAGCTTACAAATGACAATACGAGCAAGAGCGCCACCATCGGAATTTTTCCCTCCATCGCGATTATATATATGCCGCCAGAAATTATAAGTGCCAAGGCTATTTTTTCATGGGAGGACATCCTTTCCTTGAAAAAAAGCAGTCCGGCAAAAATAGTCATTACCGGTGTTATGAAATGCCCAAGACTGGCTTCAATAATCCTGCCCGAATTGGCGGCATAGATGTTTAGAATCCAGTTTCCTCCAAGCATAAAGGCCGCAACAAAAAGTATGACTCTTTCCTTTCTTGCCATCCTAATCTTTGGGCCCTTTCTTCGATTCCTAAACATAAGGACAATTCCACATAAAACAAATGACCAGATTATCCTCGCTGCCATCACTATTTCTATATCAAGATGCGAAAACATTTTCCAATATAAAGGCTGTAGCCCCCATACGGTATATGTTATTAAAATGCTGATTATCCCTTTTCTTGTATTGTTCATATTTATTCCCCTATTTATATTTATAGGGAGATGGAAATATATTCCTTCTCCCTTCTTAGTGAAAAATCTCCACTGCAACTATACGACGCAGGATGCAACCCCCATGATGCACCCAGAGCCGTTTTAAGCGCCAAGTTTAAAGTATAAAGTGGAACATAGAAACAAAAGAATAAATACAAAATACCAAATACAAACACTCAAGCTTTTGTTCTTCCTTTCCACGTCCTACTTGCTGCTTTCTACTGTTCTTATCTTTCTATTTTACGCTCTTCTTCCCTGTATTGACATACTCAAGAAGCTCTTCCTTAGTCATTCCATCCAAGCCAAGTCTTTCCAAGCTTCTTCCCTCATCTGCAAAGTTCTTGTCAAGCAGATAGCTTCCTAGGCTAATTATTGTAGCCATACGTTTTGTTTCTATGCCAAGAAGATCTCCGAGTGCCTTCATGGGAACCAGACCCATAGGGATGTCTTCAAGAATATATCTCGTCTCTATTTGCTTTTGGCCTGCTATTTCCGCATAGGCAGGATTGTTTCGGCAAATTTCAGTCAGGTTTTTACCCTTTGCGCCGTAAAGAATATCATACCACTCGACAATCGATTTCAATTCGAGCCCGAGTGCTTTTCCTACAGCCTGACGCTCCTTGTCTACTTCCTCAACGAAGGCCCCTATGCTTGGAGTTATCCCATCATAATAATACTTCCACGCTCTTTCCGATTCTATGTTTGCCGTATTAAGTATTGTAGGTCCGGGATGCATCACTGAGTTGAGATTTTCCATACTTGTCTGGAGCACATTCTTCCCGGCATACATTTGCGGGAATGCTTCATTTAACTTTGCAACAAGCTCATTCGTTCGATTGGCAGGAAAGGCCGCAACCATAAGTGTCTGCTTTATTCCCTTGATTGACGCAGTTCCCCTCTTCGGGCTCCTGCATGCATAGATAAGAGACATGGCCTCCGATATGGTTACATCAGCCGTGCATCCTTTATCCTTAAATATTTTAGCAAACTCCAAGGCTCCTCCAGTTGCTCCGGGATGAATGAATACGGTCTGCCCGTCTTCAAGCACTCCGCAAAGGTTCCCCGCTATTTCTTTATGTACAAGAGCCGGCGCTACTATTGCCACTATATCGGCCCCTTTTACTGCTTTTCCCAAATCATTAGTTGCAAAGGAAACCTTGCCAAAACCTTCAACTACTCCCTCTGTTAAAAATACACCACCCTGCTCGTTTATGATATCTACAGTCTCTTCCATGATGTCATAGAGTCTCACTTCAAAGCCCATGAGACCAAGGTGTCCTGCAAGAGACTGGCCGCCATTGCCGCCCCCCACGATAGTCCAAAC
>CAZTZB010000132.1:0-3064 GCA_964617505.1 uncultured Peptostreptococcaceae bacterium | reverse complement strand
ATAGTCTACCATTGCGAGGGATCGATCGGCGGTATTCATCATGCCTATAAGATAAAGGTTTTCAGGCACGCTGAACATGCTTCCTCCATATGCCAGAGCAGCCTTGGTTCCCCGGTAGCCGTTCTCAATCAGCATCATCAGCTCACCAAAAATCTTGCTCAAGTTGCCCCGGTTTATCTCATCAATTATAAAGAAGTATTCCCTTTCCGGGTCGCTCGACGCCTTTGTGCAGAACTTGTAGAAAATTCCTTTTGTGAGCTTGAAACCATCGTCCTGCGGCTTGTATCCCATTATGAAGTCCTCATACGAATAGTTCTGGTGGAACTGAATCAATTCGATTCGGGAGTTGTCCTCTTCTCCCATCATGGAATACGCCAGCCTCTTAGCCGAGAATGTTTTTCCAACCCCAGGCGCCCCTTGCAGTATTATGTTTTTCTTGTTCCGAAGAAGGGTAGCAAGTGAATCGTACCTTTCCTCTGTCATGTACACCTGCTCCAGGAAATCCTCTTTCGTATACTTTTTATTTACCTTGCTTGCGCCTTCAACGCTTGCGTATAGCTTGACTTTGCTCAAGTCGAATTCGTCAAGGGCCTCTCTCAGCTCCTCCCTGAGCTTCCATTTATAATAACCTCTTTCTTCCTTGTCTGCATGTTTGCCCACATACAGGACGGGCCACCATCTGGCATTATCATTGTCTCTAATATTCAAAGGACATCCTGTTTTATCAGCAATTCGCCTTGCAAGGGATGATGATCCTATGTTGTAAAAGTTTTTCTTTTCGCCGTACTTTTCCGCAAGCTGAGTGCAGGTTGCCATGCCGCCATAATCCTTCATGCGCTTCATTATTTCGAGGCTGCCCCTTGTAAACACTTCCTTGTCCGCCAGAAGATCCCGCCAGTCTTCCACACCCAGGTTGGGGCTATAGTCCTTGGGAAACCATCCCTCTTCATCGACATGGTAATCATGGCATATGTAATACGCCAAATCTGCAGTCAATGTCTTGAGATTCTCATCCGGATAACAATCCTCTGTAACAGCTGAATCAAGCATGCCGACAAGCTCTTCATCCTTCTTGACCCGTCCGCAAATCTCGTCGTAGAAATTGTAGCATCCAATCATCGAAGCCGATGACGAGTTTCTTTTGGGTTTAAAATCGTTTTCCAGCTCTTTTGATGCAGCCAGACATTCGGTATATTTGTATATGTAGTATTTTTCGGGATACCTTAGCCAAAGGTATGTACTGATGGCATTGGTGCTCTGGTAATGATTCTTCCAAGTTTCATCACCATACTCCAAACGCATTTTTTCAGCCTCTTCCATGAATCTGTCCACACGCCCGGCAAGATCTTTCTTTTCATCAAACAGACTAAAGAACATTGCTCTTGTCGCCTCCGGGTCAGCCTTGGCAAATTCCATAATCATTCCCTTGGGGTAATAGTAACCCGATGCAAGAAGATTAGCGGTTTTCCCTGTGGCTTTTTCAAACATGCCGGCAAAGTCATCAGCATTTATGTCCCAATGGTCTTTAAAAAGCTTTGCCGCCTCCCATTTGTATTTTTCTTCGTCCCAATGGTCTTGAAAATTAGACTTGTAGCTTTCAACAATCTTTTTGAGCACAGTGCCCATCGTATCCAAATCCCAAGCCGCCATGTCGAGTATTCTGTAATTCTTGAAGGGAAGGTTTGCATCCCTGTATTCCTTTATCCTTCTGCAGTTTTCTATGTATGTGTCTATGTCGCCTTTTCTCTTAAGCTTTATTCCAAGCATAGCGAATATGTTCTCGCTACCCATATTGCTATTTAATATGGGGAATGTATTAGGCTTAAGGCAATGGAGAACCATAGATGCTGAAGCCGCCCTCATTCCCCGGAAGCCCTTTTTCAGTACCTTCTCGGCCCGTTTGTATATCTCTTCATCGTCATCAATAGTGCTTATGTCAACAAGCATTCTTATGAATGAACGCGCGGATTCTCCATTTGTCTTTTTCTCAAAGGTATAAAAACCTGTGCCGAACATTCCGAAGAGTGCGCGCTCGGAACCCTTGTGGTTGCTGTACTCCCCACGTCTTGACTTTTCAGTCAACTCGTCCAGTAGCTCATAAAGCCTCTCCCGTAAATCCTTGGCCAGATGACTTTTTTCTATGGTCTCTTTCTTAACTGGAACGCCATGCTTCCATGTACCCACCGACATGAGATATACAGTGTTCAGGTCTTTGTAGTCCAATTCATTCTCATCTACATCCCGGTATGCTTCGACTGTAGCTCTCATAAGCTCGTAGCTACCGTCGTGCTTATCCGGATCCATTTCCTTTGTATCCTTCAACCTTTCAATAATCTCTGAGTTCATTTCATTCCTCCCCTTGCCCAGTTTTGTTGATTTTAACAGCTTATCGCATTCAAAATTCTTCCGTTTTTATATATAATCGAGCCAATTAGAATAATCGTCTGCATTGATTTTCAACAGAAAATCATCTTTTGGCCAAAAGCAACAACTCCGTCCCCTTGCTTTTTCTTTGTCTCGTATATCCAACTCATCGGCTTCCCCCTGCTCATATTGCACATACACACTATTTATATTTTATGCAACTATAAATTTAAATCCATCGTCCAGTACTCACTTATCGAATAGTACAAAACTCCTATCACCTTGTCTTTTATTTGCTTTATCTCACTTTTTATTCTTCTACTGCAAGTTAAATTAGCGTTAATATCTATTCAAATACATTGAAAAACCTATATTTTACAGACCATCGCCGGTATTATGCTTCGTTTCTGCAAGTTAGCAACAAGTTAAATTTTAACCCCAGAAAGGCATATACTTATACTACCGCAGTCCCTGTTCTCATCTCGTTGGACTTCTATTTAAAAAATTTCTTTACAAGCTTAAAAATATCAAAGGACGTGCGCCGATACACCGTGTTGTAAACATATTTCTTTGGATTCCTAATCCATCCGTAACCCCTTGGCATTTTCAGACCTAATCTATGGACTGCTTGTCTTTTGATGCTTGTTCTTGCGGATATTCGTCTTTTCAAACTTGCTTTCCTTATTCCAAATTTCATTCA
>CAZTZB010000131.1:0-3092 GCA_964617505.1 uncultured Peptostreptococcaceae bacterium | reverse complement strand
TTCTACGTTCTACGTTCTACGTTCTACGTTCTACGTTCTACGTTCTACGTTCTACGTTCTACAGTTTTTTGTCTTTCGTTTTTTCTGACAACTAACAACTGATATCTGACAACTTTATCTGTTCCTACGTTCTACATTCTACTTTCCACTTTCCACTTTCCACGATCTACAGTTTTTTGTCTTTCGTTTTTTCTGACAACTAACAACTGATATCTGACAACTTTATTTGTTCCTACGTTCTACGTTCTACTTGCTTATCCTCGAAAAGATCTCTTCGTAGGCATCTTCAACCCCGCCAAGATCCCTTCTGAAGCGATCCTTGTCGAGCTTCTTGTCTGTTTC
Organism: uncultured Peptostreptococcaceae bacterium; assembly: GCA_964617505.1. Taxonomy (GTDB): domain Bacteria; phylum Bacillota; class Clostridia; order Peptostreptococcales; family BM714; genus BM714. The sequence goes on along the minus strand of CAZTZB010000131.1, from coordinate 2,750 downwards.
CCAATCCCAAAGTCTGCATGTATCGGGAGAAATCTCGTCTGCAAGTATGATTTCGCCCTTGTAAACTCCCAATTCTATTTTAAAATCCACAAGTCTGATTTTTCTTTCCTTGAAGAATTCTATCAAAAGCTCATTTATCTTATATGCGTATTCCCTGATTGTTTTTAATTGATCTTCGCTTGCCAAGTCAACGGCCAGAATATGGTCTTCATTAACGATTGGGTCTCCAAGCTCGTCGTCCTTGTAGCAAAATTCAAGAATTGGACGCTTCATGGGTGTTCCCTCTTTAAGTCCAAGCCTCTTTGCAAGAGATCCTGCAGCTATGTTTCTCATGATTACCTCGAGCGGAACAATTTTAACTGCTTTTACAAGCGATTCCCTATCACTTAAAAGCTCCTCAAAATGAGTCGGTATGCCTTCTTTTTCAAGCATTTCGAAAAGAACCGCGCTCATCTTGTTGTTTATGACTCCCTTACCAACTATTGTTCCCTTCTTTGCGCCATTTCCGGCGGTTGCATCATCCTTGTAATCGACGATGTATTTGTCTGGATCATCGGTTTTATATACTCTTTTGGCCTTTCCTTCGTAAAGCATTTCAAGTTTCTTCATGATTTCCTCCTATTTTTCCATTTCCCCTATTTTGCTGTCCTTTTGAGCAACCTCTTCTGCCATCTTTAGCCTGTGAGCCTTTAATTTTACTTTTAATGATTCATCCTTAAGCGATAATATTTGAATTGCAAGAAGCGCCGCATTCTCCGCGCCATTTATAGCCACGGTAGCTACCGGAATACCACTAGGCATCTGTACTATTGACAAGAGTGAATCGAGTCCATCCATGGTTGATGACTTTATGGGCAAACCTATTACAGGCAGAATCGTCATTGCAGCCAATACGCCCGGAAGATGGGCCGCCTTGCCAGCCGCCCCTATGATTACATCAAAACCGTTTTCCTCTGCGCCCTTGGCAAATTCCAGTGCAGTATCCGGCGTTCTGTGAGCCGAAATAACCCTAACCTCATAAGGAACATCAAAATCCTTGAGAATATTTAATCCTTTTTTCACAACTTCGTAATCCGAATCGCTTCCCATTACCACAGCAATTTTCATATAACCTTCCTTTCAATAATTATTTAAAGCCCTCTATCTATTAATACCGATAATATTTCAAAAAAAACAAAAGCAGCGCACAAAGCGAAGCCTTTTTTAATATATCCTGCTTCGCTTATAGTCAGACATTTTTTCGGCTGTCTGGTAGAAACTCTCGGACCTCATACCCGACATTATATAAGCGCTATATGTGATTGTGAATACATTTTAATACTAGCAAAGGCACCTCTTCAAGTCAATATGTTTAACGAAATTTAAATATAAATTTACCCGCTATAGTTCGTGTTTTTCCGAACTTTAACGGGTAAATTTATCATTAATTATATTTATGTGATATAAGCTTCTGTATAACGTTCTTCTTTTGCTTTTTTAATGCTTCTGATATAAACTTTTTTTAAATAATCGCACTTTTAAATTTTTCCCATTTATTGTAAGAACCCGAAAATGTCTGTCCCTTTTTATTTCTTTTATTTGAAGTAGCCAACTCCGGCTTCAAATATTTTTTGGTCCTTGTTTCCGGGAATATTCTTAGCCACATTGCTGCCCATTCTTTCCGAGTGGCCCATCTTGCCTAGTATCCTTCCGTCAGGACTCGTAAGTGCCTCAACAGCATGCAGGGAACCATTCGGATTGAAGTATCCATCATAGGAAGCCTTTCCGTCCATGTCCACATATTGCGTAGCTATTTGACCCATCTTTACAAGATGATTTATTTCTTCCTCGCTTGCCACGAATCGTCCCTCACCATGTGAAAGCGGAACAAGGTGGATATCTCCAACATTCACATTTGAAAACCATGGCGAAAGGTTGGATGTTATTTTTGTTCTTGCCATCATAGCAACATGTCGATTTATTTTGTTAAAGGTAAGTGTCGGCGCATTCTCGTCCATGTCTCTTATCTCGCCATAGGGCACTAGCCCAAGCTTTATGAATGCCTGAAATCCATTGCATATCCCCAGCATGAGCCCATCACGGTTCTTTATTAGATCCATCACTGCATCCCTTATTGCAGGGTTCCTGAAAACTGTAGCAATAAACTTGCCGGAACCATCGGGTTCGTCTCCTGCACTAAAGCCTCCCGGTACTGCTATGATTTGCGAATTTTTTATGGCTTTAACCATCGCATCTATTGATTCTTCAACTGCCTTCGAGCTAAGATTCCTCAGCACTAGTGTCTGCGCTTGCCCTCCCGCTTTTTCAAAGGCTCTTGCGGTATCGTACTCGCTGTTTGTTCCCGGAAATACCGGTATCAGTATACGAGGCTTCGGAACAGTTATTAGCGTTTTTCTCGTAGCCGCGCTTTTATATGCTATCTGCATTGGCTCACCCTCAAGGTCTTCCTTTACCGGGAATATATCGTCAAGAGGCGAAAGCCACTTCTTTTGCAATTCTTCAAGTGAAAGAGCCATGTCTCCAACAATTATCGACTGCTCCTCAACGGTTCTTCCAAGCATCTCCCACGACACGCCTTCAAAATCTTTTACGTCAAAGCTTTCAACATCTATTTCAAGTATAATTGCACCGAAATCCGGCATGAACCATTCATCTTTATTGTTTGGGCTATTGAACTCGAATCCAATTCTATTTCCGAATGCCATCTTGGCTATTGCAGGCGCCAATCCTCCGCCGTCAAGTGCATAAGC
>CAZTZB010000130.1:0-3197 GCA_964617505.1 uncultured Peptostreptococcaceae bacterium | reverse complement strand
TACATAAGTCCAAAATACTTCGGAAGGAACAGCGAAAGCTGAGGAATGTATGTCGTCAAAATAAGCGTTGGAATCCAGGCGAATATTATCATGACCAGCGTCGGTCGAAGCATCTTGTTTATAGGTGTCTTGGTAACACGTCCACCAAGATACAAAAGCGGCGCTGTCGGTGGAGTAATATTTCCCATCCCAAGGTTTACTCCAAGGATTGCAGCGAACTGAATCGGGCTGATTCCCAAGCTTACAACAAGCGGCAATAGAACAGGCGTACAAAGAAGCGTTCCGCTGACATCGTCCATGAGCATTCCTATTATGACCATGAATATGTTTATAAGAATCAGAAGAATTAGCTTGTTTTCTGATATTCCAAGCATTACGTCAATCATTTTCTGAGGCAAATTCTCAAGCACGTACAAACGGCTGAGAATCATTACTATGAAGAACATTACCATTACGACACCTGTTGTCGTAGCTGACTCTATGAAGCAGTCCTTGAGAGTCTTGAGCGTGAGTCCCTTGTATATAAACATTCCGACAGGAATTGCATATATTACTGCAACTGCCGCGGCTTCGGTAGGTGTCATGATACCAGAATATATTCCTCCAAGTATTATGACCGGCATGAGTATCGCAGGTATTGCATTTCTGACTCTCGTGCTAACTCCAATTTTATTGAGTTTGTTCATTTCAATGGAATCTACATAGTGCTTCTCCATAGCCGTATTAGACTTTGCATAGAAGAAAGTAACTATACTTAGAAGTGTTATGAGTATTAATCCCGGCACTATTGTAGCGAGGAAGCATGCCAAAACAGATTGTCCAGAAGACCATGCATAGAGAATCTGAATCGAGCTTGGTGGTATGAGCAGTCCTAGAGGCGCCGCGTTCACAAGAAGAGCGGATGCAAATCCGCTGTCATACTTTGCCTCGATAAGCTTTGGAAACATTATTGCTCCGATACATGAAAGAGTAGCCGCAGCGCTTCCGGAGATGGCTCCGAACACTCCGCAGGAAACAACTGCGACTATTCCCAACCCACCTTTGATTCTTCCAACAAATATTTCTACAAATTCTACCAGAGCTTTTCCTATTTTGCCCTTTTCAATTATCCCTCCAGCCATTATAAAAAGAGGTATCGCGAGTAGAACCAATGTGTTCAGTTTACTGAATCCGACAGGAACAAGCGATTGAGGCATGTGCCCAAGCGTAACCATTATGAATATTACTGCTGCTCCGAAACATGCGGGAACAGGCACTCCCAATAGGAGCGTGCCCATAAGTATTATAATCGATATTATTATTTCCATTTATTTTTCATCCCCTTCCGAACTAGCAATTCTGAACTTGAAGAAAAACACCAAGCAATGATATATCGTGTATAGTGACATCATAAAGAATCCAAGCGCTATTGAAAACTGCGTTACTACATAGGGTATCTTGAGTCCGGGAGTCTTGGGCATCCTTTGTATATTTAAAAGTACCAAATCAATCGACATCTTTGTGAATACTATAAGTACAAATGATTCTACTGCCTTTGCAAATGATTTCATTCCATATTTGAGTTTGTCTTTCTGTATTATCACATCGAGTATGTCCGCCTTTATATGGCTATCCTCCATGCTGCCTCGCGCGCCTCCAATAAAATACAGCCAAAAGGCTATTACAAGTATGATTTCCTCTACTCCATATAAATCAGTCTTGAAAACATATCTCATTATTACTGTCATGAAAATCGTTATGGTAATCAAAACGCTGCAAAGAAACAATATCGCGCTTTGGATTTTATCTGTTGTTTTCCAAACTTTGCTGTTTTGAAATTCCGTCAATTTATCCAGCATTTAGCTTCACCCCTTCTTCTCTCAAGGAAATGTGTTTCTTTTCGCCACTTGGGTCGATTGCCTTGAATTTATTTCATCCTTTAAAAATACCCGACTTGCTGAATTGTCATGCTATTAATTATGCAAATCTCGATTTTCGGATTATATTCTAATTAATATAGCCAAAGCGGCAACCCCGTATATGTTCCTATCGAAAACTGCCATCTGCAAGGTTTTCCGCCTTGGCTTAATATTTCATCAACTGCTTTTAATCAATACAAGCTCTTGCTATTTCAAGTCTTCCATGATTTGATCCATTACGTCTTTTCCAAGCTTGTCGTATAGTTTAGGCCATGTGTTTGTTCTGATGTATTCAGCCATTGCTTTTCTCTCTTCGTCTGTAACAGGAAGTATCTTGATTCCGGCTTCTTCAAGTTTTGCAGAATACTCTGCTTCTGATGCGTCAACATTTGCAAATTGCTTCTCAACTTCAATGTTGATTCCATCTTGAAGTATCTCTTGAAGATCTGCTGGCAGCGAATTCCATGTGTCTTCATTTATCATGTAGTCAAGGCATTCAACGAAAGCTCTATACGGAATGTAGTATTTTGCTACGTCTCTGAATGCAGTGTATGTTCCTATTGCTGTCTGTCCGATTGAACCTTTGCATACGCCTGTTTGCATTGAAGTGTAAAGGTCTGCGAATGAAATTGTAACTGTTTGGAAGCCCATGTCTTTTGCTGTCATTGAGTATACATCAACTGCTGGCGTTCTTATAAGAACCTCTTTGTCTTTTGTAAAGTCTGCATGATTCTTAGGCTCTTCCATTGTATGGACGCCTATGAGCCCGTCTGTATGGATTCCTAAAATCTTTACACCAAGATTCGAGAAAATGTCGCTGTATATGCCAAAGTAATTCGAACCTTGCGAATATACTTTCTTGATTTCTTCAGTATTTGTTACAAGGTATGGAAGCGAGTTAATCTCTATCATTGGATCGTATTGGCTTGAATTGTAAAGAAGTCCCATGTCCACGGATCCATCCATTATTCCCTCGAAAACCAGGTTGGCATCGCCAAGTTGGTTTGCAGGATAATGTTCGAGTATTAATCTTCCTTCTGATTTCTCTTCAACATATTTCTTTAAGCTTTCAACCGCTACGCTTGCTGGGTTATCTGTCGGAAACTGTCCCGCAATCTTAAGTGTAATCGGCTTCTCGGCTGTTGCCTCCGGTGCCGCCGCTTCTTCTCCTCCGCCGCATCCGACCAAAGCTGCCGAAATTATCATTACTGCACACAGTAAATAGATTATTTTCTTTTTCATGTTTTTTTCTCCTCTTTTCTTTTTTAGTCGATTACAATATTCAACAACTTTACTTTT
>CAZTZB010000129.1:0-3283 GCA_964617505.1 uncultured Peptostreptococcaceae bacterium | reverse complement strand
AAACGGCTAAGAATGCCTACATGTATTTGCCCATAGAAGTAGACTATGGAGAGGACATAGAGGATAGGATAGCGGAAACACATTCTCTCATTGACCACTTGGCATGTCTAAATAAGTTTAATCACAGGTGGCTGTCTCTTAGAGTAATAGAGGAAGATCTTGAGATAATGAATCTGATGGCAACGGGGCAAAAGGCCTACCTTAATCCCGAAAACCGTCATGGGGAAAGATACGAAGAATTGATTGTAAAAAAGAAATATGAACTAATCAACAATATTGTCGATGAAATATTGATTGACAAGGAACGGGACAATGAAACGATTTCAGACAAGATAGATAAAATAGTAATGAACAAGTATCTTGGGATGCCGTTCTTTATATTGATAATGCTCGGCGTTTTTGCCTTTACATTCGATGTGGTGGGAAATAAGCTTTTAACATTGGTTGATATGTTTTTTTCAGATATACTTGCAAACGCGGTATTTAGTTGGCTTGCGGGAGCGGGTGTATCGGACTGGCTAATATCTCTCGTAGTTGAAGGAATCATTGGTGGAGTAGGAGGAATACTCGTATTTTTGCCAAACATAGCCACACTTTTTTTCGCGATATCTATTCTTGAAGACAGCGGATACATGGCAAGGGTTGCCTTTATAATGGACAGAACAATGAGACGAATAGGTTTATCGGGAAGGGCGTTCATCCCGATGATTTTGGGTTTTGGATGCAATGTGCCTGCAATAATGAGTACACGAACGCTTGAAAACAGACAGGACAGGATGACGGCGATACTCATAAATCCTTTCATATCGTGTTCGGCAAGGTTGCCGGTCTACACGCTCTTTGCATCTGCTTTTTTTCCTGGGAGCAAGGTTATGGTAGTTTTTTCGCTCTATTTCTTGGGAATAGCGGTAGCGGTTATGGTTGCATTCGTATTCAAAAGAACAATCTTTAAAAGTGAACCTATTCCTCTATTGATAGAATTGCCGCCCTACAGGATTCCTACTGCAAAGGGAATAGGGATACATGTATGGGAAAGAGTCAAGGAATTCATAGTGAAGGCTGGAACTCTAATATTTGCGGCCTCAATAGTCATTTGGTTTTTGCTTAACTACAATCTTGGAGGACCGGCTGCATTTACGGACAGCTTTGCGGCATCTGTAGGGAAGTTTATAGCTCCAATATTTACGCCCCTAGGTTTTGGAAATTGGAGGGCAGCTCTTTCGCTTTTGACGGGAATTGTCGCGAAAGAAGTAATTGTAAGCAACATGTCCATTGCATACGGAGCCGGTGCCGGTAGCGGATTAAGCCTTATGGAGGCTCTTTCTACTTCCTTTAGCCCGCTTAGCGCATACAGCTTCATGGTGTATGTATTGCTCTACATCCCTTGCATAGGGGTAATCAGCGTAATTAAAAAAGAGACTGGTTCATGGAAATGGACTGGCTTTTCCATTGCATATCAATTAGTAATAGCTTGGATTATTTCTTTCGGAGTGTACCAAATCGGCAGTTTATTTGTCGGATAGGAGGCTTTAAATGGGTCAGACACTTACATTCATAATTGCCGGCGCAATTCTCATATATGCAGCCTATATAATATGGAAAAATTTTGTGAGGGTAAAAAAGGGACAATGCCCGGGCGGCTGCGGAACATGTGGCAAGAGCTGTGCATACAGAGACGAGAATATTAAAGATGGTGATGAAAAAAATGGAGAATTATAAACCGCAGCGCTTTTTTAGGAACACGCATTTTAATACTATTTACCATTCCCAGATCCGAAGTATTTCGGATCTGAACTATGTTCGGAAAAGGTTTGAACTGGACGACGGTGATTTTGTGGATCTGGATTGGTCTATTGTGGGAGGAAGGACGCTTGCTCTTATTCTCCATGGACTCGAATCGAGCGCAGACAGACCCTACATGAAAGGGATGGCTAAAGCCCTAAATGATTCAGGCATGGATACATTGTGTATGAACTTCAGGGGCTGCGGAGGACAGACTAATCGTTTATTGCGTTTTTATCACAGCGGGGATACGGGCGATGTGAGACAAGTGCTTGAATATATTTTGAAGAGAACTGATTATAAAAAAATTTTTATGGTTGGGTTTAGCCTTGGAGGCAATGTTCTCTTAAAATTTTTAGGGGAGGAAGGGGCAAATGCCGGGATTGGCTATAAAATATCGAAAGCGGTTGCTGTTTCCGCGCCCTATGATCTTGCTTCATCCTCAAGGGCTTTGGACTTGCCCAAAAATCTTTTTTATAGGAAGCGTTTTCTGATGAAGCTCGGTGAAACCCTTAAAAGAAAGAAAGCAAATTATCCCGATGAAATCGATTTAATCGGTTTTCAAAATATACATAAATTAAAGGAATATGATGATAGGTATACAGCACCTATTCATGGGTTCAGGGATGCAAGGGACTATTATGAAAAGGCAAGCTCCAAACCGTATCTGACGGAGATTAAAGTCCCTATAATGATAATAAATGCATTGGATGATCCTTTCCTGGGACAGGGATGTTATCCGGATGAAGAAGAAATGAATGAGAATGATTGTATAGACTGGATTCTTACCGAATTTGGAGGACATGTTGGTTTTTCCCATACAGGGAAAGGTGTATTTTGGCATGAAAAAAGGATATGTGAATATTTTATTAAATAGCAAAATTAATAATCGACTTACCCCTGACGAATAGGTTTCCCGGATGAACTTTTGTGGTATATTCATCATATAAGACTTATTTGGAGGATTTGCCGCAATGGATGCGTTGGTTGGTTTGATAAAGGAAGCGATGACATACATTACCCAAGAGAAACTCGTGGCTGCCATAGGCTACTTGAGGGGATTCGGATTCATTTTAGGTATTGGACTTGTTTCAATAGAGGCCTTTTTACCTTTCCTTCCGCTGGTTATTTTTGTAACAGTAAATGTATTTGTTTTTGGATTTTTCTTCGGGTATATCTATTCTTGGATTGGAACATCGATAGGGACAATACTGGTTTTCATGCTGCTTAGAAACTTTGGAAATCATGGCTTGTTCAATAAAATCTACGCAAATGATAAAATGGCCCATAGGCTAGGGCGATTAAAAGAAAGAGGGTTCACTCCCTTTTTCCTCTTGTATTGCTTTCCGTTTACTCCAAGCTTTCTTGTTTCATTCATAGCAGCATTGTCGGATCTTTCGACCGAACGATTTGTGGCGGCAACACTTGCAGGAAAGTTGGTTATGATTCTATTCCTAAGTATCATAGGGTATAATTTCAAGGCCATGTATGACAATCCTGT
>CAZTZB010000128.1:0-3435 GCA_964617505.1 uncultured Peptostreptococcaceae bacterium | reverse complement strand
GTCGGTCTCAAATTGCCGCCGCAGAGGCGGACTACGCAAGACGAATCCAAGAGCTGGACATCGCTTTGGAGAGAGCGGACATCGTCGCCGGTCCTGTTGCGTATGGTGTGCTGTTAGTTGAAGTTGGAGGCAAAAATGTTAAATAGCGCATTTGAGCATGTTACTCGCATCAGATGTGAAAAATACGGCTTAGATGAGCATGGGAATTTGAATGGGGTAAATCCTCTTGCCTCCGATCTTAGGGATTCAATTGATCATCTCGCGCAAGGGCTATATACCAGGAATGCACACTTCATATTTGAGTTGATTCAAAATGCCGAGGATAACGCATATGGTAATAAAATAGAACCCTCATTAACGTTCAGATTGCTTCGAGACGATCCAACTAAAACCCCTGGTGCGGATGGCGTAATAATAGTTGAGAATAATGAATTAGGTTTCTCTCCGGAAAACATCGATGCAATTTGTGCAGTCGGGAAATCTACAAAAAAGAAGCAAGAAGGTTTTATAGGTGAAAAAGGAATAGGTTTTAAATCGATATTCCGAGTAACATCTATTCCATTTTTATTTTCAAACGGCTATAGGATTTCATTGCCTAAAAATCATAAGGAAACGGGGCTCGGATTTATCGTTCCTGAATGGGTCGAAAACATTCCACAGATAATCGACACTTCAATAACCTCAATTGTATTACCTTTGGATCAGCCAGATTTCGGATACGATGTCATTAAGAAAATGCTCTGGGATATAGAGCCAGAAACGATTCTTTTTCTATCGAAACTAAAGGAAATAAAAATAGTCACAGATCACAGTGAAGGATTCACGGTGATTAAAGATGATAACTCCGAACCGAACATACAACTGCTAACAAATAAAAATGGGTATGATGAGATATTTGAATTCCTTTTATTCAAAAGAATCTTTGATAAACCGAAAGATATAAATCATGAAAAAAGAACTGATGTAAAAGAACGTGAAGTTTCTATTGCATTTCCTGTAGGCGAAAAGCCAAACAGTGCAGAGAAATTATTTGCTTACTTGCCTGTGCGCTACGATACTGGATTTCCGTTCATTATTAATGCCGATTTCATTCTTCCTAGCTCCCGGGAGGATATTCAGGATACGCCATGGAACCGTGAATGGCTGATGCCATGTGTAGGGGCGCTTGTTTCTATTTCCCTACCTATACTCAAAGACAGTAAACAACTATCTCTTTCCTTTCTCCATTCGCTTGCCAAATCTGTTTTGTTGCTAAATGAAAATAATATGTATTTTCCAATCGCCAAAGCTGTAAAAGAAGCTTTTACCACTTTGGAACTTATACCGGCCGATGATGGTTCGTTCGTTTCCGCCGGGAATGCCAAGCTGGCCAGTGCAGACTGGTTGAGAAAATTGCTTCGAGAGGAACAACTAAAGCTACTTTACAAAAAAGAACTGAAATGGGTTCATGGCGATATAACTGATAAAGGGCGACATGAGCTTTGGAAGTATTTTCGCGAAGAGCTAAAAGTCGATGAGCTGACGCCGGATGGATTTGCCCGAAGAATAGATTTAGCATTTCTATCTAATCAAAGTGATCAGTGGATAATCGACTTTTATACACAACTACCAAATCAAAAAGCACTGTGGAAAAAGGGATCAAGTAGCTATTGGGATGCCGACGGTCCACTTAGAAAAAAGCCATTCGTACGATTGCAAGATGGCTCACACGTAAGGCCATTTGATGATAACGAAAAACCGAATGCCTATTTGACTACGAAAACGCTTATTGACGCCCGACTGCCGACTGTAAAAACTGAGATTGCAAGCCATGATGAAGCACGCCGATTTCTGCTATCTGATTTGAAAGTTCCAGAATTCGATATCGTTGCCGAGGTTACCGAGCATGTGATCCCCAAATACACATCACCGAACCTTCCCAAAGCTGATGAGCATGAGCGGGATATTGAAAAAATTATAGAAGCTTTTCAAACCGACTCTCAAGAAAACCGAAAAAGACTGAAGGATGCTTTACAAGAGACGTCTTTCATTTTGTCACGATCATTAGTCTCCGGTGACGAGGCATATCGAAGACCGGATGCCTTGTATTTTCAGGATAGACCATTGGAAATTTATTTTTCAGAAAACTCTGAAGTTGGCTTTGTCAGCTCGATCTACCAGGAATCAGCGTTGGAGATTTTTGCCAATCTGGGAGTTTCTTCAGAAATACGCGTAAAATGCAAACCTTGGACTGGTTCACAAGATTACATCAAGCTTGATTATCAATCAGGATATAGGCGTGGGCTAAGGGGATTCGATCCTGATATTAGCGTAGAAGGACTATCACAGGCTCTTCTGAAGCCATCGATAGAGAAGAGCCAAATTATCTGGAATCAAATTTGTCTACCCTATAGTCGTTGTATCAAAGGCAAGATTTTAAGATCAAGCAGGCAGGACTTCTCTCCCAACGCAAGCACTTATAAAGAAGAGGAGTTTATATCTGAAGAATTTGGAAAATTATTGATTGACTCTTCATGGCTGCCAACTGAAAAAAATGGATTTAAAAAGCCAGCAGAAATTAGTCTCGAGGAACTTCCCGATCAATTCGAACGAGATGAAAAGCTGGCCGATTTTCTCGGAATGAGAAAAACAGAAAAACTTAAAGCCGCAGATGTCTTATCCGAAGGCAATCCTCGAAAAAAAGAATTGCTTGAGCGGATAGCCAATGCATCGGATGATGAGCTTGAAAGGTTTGAAAAACTCGTACCAAGAACAATTCCACCGACCCCTGCGCCGTCATTTAAAGAGGGACTTGCCAATATGAGCAGGCGTCAACATGGGAACTTTTCTTCCAAGACAGACTATAGTGAAGGGGAGCAAGACCACCCTGTAAGAAACCCTGAGCGTTATCAGAACAATCTTGATGATGCTGTCACTGACGGGGTTGAGGAACACACGACAATTCCTCATACTGTACAATTCTCTCCGGTACGCGATAAACCAGATAACAAAGAGGCTCGAGAATTTCTCTACGTTGAATACCATGGTCAGTGCCAGATTAAGGGCACGACCTTCCGAAAAGCGGCTGCTAATTCCGAAGGCATTCCAGAAAACTATTTTGAAGCTTGCAGTCTTTTACCATACAGCAATGCCTGTTATCTCAATGACGCAGGTAATATGCTCTGCGTTAGTGCCGACACTATGGCAAAGCTAAAATACGCCAGTTTTGAATGGCTGGATGACATTAAGGATATAATCGCTGAATTTGAGGACGGAGGCGGAAAAGCACAACGTATTGGAATAAAAATTAAACTAGCAGGTGAAGAGTGCGTTATTACATGGAGCCAGCGGCATTTTATGAGATTAATTTCCCTGTATAGACAAGCCTGACGGCAGCACCTCTATGCTCTCCCGTATATATCTGCCGAAGGAGCATGACGTTCAGTTTATAGCCCT
>CAZTZB010000127.1:0-3501 GCA_964617505.1 uncultured Peptostreptococcaceae bacterium | reverse complement strand
AGTATTTTTTCAAAGCTATCCACTTGGCTGTTTAGCTCTTCAATCTCTTCATCCCCAAGCATTGCGTTTCTGGCGTATCCAATCAATAGGGCTGCCTCTTTTACTTTTTCGGGATTGGTGTAGATCTTAAGGGATTTGAATACCTCCCCAAGCAATTGCTCTTGTGATGGCACACCACGGCTTCCAATAATCTTGAGCGAATGCATTTTCTCCGCGTCAAACCTGTTGATGCAGCTATTTGCGAAGCTGTGTATGGTTGAAAATTCTGGTGCCCGCCTTCCCTGCCCAAATATATATTGATAGCGGTTTTTCATATCCAGCGCGGAGGCTCTGCTGAAGGTTACTGAAAGAATCCTTCGTGGGTCTACCCCATGGCTTTCAACAAGAAATCCGGTTCGGCACATCATTGTTGTAGTCTTTCCTGAGCCAGGTACAGCTATGGCAAGTATGGGGCCGTCTTTGTGGCTAGCCACCTTCTTTTGGCCAGGGTTTAATATAATATTGTGTTTGCTTTCCAGCATCTTAAAAAATTCCATATATATCTCCGTTAATTTATATTCTTTATACTCTTGCATATTAAATATACCAACAAAATCCCAGCTTGCGGGTAAAATACAAAAATTTCTTTTTTCTTTCATAGACGCTGAAAAGGACCTATCTGTTGGAATAGGTCCTTTTCTATATGTTTGAATCCAAACGGAGGGTGAATCTGCTGTTTTATTGTTGCGTTTAGCGTCAAATTACTATAGGAAAAATGACAGAAAAATCATCAAGACATCGGAAGAAAATCTAATAAGCATGCTTGAAGAGAAAAAGCAGACAGCAAAATGCTTGAGAAAAGAGTGAACAAAAGAATCCGAGAACAGATGGGGATTCTCTGATTGTTTTTTTCCTAAAGTAACTTGACACGATCCTTCGCGGTTTACTAGTTGTGTTAACTATTCTTTTTAGGGTATTATAAAAATAATATTGCTCTCGTGGGGGTGTCAAAATTGGTCGAAAATCTTAAAAACATGCAGAAAATTGCTCCAGGGGATCATTTAGTTTTTTTATATCACAGTGAAGATACAGGAAAAATGCTTGCCGCTTATATTGCCGCAAGTCTTATGAGAAATGAGAGATGCATGTATGTCAAGGGCGACACCAACACCGAAATGCTGCTTTTAAACCTTTCTGAACTTATGGATTGCGAGCAAGCTATTAAGGACGGTCAACTATTTATATTAGACAAGTCCGAGGCCTATTCAAAGGGCGGCACCTTTGTTCCGGACAGAATGATTGAATTGCTTCAAAACGAAACAAACAAAGCAATTGATGATGGCTACTCAGGGCTATCGGTTACTGGAGAGCTTAGCTGGGTACTTGACTATGAAGATGGAAAAGAAAGAATTATCGAATACGAGTGGAAGCTAAATGATAGAGTTTTTGCCGATTATCCTGTTACCGCACTTTGTCGCTATAATCTCGACAAATTTAGCCCAGGCATGATGAAAAGTATAATAGAGCTACACCCCTATATAATTTATGAAAATCAAATAAATGAAAACCCTTATTATATTGCACCCGAGGGATACCGGGATAATAAGATAGAAGAATACGAGGTAGCTTCATGGCTTAATAACATTAACAAATTTACGAGTCAAAAGAGTAAATTCAAAAATGACATAGAAAAGAAAGAACGCGAATACCAAGAGTTGTTCAATAAGATACAGGATGGTATATGTGTTTCAGAGGTTGAAACCTCAACAAACGAAATTATAATCAAACATGTCAACAAGGCTGCCATAAACTTTAGCGGCTATACAGAAAAGGAACTTTTAGGAAAAAGCATATCCATTTTAGACCGCACACCCGGTTTACAAGAAATGGTTTCTACCGTTCCAATCGGCTTTGAAGCCACTTTCGAATCTGAATTGGTGCGACGTGATGGATTGATTAAGCCTGTTGAGATAAACACAAAGCTTTACAAAGAAGATAACAAAAAATTCGTTTTAACTGTGGCTAGAGACATTTCACTCCGAAAAAAGTATATGGAGGACATCCTTGCTACTGTAACCAATTTTCTCGAGATACATGACAATTATACTATGGGGCACAGCGAAAAAGTTGCTGCGCTAGCCAAGGAAACTGCAAGGGCGCTTGGTCTTTCGACCGAAAAAGTCACCGAAACATATCTTACAGGTCTGGTGCATGACATAGGAAAAATATTAATTTCAGGAGACATATTGAACAAACCGGGAAAGCTAAGCGATGACGAGTTCAATAAAATAAGAAAGCATCCCGAATGGGCATATGATGCCATCATCAAGAATGAGGAACTAACTGAAATTGCTAAAAACGCAAGGCACCACCACGAAAGATGGGACGGAATGGGCTACCCGGATGGACTAAAAGAAAAAGAAATACCTCTTGTTTCTCAAATTCTGATTGTTGTAGACGCATACGACGCCATGACATCAGAGAGAGCATACCGAAAAGCCATGAGCAAAGAAGCAGCCGTGAAGGAATTAATAGAGTGCAAAGGAACCCATTTTCCACCCAATATTGTAGACATATTCATTGAAAAGGTGTTGTCCTAATCATTGAAGAATACCTTTTCGAATTCTTCATATTTAGTTAAATATGAATCCTCTCTTTCCCGTGCATTCCGTCTCAATTTGTAATCATAAAACGCATAATCCCAAGTATAATAGATTCCTTTGCCGAATATTGGTGAAGGAATCTTAAATTTTTCAGGTCCTTTCAAAAAACGGTTGCCTCTTCTTTAATTGGAGGATTGCCTCGGCGAAAGTTTAAAAGGAATCCCTTAAGGGAATCAGTATAAGTATAGTTAATGCGAAAAAAAATTGGGGAGGTAAATATGAAAGGCGATATCGTCAATATAAATGACAAGATGCAGAATGGAAGCTATGTTTTGTCGGAAGAAGAAGGCAAGAATTTCAACCCGGAATTCAAACCGGAACTTACACCGAAGGAAATGCTTGAGCTTGGAGTTTTCGGAGGAAAATACATGACCGATTGCACTGATGAATTTCCGGCAAATTGGTTTGAAAAAGCCAAGCTTTCGCCAGAGGGAAAAGACATAGGGCTAAATTATTTCGAGGTTGAGGCATCACTTCCCCTGTCCGAATGGGAGAAAAAAGGATGGATTAATCCCGCGGATCCCAGAGGATGGTTCCAGTGGTATTGCAGGTATTACTACGGTAGAAGGATACCCGACGAGGATTCAAGGCAGATAAAGAGATGGAAGGCCATGACTCGGCATATTGGAGCTATAAGAAAGAATTGCCCGAAATTAATTTTAGATTGCAGAAAGAAACAAAGGCAGGCACTTCTTCACTGGGCATACGACAGCAGAAAAATCTAAGCCGCGTAGATATTAAAATCTATTTTCGCGAATAGTTGCCGCACCTGAATGAATGCAGTTCATCTCAAAAAACCAAAATAACCTTGCAGAAGGCAAGGTTATTCAATATGTATGAAACTATTTGGTACCCCATC
>CAZTZB010000126.1:0-3602 GCA_964617505.1 uncultured Peptostreptococcaceae bacterium | reverse complement strand
ATAAAGCGACTCTCCTAGCAAGTTGCGGGAGAGTCGTTTTTTAATGGATTCTAGTTATTTTTTCTCTTTCGTCTTTTTCAAGGCAGCACTTCTTGTACTTCTTGCCGCTGCCACAGGGGCAAGGATCGTTGCGGCCCACTTTTTTACTGGATGCTGCTTTATGCAGTTTGGAAATTTCCTTGTCGAATAAATCAGAAGGAGCGTGACCCTTTAAAGTCCATTTGGGGGCGTGGTTGTGATAGTCCATTATGAGTTGCATTACGGAATTCATATCATCCAAATCTTTAAAGCTTACGCAGTCTAAGATAGGCTGGATTCCGTCCATGGTTTTTTCGTCGTTCATGAAGGAAAGCTGGATATTTTTTATGGCATCATCCAAGCCCATTTCATCAAGTATTTCATGGCTGTAGATTCCATCAAGCATTTTGTCGAAATATGTTTGAGATTCATTTGTTGTAAGATTGTAGCATAAGTTGCCAAGGTCATCTATGGAGAAATCACGCATTTCGAGATCGGGTCTTTCAAAGATGATTCTTTCAGGGTCATCGACATAATCATGTATGAGAAAACGCTCGCCTTTAATGAATTCTAGCTGGCCGTCAATATACATGAAGATGCCGTTTTCGATCCAATCGCCAAGTTCATATGAAGTTACAGGTTCAAGAATAATTTTATTTAGGGTTTCTGTTAAATCGTCAAGTGCTACTACGCCATAAAGATTGAGGAGGCCTTGTATTAGAATAGTTTTTAGATGATTGTGTTCTGCCTTTTTCTTTATCGCTTTACCATTAGGAATAAGAGCTTTCAATTCTTTTGGAATTAAGAAATCTACTTTATCATCTGATATGGAAAGAAAAGCTATGCCTCTTACTGTAAGGTCGCTTAATGCGTTGGCAGCCTCTGGGTCTCCTACGCTCATTTCCAATTCGCCACTCATAAGCGCGTAGGAAGGCCATGGAACTGTTTTGACCCAAGCAGGTATGGAGAGGGGTATTTTCTCGGACAAAGCTTCAAGGAGTTCCTGCTTTTTAAAAGTGGAAGGTATTGAAAATCCCCATACGCGCTTAATGTCGAGTAGTTGCTCCTTGGTATTGCGGGACAGAAACTCCGACAGGGAAGCATCTGGCGATATGGGTTTGGATATTCGCTTTAAGATTCGTTCATATGGGCTATTCATGGGAGCCTCCTTTACTTTTTTTTATCATATCAAATTGGTGATATAAAATCATCTATGGGTAAAAATAAAATATGGCATTTTAAGTATGATATACTATATGGGTAAAATAGTAAATTGCTTAAAGGATTTGATATTTGAATAGGAACAAAAAATGGAGGTAAAAATATGAAGAAAAAATTAAGTTTAGTAGTTGCAATAGCGATGTTAGTAGGCTTGTTATCAGCTTGCATGCATATAGAAATGGGAATCATATTACATGATGATGGTAGAGCGGGAATAAAATTATTGGCAACACAAAATGTGGATATGGTTGAAGAAGGAGAATTACAAGCAATATCATTTTCAAATGACTTGCAAGAAATAGATGAAGGAAAAGTAAGTGTAACTGATTTAGAATATAAAGAAGATGGTTATACATATAAAGGGCAGGAAGTATTGGTAGAGTTTGATGATTTAGATACTTTATTGACAGCAGATGGTTCAATAAATGAGGATGATTCAATTACTATTTTTGAAACTGAAGAAGGATATAAGAGGTTAGAAATTAATGTAAATCCTGAGACGGAAACAACCGAAGAGGGTGCGGCGGAAGAGGATATAACAGTAGAAGAGTTAGATGCCTACAGAATGTTGGGAGCATCTGGTGGTAAAATTTTATATAATATAGAGGTAGAATATGATGTGATAGATAGCAATGCAAGTAAAGTAGAAGGCAATGTATATACATGGGATATAATCCAAATAGCGTTAACAGATGATAATTTCTCGGATTTTGTAATATATATAGAATATGATGATAATGGATTAGTATTAGAGAGTATGGAAAAAGAAAGAGTGCTCAAAGAAGCATCAGTTAAGAGGGTGGCAACAGAAAAAAGATTGGTAGAAAGTTTAGGAAGTTTAGGAATTGAAAGAGAAAACAAAGATTATTATGGCCAGGCCTTAAAAGATATTGGAATATTAAATGGAACAGATAAAGGATTAGAATTAGATAAGAGTTTGACAAGAGTAGAAGGGGCGGCAATGTATGTAAGATTATTAGGAGCAGAAGAAAGGGCAGCACAATTTAAATCAGAAAACCCAGACTATAAAGCTCCATTTACAGATGTGCCGGAATGGGCGGAAGCTACAATGAATTATTTATATGCAGAAGGTTTGGTAAATGGAGTAAGTGATACATTATATGGTTCACAATCCAATATGACAGAGGCACAATATTCGACATTGGTATTAAGAGCATTAGGGTATAAAGATGGAGTAGATTTTATTTGGTCTGATGCAAGCAAAACAGCAATAGAATTTGGATTGTATGATAGCGATGTAGTGAGTCCGGATGAAATGCTTGGTGGAGAATTCAACAGACGAAAAATGTCATATATATCTTATAATGCTTTATTTTATGTAGATAAGGAAGGAAATGAGCTAATAGACAACATAGAGTAGTCACTGGCGGTGGATATTTTAGAGGCATTTAGCGCAGAATTGCGGGTGTCATGGAGGAAAAAATGACTGAATTACTAGCTCCGGCAGGAAATATGGAGGCCTTGAAAGCTGCAATCTCCAATGGTTGTGATGCAATATACTTGGGAATGCAAAAATTTGGTGCTCGTGCATACTCATCTAATTTTGATCTGGAATCCTTAAAAGAGGCCGTTAGCTATGCGCACCTGAGGAATGTCAGAATCTATGTTACAATGAATACCATCGTTTTCGAAAACGAAGTCCAAGAGATGAAAGAGCAGATGCAGGAATTAAATGAAATCGGTGTTGATGGAATTATCGTCCAGGACCTGGCTGCTTTCGATTACATGGTTAAAAACTTTCTCGATATGGAAGCACATTGTTCAACTCAAATGGGAATAGACGATTTAGACGGAACCTTGTTGTTTAAAGAACTTGGGGCTAAAAGAGTTGTCTTGTCCCGTGAGCTTGAGATTGAAAAAGTAAAAGAGATAAGGCGAATAGCCAAAATACCCTTGGAAATTTTTGTTCACGGCGCTTTATGTGTATCTTATTCCGGAAACTGTCTAATGTCCGGATTAATCGGCTATAGAAGCGGAAATCGCGGGAGATGTGTTGGTTCATGTCGTAAGGAGTATGAACTGATTGATAAGACAAGGGATATATCCTTGGGGAAAAGCTATATTCTATCTACTAAGGACTTAAACACAATCGATTATGTCAATGATTTAAAGGGAATTGATTCTTTGAAAATAGAAGGCCGAATGAAAGAGCCTGCCTATGTTGCCAATGTTGTATCAAAATATCGCATGGCCTTGGATAATAAAATAAGCGAAGAAGATAAAGAAAATCTAAAGAAAACCTTCAATAGAACATTTACAAAAGGCTATTTGTTTGGCGAAGACAAGAAAGATATTACAAACATCTTAAGACCTAATAACTTTGGTTATGAAATTGGTAGAAT
>CAZTZB010000125.1:0-3640 GCA_964617505.1 uncultured Peptostreptococcaceae bacterium | reverse complement strand
TGCGACCATTTCACTGCTTATGATCGCATTTCATTTGAAAACTTTATTTTTCTTTCACAAATCTTGCTTTAAGTTTATTAAGATTTATTCAACGGTTACAGACTTGGCTAAATTTCTCGGCTTATCCACATCGTTGCCCCTAGCAAGAGATACATAATAAGCAAAAAGCTGAAGAGGTAAAACAGAAAGCAGTGGAGAAATTTCATCCATGCAGTCCGGTATGAAAAGCACTTTGTCTGCAACTTTTTCTATTTCCTTATTGCTTTCCTTTGCTATTGCAACAACATATGCTCCTCTCGCCTTAACCTCTTTTATGTTTGATATCATCTTCTCATAAAGCCTGTCTTGGTTGGCGAGCGCAAACACAAGAGTACCCTCCTGCATTAGTGCTATCGTTCCATGCTTAAGTTCCCCTGCTGGAATAGCAAATGAATTGATATACGATATCTCCTTAAGCTTCAAAGAACCCTCATATGCCACATCAACATCCACACTTCTCCCCATGAAGAATACGCTTTCGTTGTTGAACTGCTCATCTGCAAGCTTCTGATAGGTCTTTTCCGCTCTTAAAACTTCCCTAACCTTCTCGGGAACAGCCTTAAGTTCCTCAAGTATCTCCCCATATCTTTCGTCCCCCATTACACCCTTGACGCGCGCCATGTGAAGCGCAATAAGATACATGCTCATTAATTGCGTAGTGTATGCCTTTGTCGATGCAACTGCTATTTCAGGGCCTGCCCAAGTATAAAATACATCGTCTGACTCCCTTGAAACAGAGCTTCCTACAACGTTTACAATCGAAAGAATTCTTGCACCTTTTCGCTTAGCCTCGCGAAGCGCCGCCAATGTGTCTATAGTCTCTCCAGACTGGCTAACAGCTATGAAAAGGGTCCTGTCATCTACAAACGGATCTCTGTATCTGAATTCGGAAGCTATATCCACTTCAACCGGAATACCAGCGAATTTCTCTATCACATATCGTCCCACCAGGCCTGCATGATAGGCTGTCCCACAGGCAACTATATAGATTTTGTTTATATGTTCAAGGTCCTCTTTTGTAATGCTTATCCCATCAAGGTTTATAGAATCATCCTTCTCAAGACGTCTATGAAGCGTTTCATAAAGACCTTTCGGTTGCTCATGTATCTCTTTAAGCATGAAGTGCGGATATCCTTCTTTTTCTGCCGCCTCCACATCCCATGTAACCCTGAATGTATCTCTATTCTGCTCCTGAAGAAGATTATTGTAAATTTTAACTTCATCTTTTGTAAGTAATACAAATTCATTATTCTCAATTAGCAACATGTTTCTCGTATGCTTAAGGAGAGCAGGAATATCTGAAGCAAGAAAGTTTTCGCCTTCGCCTCTTCCTATTATCAAGGGGCTATCCTTTCTTACAGCTACTAACTTGTCAGGTTCATTGCCGCATACCACCACTATTGCATAGGCTCCACGCATTTTTTCAACGGCTTTATGCACAGCCTGAAGCAGGTCTCCATCATAAAAATACTCTATTAGATGCGATATGACCTCTGTGTCTGTCTCCGACTTGAATTCCACGCCAACTTCATCAATCAGCCATTCTTTTAATTTCATGTAATTTTCAATGATTCCGTTGTGAATAACGGCTATGTTGCCGTTTGTACTTGTATGGGGATGGGCGTTGCTGTCGCTTGGCGCTCCATGAGTTGCCCATCTTGTATGTCCTATTCCAACCGAACCTGAAAAATCCTCATCTTTTATTTTTTCCTGCAGTACAGCCAGCCGCCCGGCATATTTTCTAACCTCAAGCTTATTATTGTTGTAGACTGCTATTCCCGACGAATCATATCCCCTATACTCAAGCTTCGCCAATCCTTCTATTATGATTGGAGTAGCCTTTTGCTCCCCTATATATCCAACGATTCCACACATGATGAAATCCTCCACATTCTATATTTTTTTAAAGCTTTTAACTTTTCTGACATGTTTTCACTTGACTGTCTTGTATACGGAATCGCTTCCGATTTTTGCAAAGTCTTTATCGGCCGTGAACAGGCCGCAGGGAATCCGCCGAATTTTCGATTAACCCTGTCCTCGTCAGCTCATTGAGCTCAGGCGCTTTTTACTTTTTTAAAGTTAAGCCTATTTCATGAACCACATCCTTTCAAGCAGTTATCAGTTATCAGATGTCAGGAAAAACAAAAGGCATAATACAATGCTTTTAAAACAATTAAAAGCGCAAAGTCAAACGGCTCAACTTGTTACTTGCTATTCTTTCTGGCAAATATCGCCATTTTGAAGGCGAAAATGTCTGTCCCTTTTTAGTCCTTTTTTGAGAAATCTATCCTAATCTTTTTTCAATTAATTCGGCAAGTTCTTTTGCCTTCTCTTCCAATACGCTTTGGTCTTTTCCTTCTATCATCACTCGTACCAATGGTTCAGTGCCGGAGGCTCTTACGAGTACTCTTCCTTCTCCATTGAAAAACTTTTCAGTTTCCTTTACGGATTGTCTTATTACTTCGTCTTCAATGTAATCGTGTTTCTTGTCATTGTCCACCATCGCGTTTATAAGCACTTGTGGAAAGGTCTCCATTATGTCTTTTAGCTCGGAAAGCCTTTTGCAACGTTTTTTCATTACTCTCATTAGCATCAAAGCGGATAAAAGTCCGTCTCCTGTGGTATTGTGGTCTAGGAATATTAGATGCCCTGACTGCTCTCCCCCAAAGTTGTATCCCTCTGCAAGCATTTTTTCGAGAACATAACGGTCTCCAACTCTAGTTCTCTCTATGTTTATTCCTCTTTCCCCAAGCGCCACGAAAAGCCCCATATTGCTCATTACCGTTGTAACAAGTGTGTCCTTTTTAAGCTCTCCCACTTCCTTCAAGTAGTCTGCACAGATTGCCATTATCTTGTCTCCGTCTACTAGCTCGCCGTTTTCATCCACAGCTATCAACCTGTCTGCATCTCCGTCAAAAGCCATTCCTAATGCATAATCGCCAAACTTGACCTTTTGGGCAATAAGTTCGACATGTGTAGACCCGCAACCCTTGTTTATGTTATGACCATCCGGATTGCAGCAAAATGCAGAAACTTCCGCATTCATTTTAGAAAGTGCATAGGCCGCCGTTCTTGTAGCGGCTCCGTTTGCGCAGTCTATTGCAACCTTCATTCCCGAAAAATCAACATCCATTTTTTCTACTAGGTGGTCGCAATAAAGCTTGTATGCCTCAGGGCTAGTATTCCATGTACCAACATGGTCTCCATCTATCAAGGATTCTGCCTCTAGCCCTCCGAGTATGTATTTCTCTATCTTATCCTCTATTTCGTCTGCCAACTTATATCCGTTCTTGTTGAAGAACTTTATCCCATTGTACTCAGCCGGATTATGAGATGCTGAAATTACAACCCCCGCATCCGCCTTAAAATATTTTGTCAAAAATGCCACAGCCGGCGTAGGCACTACGCCTACCGAAATTACATCACCGCCCATTGACATTATCCCTGCCGCAAGAGAAGCTTCAAGCATATCCCCGGATATGCGCGTATCTTTTCCTATGAGTATCTTGATATGTTTCTTGCCTTTTGTCAAGACATGGGCTCCGTAGCGCCCCAATTTATATGCCAAATCGTTCGTAAGTTCTACGTTGGCTATTCCTCT
>CAZTZB010000124.1:0-3644 GCA_964617505.1 uncultured Peptostreptococcaceae bacterium | reverse complement strand
AAGCAGCAAGCAGCAAGCAGAAAGCAGAAAGCAGAAAGCAGAAAGTAGCAAGCAGCAAGCAGCAAGCAGCAAGCAGCAAGCAGAAAGTAGCAAGTAGCAAGTAGCAAGAAAAAGCAAAAAACAAAACACTGAAATGCCTTTGAGTTTTAATGTTTTTACATTTGCTGTAACCTGCCAGCTGTTCACTGTCAACTAAAAAACCTGATGTTTCCGAATAAATCGGAAACATCAGGTTTTTAGCTTCTACTTTGTTTTTTTACCATACATTGTATGGATTTATGAATTCCATTATCTTTTCAGTCTTTTTATATGACTCTTCATCCAGTAAAATCAGTAGGTCTTTAAGAACCGGAGTGAAGGAGCTTTCGGGGTAATCCGAAATGTAGCGTTTGTATGATTCTAAGAGCTTAGTGTCGAGTATTTCGGTCGGATATTCGTAAGCAGGTGTATTGTTGGCCCCGATAAGGAAAGAGAACCTGTATACTTCATACATGGACTTGGCATCCTCGAAATAGTCGGAATCGGGATATTTTGATAGGAAATTCTCCCAATCCACCATTCGGTCTGCCAATTCGTTCCAAGATATCATAATGGCGGCGTCACTGTAGGTGTGGTTCTCAACTTCCTCGGAGCGATAGGTAAGATAATCGAAAAGATCATCCGAAATGTTTGTTTTGAAGTTGCCAAGCAGGAACTGGGGATCAGGCTCGATATAGTACATGCCCTCGGCCATATATACGCTATAGCCCATATTGCGGTACTTTTTCATAAGATCTTGAATTGATCCATCGGGAAGATTTTCGGGTTGGCGCAAATCTTCAATCGTGTAGCCGTAGAGCGTTTCGGTAATCGGAAGCATTTCGGCCTCCAAAGCAGGGCCAAGATTTTCCTGCAATTTCTTTATTCGAATAACGCCTGTATTAATCAAATCTACGTTTTCGGTCATTGAAATTATGCTTTTTAGTGTAGAAACCGATTTTGCAACGGTTGTGCTTTTATCGACAGGAAGAAGGTCGCTTATATTTTCGCTAATAGCCTGCTCTAATTCGTCTTCAGGAGCGAGGAATGCACCGTAGCACCATCCAGTTAAATCATCGGTTCTTATCTTGTACCAGTAATCGTCATATGCTCCGATTTTTTCTGATGAATCCGATTTTTCAAGAAGATATACTTCGGAAGGGAAATCCAAGCTGTCAATTTTTTTCGAAGAGGTGTCGGGAGACTCTCTAAGAGAGACATTCATTGCGACTATTGTAGCATTCCCCATATACTCGTCTTCAATCTGTTCGGTGGGCGTATCGCCGCTAATTTCGGTATCCGCTTCCGGGGTTTTGGATGAGCATCCTACGGTCATCATTGTTATAAGAAGCAAAAGGCATATTGTTTTTTTCATTTTTGTTCTCCTCGCTTGTTTTCGTCTTTTTTTCATTATATCAAAATTGAGCGAATGAAATATGACAATAAGAAAACGAATTTTTCTCGCATGAAAAATCGCGGAGTTTTGGTTTGCTTTTGAAATCTGATATAATATAGAAAGAAAATCATGGCAGAAAATAGTAAATTAGAATAAAAAAAAATGGAGTGATTATATGAAATACAGGAAATTTGGAAAGCTTGACGAGGAAGTGTCCCTTCTTGGTTTTGGTACCATGCGTCTGCCTACAAAAGATGGAAATCCCAAGGATATAGACTTGGAAAAGACAACAAAGCTTATTCGCTATGCAATCGACCATGGCGTCAATTATGTTGATACTGCATGGCCATACCACGGAGGGATGAGTGAAAAGGCGGTTGGAAAAGCCCTTTCAGATGGGTACAGGGAAAAGGTTCATCTGGCCACTAAATTGCCGTCATTCCTTGTGAATAAACCGGAGGATTTTGACGATTTTTTGGACCAACAATTAGAGAATCTAAAGACTGACAGCATCGATTATTACCTCATTCACACACTCAATAGGATATGGTGGCCAAAGCTTAAAGAACTCGGTCTCTTTGATTTCATCAAAAGAGCCAAGGCATCCGGAAAGGTCAAGTATGTCGGATTTTCCTTCCATGATTCAGTTGATATATTCAAGGATATTGTAGACGGCTGGGATTGGGATTTTTGTCAGATTCAGCTAAACTTTATGGACGAAAAATATCAGGCGGGAGTAGAGGGCCTAAAATATGCTGCTTCTAAGGGCCTTGGAGTTGTGGTAATGGAGCCTCTAAAGGGTGGCAAAATTGTAAAACCGAACCCAAGAGCAGAAAAGCTTTGGGCTAAAGCGGATAAAGTCAGGACGCCTCCAGAATGGGCATTTAGGTGGGTTGCAGATTTTCCCGAAGTTTCGGTTGTGCTGAGTGGAATGGGAGAGCTTGATGAAGTTGTTGAAAATATTCTTATCATGTCAGAAGCCGAGCCCGCTTCATTAACCCGAGCTGAGCATGAGCTTATCGGTGAGGTAAGGGAAATGTATAAGAAATATATTAAGATTCAGTGCACGGCTTGTGGATATTGCATGCCTTGCCCCTACGGCATCAACATTCCTCGAAACCTCGAACTATATAATGACACCTTCATGTTCGACTTCCCAAAAGAAGCCAACAGAGCATATTGGGGATTCTTCACGGAAGCCAACAGAGCTTCAAATTGTAGAAGATGCGGATTGTGCGAAGCTGCGTGCCCGCAAGGCCTTAAAATTATGGACCTTTTGGAGCTGGTGGACGCGAAAATGAATGAAATAAAAGATAAATGTTGACTTTAACATTAAAGTTGATATAATTAGTTTTAATTATTTATTTAAAAGGTGATTAACATGAGGAATCAAAATCAGGCAACGCAAAGCACATATTCATATCTATTTTTAAGCTGGAGCTATTATTATGCGCCGGCTTTTAGTCATGGAATTGAATATGGAAATTTGCGGAGATAAATGATTCTTTAACTTGATAATCGATTGATGATTGGACAGAGGACCTATTTATAGGTCCTCATTTATTTTTTTGAAAGGGGAATAAAAATGATACTGATATTGAAAAAAGGAATAAGCAGCGGAGACGTTGAGGATCTTAAAGAGGAGATTAGTCAAAAGGGTTTCAAGCCCCATGTTTCAAAAGGAGACGAGCTCACGATCATCGGACTCGTAGGCGATACGACTATGCTGCAGGACAGCTTCAATCTGGCGGATGAAAGAGTCGAAAGGATAGTCAGAATACAAGAGCCCTACAAGAAGGTCAATAAAATGTTCAAGAGTGGAAACACCGTCGTGGATATTTCAGGGGTAAAAATAGGCGACGGCAATTTTGCGGTAATAGCCGGACCCTGCTCCGTCGAGGACAGGGAGCAGATGGTTGAAACAGCACTAGGCGTCAAGAAAGCGGGGGCGCATCTTCTTAGAGGAGGAGCATTCAAACCAAGAACTTCGCCATACAGTTTCCAGGGATTGGGAGAGGACGGAATAGAACTTCTCCTTGAGGCAAAGAGGGAAACAGGGCTTCCGATAGTAACCGAAATAATGTCGGTCAAGCAGCTTGAAGACCATTACGAGGACATAGACATGATACAAATTGGTGCAAGAAACATGCAAAACTTCGAGCTTTTGAAGGAGGTTGGATCGCTGGACAAACCGGTGCTTCTAAAAAGGGGAATGTCAGCGTCGATAAAG
>CAZTZB010000123.1:0-3657 GCA_964617505.1 uncultured Peptostreptococcaceae bacterium | reverse complement strand
AGCTGCGCCGCCTTTTCCATACCTAGCCTGTCCTTTTCCACAGACCCAAAAATCGTCAATTTAATATTTACCCACTTAAGCGTTGTTGGTACCTCAGTACGTTTTTCCCATTCCACATGGAATTCCGCGTTGTCGAATCGTCCTTTTTTCTTCTCAACAACATCAAGAAATGTAGAGTATAGGCATCCCGCCAAAGCCCCTATTAGCATATCGTAGGGTCCTACCGTTCCTGGCTCGCTGCCTATTGCAACTTCGCCATTAGCTACAGCCAATTTGCCATTAAATGAATTCTCAAAAAAAATATCTGCTTGCTTAACAACCATTTTAAAACCTCCCGTCAAAATATTAATTTCTTCGTCTATTTATACTTCTTCAATATAATAATATTCCGTATTTGATTCCATAAATCACTTGTACCCAGAAATCCTGCACAATTAACTATTCCTGGGTATTAGCATAATTATAAATATATTAAATATAAAATCAATAGGCAAAATTATAACATTCTTTATTCAAACATACAAAACTGTATTATCAGATCATTAACAACAAAGCATAAGCAATCGATTCTAACGATCGATTGCTTATGCTTTGTATTATTCTATAAAGTTGATAAACTTACTATTCCACTTCTACTATCTTTGCCTCAGGAGCATTCTTCTTGATTGACTCTATGCCATTCATGCAGCTGGCCTTTGTCTTATATCCTTCGCCTGTTGCGATAACCTGTCCGTTTGAAGCCTTTAGTCTAAATCTAAATTCACCTCTTGCGTCTGTATATACCTCAAATTTTCCTGCCATGACAAATCCTCCTTGTTTTTTTTATTTATACCACTGCATTAGTTTTTTTAAACACATGAATTTTTTTCCCTTTTATTGGGTAGTTTATTAAGAAGCAGTGCGACAAAACCATTCGAAGGAGATCAATATGGAAAACAACAAAATGCTCATCGGAAAATCGAACACGGAAAAAAGCTTCATGCTTCCTAGCATGGGCAATCGCCACGGCATAGTAACAGGAGCCACAGGAACAGGTAAAACAGTCACACTTCAGGTTTTGGCAGAGGCCTTTAGCGACCGCGGAGTCCCAGTCATTCTATTGGATGTTAAGGGAGACCTTACAGGATTGGCTGAGCCAGGAAAAGCCCACCCAAAGATAGACGAAAGGCTTAATTTTATTGGCATTGACGATTATGCGTTTAAATCCTACCCAGTAAATTCATGGGATATATTTGGAAAAAAAGGCGTACCTATCCGTACAACAGTCTCGGAAATGGGACCCCTAATATTAGGCCGACTGCTTGACCTCAACGATACTCAACAGGGCGTACTCGAAATACTTTACAAGATGGCAGACGAAGAGAATCTTTTGCTCCTAGACCTAAAGGACCTGAATGCAGTACTTGGCCATGCCTATGAAAATGACAAGGCCATAAGCCAAGAATATGGCCTGGTTGCAAAGCAGAGTATATCCGCAATTCAAAGAAAAGTTACAAGGCTTTCCATACAAGGTGGCGACCTGTTTTTTGGAGAACCCGCCCTTGATTTATTTGATTTATTGAAAACCGACTCCGATGGAAGGGGCAATATTCAGCTAATAAATGGCCAAGGGCTTTTTGAAAACCCAATGGTCTATTCCGCTATGCTGCTTTGGATGATTTCGGAGTTCTATGAAAATATGCCCGAGGTTGGCGACCTTAAGAAGCCACAAGCTGTCATCTTTATAGATGAGGCACACATTCTCTTTGATGAATCCGGAAAGTTCCTACTCCAGCGCATGGAGCAAGTGGTTAAGCTTATACGTTCAAAGGGCGTAGGCCTTTACTTCATAACCCAAAATCCGAAGGATATACCCGAGGACATAATGAGCCAACTAGGAAACAGAATCCAGCACGCCCTAAGAGCATATACTCCAAAAGAAAGACGAGCGCTTAAAGCAGCCGCAGATTCCTTCCGCGAAAATCCTAAAATAGACACGATGGAAGTCATACCCCAGCTAGGAGTAGGCGAAGCCCTTGTTTCCTTCCTTGATGAAAAAGGAATTCCTGGGCCTGTTGACCGCGTTCTTATAAGACCACCACAAAGCAAGATTGGGCCAGCCTCTGAAGCTACTAGGGCTAGCCTTCTATCCTCCGGCGCAGCAATGAGCAAATACAAGAAGCCATACGACCGCGAGTCGGCATATGAGGTTCTTGAATCGAGAATGCCACCCGCCACTGAGGAAAAGCAAGCTAAAAGAAAATCCAAAAAAGAAAAAAATGTAGGTATGGATTTATTCGAAGCTGCAAGCAAATCGGCAGTTAGGTCCTTAAGCAGCAAGATGGGACGAGAAATCGCAAGAGGACTACTTGGAACCTTCTTCAAGAAATAGAAATAGGTTAAAGACGATAAAATAGGGGAAGCCAATTGGCTTCCCCTTAAAACTGTATATCATCGATAATACTTCCTTATTTAAAAAACCTCATCGCTATGAGCACTCCAAAATTAATTATAAGAATAGCTGCTACCTTGTGCATCAAATATACCTTGTCCTTCCACAAAATCCTCGAACGGGCAACTAGCTTTTGATAGATATATAAATCACTTTTCCTTATTGCACAAATAAATAAAAATAAGCCTAAGGCAATTATTAGTAATCCCGAAAACAAATACATATAAATCTCCTTTCTCGATAATCAGATAAATAAATCGTACATCACCTGAGATTCATACTATTTTAGTTTAGAATAATAATCAAGTATTTGTCTATAGATTTTTTCATGCCCTTCACAATTAGGGTGTACTCCGTCATCAAGAAACAAATGTGAAGAAATCTTTCCGCTTCCATCTTTAAAATACTCCCTAAAATCTATGAAATCGGCTTCATCTTCTATAAGAAAAGACTTTAGCTCATCACAGTATACATCCATTTTTTCGCCATACATCGGTCCATCGTCAACATATTGAAAACGCGTCAAAGTCGAATTTTCATAATTAAAGGGCAGAGGAATTCCAATTGTATAATGGATACCTCTATATCTCAATTGCCTCATCATGGCTTTTATATTTGAAATAATCAGATTGGGCGCAAGTGCAAATTCTACATCATTGGTGCCTCCCATGATAAAAACATGGGTATATTCTTGTTTTTCCAATGCAAGTGGCAACCTAGCCACCATACCCGCGGTCATGTCCCCACTTATTCCGGAATTTGTTATTTCCCAACCTTCTCTTTCTCTAAGCAGACTCACCCAGCAATATTTTTTTTCAATATTATAACCTTCGGTAATACTGTCTCCCATGCATAGTAATTTAAATTGATTCACTTCTCCCTAACCTCCCCGCAAATAGCCATGGCCTATTTAAATAAGCCATGGCTATTAATACCTTCTTTAAATACACATTCACAAAACTATATCCTTATTATATAACATCTGCTAGCAATATATTTTATAATGTTTAATGTTTTCTTTGTATATTATTTTAATCAGCATCCCTTACCATTCTAACCATATTAAATACACGCTGCTCATCACCCTGAGGCGCATTGTCATCTACCGCCGGATAGTCCGCTCTGTCTCCGGTTTTTGGATCACTTTTTTGCGAACCAGAACCGTGTGCATCCACTTCGTTTCCATCCATCATACCCATCGCATTTCCGAAGACCACATAACTTGC
>CAZTZB010000122.1:0-3737 GCA_964617505.1 uncultured Peptostreptococcaceae bacterium | reverse complement strand
AAAATAGATGTTTGATGCTTTATTAGGAGAAATCATGGCTATTGAGATAGAGGGCATTGTTAAGGATATAAAATTTCATGCTGATGATACCGATTATACTGTTGCCAGTTTTGAATCTGATGGGGAGTTTCTGACGGTTGTAGGTGTTTTGCCTTCTGTTCAGGAGGGAGAGCATTACAAGCTTACAGGAGACATTGTATACCACAAGAGATACGGTGAGCAATTCAAGGCCGAGATAGCTGTAAAGGTTGTTCCGAGCAGCGAAAACGGTATCGTCAACTATCTGTCCTCCGGGCTTATAAAAGGGGTTGGACCGAAGTTGGCTGAGCGTATTGTTGATAAGTTTGGGGTTGAAACGATGAATATTATCGAACGCAGTCCTGAAAGGCTCAGGGAAGTCAGCGGAATAGGAAAATCCAAATTTGAAAGCATACTCATATCTTTCGAAGCCCAGCGAGAAATGCAGGAAGTTATGATTGGGCTTCAGCGTTATGGAATTTCAACTGCCTATGCGCTTAAGATATACAAGAAGTACAAGGGGGACTCTTTGTCTGTTATGGAGGACAATCCCTACCGCATAGCAGATGAAATCAGCGGGATAGGGTTTCGCCTCGCTGACCGAATTGCATCAAAGATGGGTGTTGAAAGGGATGATCCTGGAAGAATAGCTTCGGGAATAAAGTATGCTTTAAATACCTTTCAGCAGGAAGGACATACATATGCCGGTAGGGATGAGTTGGTGAAAAAATCTTCAGAAATGCTCATGGTAGAAGCATCCCAGGTAGAAGAAATGATATCTGAAATACTTGTAAAGGGCGATGTTTTTGTTGAAAATTTGGGCGAAGAGAAGGCTGTTTATGGTCAGCTTTACCATGTTGCAGAGATTGGAGTTGCAAGAATGCTCACCGACTTTGCGCTTGCGCAATACGAAAACCCTGGAATAATGATTGAAAAAGAGATTGAAGACCTTGAGATTCACGATATCCATTTGGCCGACAAGCAGAAGCTTGCGGTAAAGAGATGCATAGAAAAGGGACTGGTTGTAATTACAGGAGGACCGGGGACCGGAAAGACTACTACAATAAATTCTATAATACGAATTTTTTATGGAAACGGCTTTAAAATTACATTGGCAGCTCCGACTGGTCGTGCGGCCAAGCGTATGAGCCAGGCAGCAGGAATGGAAGCCAAAACCATTCACAGGCTGCTTGAGTATGCCCCATCCATGGATGAGCGAGTAATGGTTTTTGGAAAGAATGAAGGAAACCAGCTTGAGGCGGATGTAATAATCATTGACGAGGTGTCGATGGTGGATGTGCTTCTTATGTATAATCTGCTTAAGGCTATAAAGCCGGGAACGAGGCTAATTCTTGTTGGGGACGCAGATCAGCTTCCACCTGTAGGTCCCGGCAACGTTCTGCGTGATGTAATTGACAGCGGAATTATACCGGTTGTAAGGCTTGATGAGATTTTTCGCCAGGCGAGGGAAAGTATGATTGTGCTAAATGCCCATAGAATAAATCAGGGAGAATACCCTCTGATGAATCAAAAGGATAGGGACTTTTTTCATATAAGCAAGGATTCGCCAGACGATATTCTAAAGGCTATTGAGGAGCTTGTCAGCGATAGGTTGCCAAATTTCAATGGTTACGATTCGATGAAGGATATTCAGGTTCTTACTCCAATGAAGGGTGGAATTGTCGGTACCAAAAGCCTCAACATAGCCCTTCAGTGCATGCTGAATCCTCCATCGATGGAAAAGAAAGAGAAAAATACCGGGGAGCGTATTTTTCGCGAGGGCGACAAGATAATGCAGATAAAAAACAATTACAATATAAAGTGGAAGTCCATGGATGGGCTTAGAGAGGGTGATGGTGTCTTCAACGGAGACATAGGATTCATATCTCGAATAAATAATGAAGAATTGAAGATGGATGTAGTTTTTGACGAAGACAGAATAATTAGTTACGATTTTGCCGACATGGACGAGCTTATTCATGCGTTTTGCGTAACGATCCACAAGAGCCAGGGCAGTGAATTTCCGGTGGTAGTAATACCACTTAGCTGGGCGCCTCCAATGTTGCTTAACAGGAATATAATATACACAGCAATCACAAGGGCAAAAGAGCTGGTGGTATTGGTTGGGCAAAGCAAATATCTTTATGCGATGATAAAGAATGAAAAAGGCATGAAAAGGAATTCGGGACTTCTTTACCGCTTTAAGAAAGTGACTGATTTTATGGAGGAAGATGAGGACTGATGGAAAATAGATGGCTTGGCGCTTTTGCGGATTTTCTGTTCCCCCAAAATATACATTGCTTGATTTGCGGAAGGCAGATATTGCCTGGCGAGAGCTATTCGATTTGCCCAAAGTGTCGTAAAAATTTGAGGTTTCTTTCGGAAGATGACTGCTGCAATCGTTGCGGCAGACCTATTTCTAATAATGTATCCGATGCTTGGTGCTCCGAATGTGCGGGGCAGAGCCTTCATTTTGAAAAAGCGGTAAGCTGCCTTGCTTACGACGATTTTTCGCGAAGGCTTATTTTCATGCTCAAATACGGAAAGAAGGTTTATGCGGCCTTCCACATGGCGGAGATGATTCGCGACAGGCTACACGACTCGGACATGGAAGCCTTTGATCTTATTGTTCCCGTTCCGCTGCATGCAAGCAGAGAAAGAGAAAGGGGCTTCAACCAGGCATTTCTTTTGGCTAAGGCTCTTGGAAAAATGAGAGAAGAACCTGTATGTAAGGATGCCATTTACATGAAGAGGCCTACAATAGACCAGACTCGCCTCGGGAGGCAGGGCAGATTTAAAAACCTTAGGGGGTCATTTAATACGGGGGATGGAATTAATCTAAAGGGCAAAAGAATTTTGCTTATTGACGATGTATTGACAACCGGCGCCACGGCCGACGATTGCGCGAGGGCCTTGAAGGAAGCAGGGGCTGAAGCGGTAGTTGTGGCAACCCTAGCATGTAGTTAAAGGTTTTCAACAGGCTCAATATAGCAACTGCATGTTGTCAACATGTTTATCCACAATATAAACAGCGTTTAACATGATTAGTAAATAAAGTGGTGGATAAGATAGAGTTTTTTTGTTTTTGTTGGCGTTTTAGCCAAAGACATTTGGGTAATAATAAATTAACAAATAGTATAGAAAAGCATTGGAAGGGGATGAAGTTTATGAGAATTATCGTAAGTGGAAAAAACTTGGACATAACAGATGCATTGAGGGATATGGCTGAAAGCAAGCTGGAAAGAATTGACAAGTTATTTGGAAGCGAAGTGGATGCGCAGGTCACTATGAGCGTAGAAAGAAATAGGCAGATTGTGGAGATTACTATCCCATTGAAGAATGGAGCTATACTCAGAGCGGAAGAGGCTACAAATGACATGTACATTTCTATTGACAAGGCGATTGAAAAGCTTCATAAGCAATTGGAAAAACATAAAACGCGTATTGAGAGACAGTACAGAGGGCATCAAAGCATAAGGCTTGAAAATATTCCTGACATTGAAGATAAAAATCAAGACGAGTTCAGAATTGTAAGGACAAAGCGTTTTCCGGTAAAGCCCATGGATCCTGAGGAGGCTGTTTTGCAAATGGAGCTCTTGGGGCATTCATTCTTCGTGTTTGGAAATTCGGAAAGCGATGAGGTTAATGTAGTTTATAAACGAAAAGACGGTAATTACGGCTTGATTGAGCCGACCACATATTAATTCAAAAAAATAAAT
>CAZTZB010000121.1:0-3758 GCA_964617505.1 uncultured Peptostreptococcaceae bacterium | reverse complement strand
GGGCGTTAGGCGGTCAAAACTTGGGCGTCTCCTTGCCACGTCCGGATTGTCCCCGTTTACCTTCCTTATATAAAGAAGGGCCCTGAACTTCTCGCCGTTCTTTGCAGGACGCGTTATTCCGGTTATCTTGTCTCCGGTATTTAGCCTGAAGCGCCGTATCTGAGACGGCGAAACATATACATCCAGCTCGCTAGACTGGTAGTTGTGAAAGCGCATGAATCCATAGCCTCCCTCGGCCATGAGCTCAAGTATGCCCTCGACTATGTCAGTATCCTCCGAGCGGCTTATTTCTTCTGTAACATTGTCCGGCAAAAATCCCTCCTCGACTATATCCTCGAGAGTTTCCTCTGGCTTAGGGGGATTGCCTGCACTTTCTATGAATACAAGAAGCTCTTCTTTTTTCATCTTAGAGAAATTTTCGAGGTTCATAGCCTTGGCTATTTCGCGAAGGTCAACCATCTTTTTTTTCTTGAGTTCTTTTATATCCAAGCCGTCGCCTCCTATTTTGCGTAATCGGGTTTTTTATCCATCCTGTGTATGGTTTCAACAAAACGGATTGTTCCAGTGCTTCCCCTAAAAACAACCGAGTGGGTCTTGATCACATCGTTTGCAAGAAAACGCACGCCTCTTAGCAAATCGCCTTCTGATATTCCTGTGGCTACAAAATAAGCCTCGTCACCCCTCACAAGGTCGTCAATAGTGAGCACTTTTGTATAATCGGCGCCCATTTCCTCGCAACGCTTTCTTTCTATTTCATTGTTTATTACAAGCTGTCCCTGCATTTCTCCGCCTAGGCATTTAATTGCCGCCGCTCCTATTACGCCCTCGGGAGCTCCGCCGGTTCCCATGAAAAGGTCAACGCCGGTTTCCTCGAAACATGTGGCGATTGCGCTTATTACGTCTCCGTCCTGAAAGAGTCTTATCCTTGCTCCGGCCTTCCTAACCTCGTCGATTATGGGCAAGTGCCTCTCCCTGTCCTGAATTATTACCGTAAGGTCCTCTATATCCTTGTCTAGGGCCTTGCTGACATTCTTTAGGTTGTCTGCTACGCTGGCGTTTAGGTCTATGACTCCACGGGCTTTTGGTCCTGCTGCTATCTTTTTCATGTACATGTCAGGCGCCTTCAAAAGGCAGCCCTCCGGAGCCACTGCAATTACGGCCACTGCATTTGGCAAACCCTTTGCGACACAGTTTGTACCGTCAAGCGGATCGACTGCTATGTCCACCTTAGGGGCACCTGCTGCTCCACTTCCCACTTTTTCACCTATATAGAGCATGGGGGCTTCGTCCATTTCCCCCTCGCCAATAACAACGGTGCCTTCTATATCCACAGTGTCAAACATCTTGCGCATTGCGTCGACGGCATATTGGTCAGCGAGATTCTTGTCGCCCCGTCCCATAAGTTTGGCTGCATTCATAGCGGCCGCTTCGGTTACGCGAACGAGATTAAGTGCTAGATTCCTATTCATTTTGGTACCTCCTGAAATTGTTTTGGAATGTTTATGAGAATGTTCATCGAATGATCAAGGAATTGATTTTCGAAAAGCGTTTTAAGATGTGGCTTGAAACCATGTATATTATATACTGTTTTTCTGGCAAAAGCCAGTAAAACAGATGTCAGGTTTCAGATTACAGATGCCAGGCAAAGATTGCAAACCCAAACAACAGAGCAGCAACCAGTTTTCTATGCCTTTTATTTTTCTCCCAGTCTTATCTTGATATCCAACGATGACACCAAATACCTGCCCCTAACATCTGTTCTCGAAATTTTTTGCTTTTGTTCTTGCTTTTTCTGACACCTGCTTTTGCACTTGCACTTAATCTTTTGCCTTTACTGCTCTCTGCCTGCTGCAAGCTGTTTTTCAATCTTTTCCTGATATCTGACACCTGATATCTGTATTTATATTACACCAATGTTAAACTTCGTGAACAATTTCTTCATATATGTTTACGGCTGTTGCTATTGTGCTATATTATTACTGTACATATATATCAAGGAGGTGGCTTTGTGAAAAAGCTCACGCGACTTATAATTTCCGTTTTGGCGTTTGGAATGCTTTCCATTTCTTTTTCGTTTGCAGAACCTGCAAACACTGTGGCAGAACCCACAAAAGCCATTACGGTAAAGCTAAACAATATTGCATTAAAATTTGATGTAAACCCCATTATCCTAAACGGAAGGACAATGGTTCCCATGAGAGGCATATTCGAGCATTTGGGAGCACAGGTTTACTGGTACCCAGAAACAAGGGAAGTTGTTGGTTACAAGGACAACAACTATATCAAGCTTCAAATTAACAGCGAAACATACTACAAGAACGGTAAAAGCGACAAACTGGACTCCCCTCCCATAATTATACGAGGAAGGACAATGGTTCCCATACGCTTCATTGCAGAAAGCCTTGACATGAATGTCGCTTGGAACGAAAAAAGCCGTACTGTAACCATAAGCTACCCGGAAGAAACCGATTCCTACGAAAATTTTGATGGGGTATTCTACCGCAAGATCGACCTTCAGGACTACGGGCTCGCATTCATGATCCCATCTTTCTGGAACAAGTCCGAGCAATACGACTATGTTTGGGAATTCCAAGGCTACGATACCAACATTGATATCGCCGTCGAGGCCAAAATCGTTGATAAAGACGAAACACTAGCCGACTTTTCAACAAAAAGCAAACAGGCCCTTCTAGCTTTGTATAAAAGTACGGGTCTAACCTTTACTGGGTCAGATTCCATCAGCGTAAACAACCTGGATATGGATGTCTCATACCTTACGCTACGCGGGGACGGATACGAGCTGTATCAGGTCATTTTCTTCTTCATGGGCGGAGGACAAGGCTACACCACAACATTTACCTACAATTCCAAAACAAACGAGACCGACACGCTTAAAACAATAGAAAACATAATTGGAACAACTCAACTGAAAAATCTCTCGGTATCATTCTCAGATGAGCACTACATTGAGTACGACAAGTTCTTCGAGATGGGGGTTAATCTTGCGAACCCCATTTATTCGAACATGGAAATTGAAAACAGCTTCATTTTTAGCGGATATGTAAACGAGTACGAAAGCATTCCCTATTTCACAGTCAAGGTTTCAAAGGGAGACAAGTTTCTTATGTCCAAGGTTCCTGTTTACTCATCCGAATTCGAAACGCCTATATATACCCCATTCGGGCTTGGCAAGCATAACATTGTAATCGCTACGCCTCCAAACGGAGACAATATAATTGACTACATCATGCAATTTAGCGTAATTAACACAAGCTTTGATTCTATAAGATATCTTGTGCCAAGCACCTATGTTGATCCAACAGCTCAAGAAATAGAAAAGCTGGCGGACGAGATTGCCTTAGAAGCCTTTACCGATAAAGAGAAGGCTATAGGGATGATGAAATGGATATCCTCCAATATAGTATATTCCCCGGGAAATAACGGCGCAGCACCGCAAAACGCACTCGAGTTGCTGAAATCCAAGAAAGGCGACTGCGACGAAATAGCTTTCCTCTTCGCATCGGTACTAAGAAATCTTGAAATACCTGTCAAAATAATGTCCGGAAGCCTTCCCGAAGGGGATGGACACGCATGGACAGAGGTTCAGATAAACGGAAAATGGATCCTTGTAGACCCGACATGGGGAGCAGGATATATCAACGAGCGAACCGGACTCTACGTTAAAGAATTCAATCCGGATTACTACGGCATTGAACGCACCGGATACCAAGGGCAGTTTGAAGAGATTGAAGAAATGG
>CAZTZB010000120.1:0-3777 GCA_964617505.1 uncultured Peptostreptococcaceae bacterium | reverse complement strand
TAGGCAGTAGGCAGTAGGCAGTAGGCAGTAGGCAGTAGGCAGTAGGCAGTAGGCAGTAAAAGATTAGAATCAGATGTCAGGTATTAGTAAAAGATAAATACAGTGTAATGCAGCAGGTGGAACGACGAAAATCCTTGATTGAGAAACATCGCTCGATGCGTGATTTTCACCCCTTTGGATGAAATAAAATCGTTAAAATTCACTTTGGCTTTAGCCCGATACACAGTGAGTTTGTGAATTTTAGATTTTCTTGAAAGACAAAGGGCATGAAAAACAGCAGGAAGAGCTCAGTGATCAATCAAGTCTTGAGTCTTAAAAATCCGTTGCAAAAACAAACAGAAAAGCAGAAAAACAAATCCTTATAATGTCTTCCTGCTTTTAATTTTAAGCCTTTTGCTCTTCCTTTTCAACTTTCTACTTTCCACTAAGAATAATTTCTTCCAGTTTCCGCTTAGGCACATGATGAACATCGTTTTCATCTCTATAGTATTTGATGTTTCCATCCTTTATGTCTTCTAGCACAACCTCTTCGACGGGTTTGCCCAGGGCCAAGACCATCATTATTTCGTACTGCTCGCCAATTGCAAAGTCTCTTTTTATTCCAGGCTTATCGAGTGCACCAAACATGCATCCTCCGTATCCTTTTTCAACAGCGCCCAGCAGTATGCTTTGAGCGGAAATGCCGTGGTCCCACCAAGGGTTTTTGCTTATGCCGTGGTCAAGAAGCATCACTATGTAGGCAGACGGTCTCTCCCCTTCTTTGGGTCCATCCCAATCGGGAAGATATCCCGCCCATTTCAAATGGGAAAACATCTTATCCCTTTCTTCTTTTTCTGTTATTATAATATACTTCATGGGTTGCAGGTTTGCCCCAGATGACGACAACCTAGCCAAATCGATCCATTCTGCAAGCTGATTCTTCTCTATTGCCATAGCTTCGTCAAACCTGCGGTAGGTCCTGTTTTTAATTATCAAATCGCGTATCATTTAACAACCTCCTTAAATTTATCTTCTTGCCGCTCCTGCCTTATGCTTTATCTTTACCCTATGGAAGCGCATTTAACCCCTGCTTTTATCCTCATCGAAGCACGCATTTTTTTGCGGCATCTTTTTTGAATTCTTCGTCGTCGTAGAAATCTTCTATGAAAATCTTCTCTACTATTTCGGCCTCGTATTCGATGCCATAGACATCCATCAGCCTCCGGCTCATTACAGATGACCCGTTTTCAACTTTTACGGCAGTCCAAACATTATATATTCCTAAAGAATCGATTTCTTTTTCTAGAAACTTCTTAAGAATAGCCCTTTTTTCATCACTCTTCAATATTTCTTCCGCCAAGGCAATTACTCCTTCGATTGAATCTCCCATGTTCATTAGATCCATGTTTGCTCTCATGTTTTTGAGCACCTGGGCATCGTCAATCATTGATTCAACCACATCTGCAATGTCATCTTCCTTTTCGATCTTCACCGCAGCTCCCCTAAGGGCTAAGAAGTCGGCGTTTTCCTCTTCCTGTCCCGGTATGAAGAATGGTATTATCATAGGCAAACGCTTTGCTATGGACTCGGAAACAGTTAGGCCGCCAGGCTTGGTTACTATTACATCTGCGTCATCCATAAGCTCTGAAATGTTGTCAACAAAACCCATTACTTCAAGCCTTCCGTCCGCAATCGCCTGGGCATGTTTTTCTGTTAAGCGGTTTCTAAGCTCCTGATTGTTGCCACAAACCGCATATATGAACATGGCTTCATCCATTGCCAAGAGATGTGAAAGCACCTTCTTGATTCCCCTAAGGCCCATGCTTCCACCCATCAGAAGCACCGTGAATGCCCCTGGATGTGAAGGCGGCTTATTTGCCTTTTCCAAGAAATCCGATTTAATAGGTATTCCCAATGTATGTATTTTCTCGGGCTTTATGCCCTTTCTTATAAGTCCCGCTCTCGTGTGCCTGCTCCCAGTTACATATGCGTCGACATTTTGATCTATATATGCTTGATGAGCTTCAAAATCAGTAACAATTGATATAAATGGAGTCTCTATAAGCTTGTTCTTTTTCAGTGCACCAATCAGCTTTACCGCAAACGGATGGGTAGCAATTATCAAATCCGGCTTCCGTTCCTGTATTATTTCCAAAATCCGCCTTTTTTCAGCTCTTATGATGAGTTTCACAAAAGGCCCGTCAAGGTTTACCCTGTTTGTTATTTTATACAGCTCTCCATAGAGTTTAGGAAACCATCCGGCAAGAATCTCATAGCCATCTTCTACTATGATTTCAAGCATTCTGTTTTCTTCCTTTATAAAATCAACTCTATTAGTTTCGTGGCCGACTTCTTCAAACCCAGCTTCCAGGGTCATCGCCACCTGGTTGTGTCCGCCACCTGTTGAAGCGGTAATAATCATTATTTTACCCATATCAGTATCCTTTCTTTCTTCTCTCTTATCTATTTTACACTATTAGTACTCACAGTGTCCCTATCTATTCCTATTTAAACTGATTAAAAACACATCTCAAATGTTCTTTTGTGCTATATTGTATTTATATAGTAATGGAGGTGCTTAATATGCAAATAATTTTTTTGATAACGGGAATTTTTCTTGCGATAATTGGATTCCTTATATTGAAATTCAAGGTAGTTGAAATAATGAGAATGTACAATCCAAAAACCTGTAAGGACAAGGATGCCCTTTCAAAATGGACAGGCATAAGACTCATTGCAGCAGGTCTTGTTTCCGCTTCAGTATTTTTCATGCCCATACATGAAAGCAAAGGCAATTTTCCGATTTTTTTATACCTGGGCCTTATCATCGCAGTGCTTCTAATATCCGCATACGGCACTCGCAAGTTTTCATGAAAACATTGAAATGAGCTGATATTATGTCTGGATTTCGTCAATTCCTGTTGGACTACGCAGGACCAATGGAAATACCCAAACAGGTTTTGGATAGGAATGAACATATTCTTCTTCATATATCCGATAGACCATCCGTTTTTTTATGGAAGTCTTAAAAAATTTATCAAACAGATATCGCCCGCATACATAATGCACACGGGCGATTTTGTTGATGATGTCAATCTTGAGATTCGGCCCTACAAACTATGGATATACGAAAAAAAGCTGTCAAACTCATTAACATACTTGAAGTCTCCGGTGCCAAAGAAATACAGATAGCTTTGGGCAATAATGACTGGTACGAGTTGACAATAAAAATATATAACAATTATCAAAATTTCGAGTTGCACTACAATCGTCTATTCTACACCATGGAGCAATTGGGTATCGGACTAATCCCCGGTGAAACTTTGGGGAAAACACGGCATCAATTTTCCATTATTGTATTAATTATATCAAAAGGGAGCACTCAAACGCGCTCCCCTTTATTTTTTATATGTTTTTACTATCCAGGATTCACTGTATTGATGGTGTCAAACTCTCGTTCATCTATTCGGGAACGATATTTCTATATACCTTCTTGCCTTTTCTAATTAATATAGCCCCATCCTTAAGGTCTGCTTCAGTTACTATATAATCAAAGGTCGATACGGATTCCTCATGAATATATATGCCGTTTTGCCCTATCAGTCTTCGGCCTTCTCCATTTGACTTAATGAGCCCAGCTTCCTTAAGCAAAGTGATTATGTCAATTCCATCCTCAAGCATTTTTACCGGAATTGAAACGGTCGGAATATTTTCCTTTTCCCCGCCTCCTTCGAAAAGCGCTTTCGCGGCATCTCTGGCTTCATTGGCATCCTTCTCAGAATGGATGAGTTTAGTAAC
>CAZTZB010000119.1:2076-3823 GCA_964617505.1 uncultured Peptostreptococcaceae bacterium | reverse complement strand
TCTATTTCAAAGCATACCTTTGAGCAACGATTAATGTTGTCAATCTTTTGCCCTTTTGGCAAACCATGCATATAAATCTTATTATTACTATACACAAAATGCATAGCTACAACATAAGGAAAACCATCTTCATTTATCGTTGCAAATCTGCCTATTTCAGTCTTTTGAAGCAAGTCATGTATTTGTTCCCTGTTTAATTGATGTCTTTCCATTCTGAGTTGCATATTTCCCCTCCTTATCATTTTAACTATTTTTCTATTATCATTATACAACTGATTTTATGCCTAGTGCAAAATATGTATTTTCGTATTCGATTTTGAGTAAACAAAAAGAGCATTTCTGCTCTTTAGTCATTTAACATTCTAAAATGGCGAATTTAACATATTATTGATTCATTTTCCTACTTGTCGAACAATCCTCCACCTTTTTTCATTTTGATTGCTTTGCTATTACTTCCGACTTTCTTGTTTTCTGTTTTTTTTCTAAAACCTTGCTGTGAACTTGTCTGTTTCTTTTCTTCAATCAACTTTTTCATCCGTTCAATTGCATCTTTGTCCATGTGATTAACTCCTTATTATATCGTTCTTTTATATTTGCCAAAATACATATTCTTATTAAAATTTGTCTTTTTAATTAATGTCTTTAGTACACCGTTATTCATTATAACATTAATAAATTAATTAGCAATGTTTTCCATGCAACCCATGCCAAAGTGCAGATGGAATATAAATCACAAAAGTGTTACCATGGTAACACTTTCATTTCCATATCTATGCTACAATCAAGATAATATAAATCTATTCTATTGAAAGAAGGTGTTTCAATGCTTAATAAAATTGGTAAATATATCCGCAAGTTGCACCGCTATCTGACACCGTTTTTTGTCATAGTAACAGTGCTTTATATGTTTGTTATACAAAGCCCCATACTGTACAAAATGCAACGCATAATGATGTTGACAATGGCCGTTACGGGTACATTCCTATTCGTGCAAATCTATTACAATAAATATAAAAACAAAAAACGCAGAACTCTCAATGAAAAATAGAACAAAATATTAAAATCAACCTTGAAATTTAAAATGATTAAGCAAAAGTGTATTCTTGACATAAGAATGCACTTTTTTTTACCTATAAAAAAATGTATATCAAAGCATTTAGCAAAAACTTTTTTACTGTTCTTCTTTTATTATTACCAAAGCTCCTGCCATTGCCTTTTTCTGCAAGGTCCCTCCAGATTGATACTTTTTGCGATTATGTATTTCAGAATATTTTTTCGCAATTTCTATTCCATTAACTTGATTGTCTGTTTTTTTATGTGCCACAGACAACATAAGCTTTAACCTATTCAATTGGTTGACTTCACTTGCTCCCGGATCGTAATCTATTGCTACAATATTTGCATTAGGATGTTTTTCTCTTATTGGCTTAATCATTGATTTGCCTACAACGTGATTGGGCAAGCAGCCAAAAGGTTGAACACAAACAACATTTTCATATCCATGCTCCACCATTTCTATCATTTCTCCAGTAAGAAGCCAGCCTTCTCCTGTTTGGTTCCCAAGGGATATAAGCTCCGCGGCATGCTTCGCTTTTTCTTCTATACTAGTTGGTGGAGAAAAATGCCCACTTGCTTCAAACGCTCTTTTAGCTGGTTTTCTATATATACCGCAAATATCAATAAATATTTTTGCATTTATCCAATCCCGTTTTGTTCCATTCAACTTTTCATATTTAAATTTAGCTGT
>CAZTZB010000119.1:0-1976 GCA_964617505.1 uncultured Peptostreptococcaceae bacterium | reverse complement strand
GCTTTCATTATTTGTCCTATTGTTAGTATAGATGGATAGCAAGAATCATTGTTTACATATTTCAAGCCTATATCGATAGCACCCTTGTCCACATCAGGCAACAAAACTATATTGTATCCCTCACTCTTTAATGCCTTCGCTATAATCTCAAAATGGATGGGAGACATTTGAGGCGCAATAATAGTATGCTTCTTTTTATTTTCTTTCGTAAATTGCACCCTAACATTTTCAAACTCAGCTTTCTTTGGAACTATTTTTTTCTGTTCGCGCTCTTCCATTGCGGCCTTTAGGGACCGCATTCTTATCTTTATTGCACCGAGATTGCTCACCTCGTCAATCTTAATTAGTGTGTAAATTTTGCCATAGCTCTCCAATATTTCATGAATTTGATCACTCGTAACGGCATCGACTCCGCATCCGAATGATGTGAGCTGAATCAGTTCAAGCCTGTCATTGCCGCCAACAAGCTCTGCCGCAGAATACATTCTGCTATGATATGACCACTGATCCAAAACCCTCAAATGACTTTCCTCTTTACTTAAATGACAAATAGAATCCTCTGTCAAAACCGCCATTCCAAGGTTGGTTATGATGTTAGTCAATCCATGATTAATTTCCTCATCTATGTGGTATGGTCTTCCTGCTAAAACTATTCCTTTTATATTCTTATCTTCAAGATACTTAAGAACCTCTTCCCCTTTCCTTTCAATATCCTTTTTCACTCTAAACTTTTCATCCCAAGCCTTTTTAGCCGCAAGCATAACCTCTTCATAGGGTATGTCGAATCCGTACTCACAAAGTTCTTCCCTCAACCGTTTTGCAAGCCTTTTCTCTTCATCCATGGGAAGAAATGGATTCATGAACTTGACATTTTTTTCTTTTATCAAATCCACATTGTTTTTAATGGTCTCCGGATAAGAAGTAACAACAGGGCAATTGTATTTATTGTCTGACAGATTCCTTTCCTTAAGCTCATAGGGAATGCAGGGATAAAAGATAAACTTAACCCCTTTATTAATCAAATGAACAACATGCCCATGCACAAGCTTTGCAGGATAACATACAGACTCAGATGGAATAGTCTCAATTCCTTCTTGATATATCTTATTATTGGATTCCGGAGATAGCTCCACTCTAAACCCCAACTCTGTAAAAAACGTATGCCAATATGGATAATTTTCATATAAATTCAAAACCCGAGGTATCCCAACTACTCCCCTTTTGCCATCCTTTATATC
Organism: uncultured Peptostreptococcaceae bacterium; assembly: GCA_964617505.1. Classification (GTDB taxonomy): domain Bacteria; phylum Bacillota; class Clostridia; order Peptostreptococcales; family BM714; genus BM714. The sequence goes on along the minus strand of CAZTZB010000119.1, from coordinate 738 downwards.
CAATGACTTGTATTCAAACAGCCTTTTCATCTTGTATTTATACACATTGGGAATGTCCTTGTTAAGTATTTCTTTCCCTGCTCCTCTTTCACATCTGTTCCCAGATACGAATTGACTCCCTCCTGAAAATTTTGTAGTGGTAAGCAAACAATGGTTGCCACATAATTGACACCTGCTTATTTCTTTCACAAATTTAAAATCAGCTAGTTCTTCTTTCCCAAGCAATGTTGTGATATCCCCTTGAGCAAATCTCTGTTTTGAAATAAGCGCAGCTCCAAAGGCCCCCATCAACCCAGCTATATCGGGCCTAACTACTTTTCTTGCAGAAAGAATCTCAAAGGCCCTAAGTACAGCATCATTATTGAAGGTTCCGCCCTGAGCAATTATCTTGTCTCCCATATCTTTAGGGTCTCTGATCTTTATGACTTTTTGAATTGCATTCTTTATAACCGAGTATGACAGTCCTGCAGATATTTCCCCTACAGATGCGCCTTCCTTCTGCGCCTGCTTGACTCGGGAATTCATAAATACAGTACATCTAGATCCAAGATCCACCGGATCCTTTGACAGAAGTGCCATGTCGGCAAAATCTTCTACTCCAACGTTCATTGAAGCCGCAAAGGTTTCTATGAACGATCCACAACCCGACGAACAAGCCTCATTCAGAAGTATATCTTCTATTACACCATTTTTTATGCGCAAGCACTTCATATCCTGTCCGCCTATATCAAGTATAAA
>CAZTZB010000118.1:0-3931 GCA_964617505.1 uncultured Peptostreptococcaceae bacterium | reverse complement strand
AACTTATTGCATCGGGATATTTTGCATGCATTGCGCCCTTGTTTATTCCGTATACAAGTCCTAGCGAGTTCTTAACGGCTCCAGTAATCCTTGTTAATTGGTGTGACTTCATCTTGCATATATTTAGAATTGCGTCTGATTCGCTTACGGCATAGACTATTTCGTATTGTTTGGTGAAATTTCCCTTAGGAAAGTCAACAGTTTCACCTCCACTGAAATCTGCAAAAGAAAGGTCGTATCTGTCCGCAACCTCCTTTAGACCTGAGTTGGCGGCAACTTTTTCCGGGTTGCCGAATCCAGGCGAGTCCCCATATTGCACATTGAAGCCTCCCTCTTTCATAAGCCTTGTTACGGCCTCGAATATGGCGGGATGGGTTGTTACGCATTTGTCCGGTTCGCTTGACGCAAGAAGGTTTGGTTTTAACAATATTCTTTGGGAAGTATTGAAAAATGCGTTTAAGCCTCCCAATAGATTGAGTCCTTCCTTTACTTTTTCATAGACGGTTTCATGATTGTAGCTTTCACATCTAAGAACTACTACTTTTGACATTTCAGTTCTCCCTTCTAAATAAAATAAGCAATGTATATCACTATAATAAGCTAAAAAAAAGGAATTGAACAGTATGCGTCGAAATCTTATAATGGATAACTATATCAAAAATTGCAATAAAGGCCTTATACTGACTCAAAGATTGTGCAACCATCGGTTTGCATTATGAGAGGAGACGGATTTATGGATAATAAAATCAAGACCAATGTTAATGTAAGAGGAAAAGAAAATCCCGTTTCAATCAATATTACATCCCAAAGCAAGCCCGAAATAGGGACCGATTTGTTGTACCAATGGCAGGATAAACTGGACCTGCTAAGCAAGGTTATGGAAGTTCCAACGGCCTTGATCAGTAAGGTGGAAGAGGGCGTATTGGAGGTTTTTCTTTCGAGCTATAGCAACAAAAATCCCTACGAACGAGGGGATAGAATGCCATTGGGCAAGGGCTTATACAGCGAGACTGTTCTAGGAGAAAACAGGATGCTGGAGGTTCAAGATGCAACCGAAGATCCATTGTGGACAGGCAATCCGGATGCTGAAATGAAAATGATTTCCTATCTGGGATTTCCTCTTGAATGGCTTGATGGAGAGATGTTTGGGACCATTGGTATTCTCGACAGCAAGAGCCGTTCATACAGTGAAACTCTAAAACAAGTTATGGGTGAATTCAAGAATATAGTCCAGAAAGACTTGGCTTTTTTGGAGAAAACAGCGGAAATAGAGGCCATGAACGAGAACATAATTGACATATCTTTAAGGGATAGCCTAACAGGCTTGTACAATCACAAGGCCATCCATGAGTTTCTTTTCATAGAAATCCAGAATTCAATAAGATATGAAAAGGAACTGACCATAGCTATGGTTGACATAGACAGATTCAAGGAAGTAAACGACCAATTCGGACACAAGATGGGAGACATTGTGTTAAGTGAATTTGCCGATATGATAAAGACGAGACTTAGAGATGCGGACATCATCGGAAGGTATGGAGGAGATGAATTTCTGATAATATTTACCGACACAAGTAGTGAAGACGCATACGCAATAATAGAACGGCTTCGAAAGAATGCGGAAAAATCAGAAGGGGCCGGGATAGGAATCACCATAAGCGCCGGAATCGCTTCACTTGACGGAAAATGTACGGCTGAAGAAATCGTCGGCCGGGCTGACGAAGCCCTTTACAAGGCAAAGAACAGAGGTCGAAACAAGGTGATCGATTACTAAAGCTATCAGGGATGGTGTTAATATGAAATTAAGAGATCTAAAGAAACAATTTGATAAAGAAAGCGAAAAAGAATTTCTTATGGAGACCTTTCTTGACGATTTGGTTTTAATTAGACTGACGTTTTTTATTTGCGCAGGCATCTACGGGCTATTTTCCTTGGTTGACAATTGGCAGGTGCCGGAATTGGCAGCGTTTTTCTTTGGAGTGCGGTTTTATTTTGTTGTTCCTGTATTTATTATAACGGCCTTTCTAACCTATTGGGACAAGTTTCCTAAAATCCATCAGATAGCTTACCTCATAAATTTTGTGGTTGCAGGTGCCGGAGTTGCAATAATGCTTGTATTCGTACCGAATAACTTTATATATTTTGGAAGTCTGTTCTTGGTTCTTTGCTGTGGATACGCGCTCATAAGGTTGAGGTTTATTTATGATATGATAGGTGGCTGGGCGATTTTCACATTTTTAATAGTTGGAATAGTTTATAATTATCAAAGTATTCCGATGGAAATGTATTCTATTATAATCTTATTTATAGGGACGAATCTGCTGGGAATGATGAGCAGCTATAATTTTGAATGCATTACCAGAACAAACTACTTGCAAAACCTGAGCATAGAGAGTCACAGTAAAAACCTAGAGGATCAAATCAGACAAAAGGTTGAAGAAATTTCTTTGTCTCATATAGGAACCATATATGCTTTGGCGCGCCTAGTTGAATCAAGGGATGAGGAAACAGGAAAACACATAGAACGCACGGGGCAGTACTGCCGTATTTTGGCAGAAAATTTACCTAGGGAATTTTACAGGTCCGAATGGGCAAGCGCTGAAAAGTTTGTAGACATAATCAAAGTAGCCAGCGCACTTCACGACATAGGCAAGGTTGCCGTTCCCGACTATATATTGAACAAGCCGGGGAAATTGACTGTTCCAGAATTCGAAATAATGAAGAAGCATTCCGAAATAGGATGCGACACGCTAATATCGGTTCTTAAGGAATACCCTAACAACGATTTCGTAAGAATGGGAATAGAGATAACAAGATATCACCACGAATGGTATAATGGAAAGGGTTACCCTGATGGTTTAAGAGGTGACGACATTCCTCTTTCCGCGCGGATAATGGCCGTTGCAGATGCATACGACGCGCTTGTAAGCAGGCGACCCTACAAGATGGCGTATTCTCACGGGAAAGCATATTCAATGATAGTAAATGAATCCGGGCGGAAATTTGATCCTGACATAGTTGATGTGTTTGTCAAGAATGAGTGGATATTCGAGTCTATTGTTGGAAAATACCAAGTAAAAACCGAAATTGCTTGATAATTGAATGTTAAAGTTATAGCCTAGTTGGAAAGGCAACCATGTGAATGGCAGCCTTTTTATATAAGCAAAACAGATAAAGCATAATGAAAAGCTATAGACAGACTTGATACAAAAAATGGCACTTGGGTATTAATAGAAAAACTTAATTAGTTTGACAAAATTATGGAAAGGGAAATGATTTATTTTTTAATCATAAATTTCTAACAGAGTTGAACCGGCTACCATTTAAATGGCAGCTTTTTGATTATAAGAAATAGATAAAGAAAGGGGAGAAAAACATGAAACCAAGAAAAAATAAACTATTTGTAATATTTATGGTCCTAACACTTGCATTAATACTTCCGATCAATAGGATAAACAATTCTGCTTTTGCCATTCCCAAGGACGTTCCGGATTGGGACAAAAGTTCTTTGGTATTTGAAGGTAATGATGAAGTCGACTGCCCGGAAATAATGAGCGAAATAACAAATCATGGTTCCGGAAACATGACGGGTACAGTGGTATGGGAACTCTATTATGCTGAATCGGGAAATCCCAAGAATGGGAGCATTATAGACAGTGGAACCTTTGGTCCTTTGGAATCAGGGGAAAGTGAAATCCTAAAAGTTAACCTTCAGGATATTGGAGGCGAAGCAGGAAACTACATGTTCAAGGCCTATCAGATAGATGGACACCCTGGGACAGGAGTCCTTTGGAGCGATTCCATAGCATTCATACCATGCTACGGTGAAGACTTAGATGAAGACACTAACGGCGACGATGACCAAGAATCAGATGACGACGATGACCAAGATTCAGACGGCGATGATGACCAAGATTCAGACGGCGACGAT
>CAZTZB010000117.1:0-3994 GCA_964617505.1 uncultured Peptostreptococcaceae bacterium | reverse complement strand
GTAGAACGAGGAAAGAAAAGATAAAAAACAAAGATAAATGCAGTAGAAAGTAGAACGTGGAAAGACAGCTGTCAGATATCAGATATCAGATGTCAGTCGTCAGAGAAAACAAAAGATATAAAACAGAAGAGAGCAGAACGTGGAAAGACAGCTGTCAGATAAAACAAAAGATAAAAAAGAAGACTGTGAAATGAAAATAGCAAAAGAAGTGGGCAGTAGAAAGTAGAACGTGGAACGTAGAACGAGGAAAGAAAAGATAAAAAACAAAGATAAATGCAGTAGAAAGTAGAAAGCTGATGAATTCCAAGCCTCGGTCGATGCATCGCAATATGAAACCTCAACCTGAAATAGCAAAAAAGCTTGTAGCTTGCAGAAAAAGAGGGAAAAGCAAAGATAAAAGAGTAAAGATAGTGAAAGAAGCTTGCGTCCTGCGGTGTACAGTGTGCAGTGAAGAACAAAATATTTGGATGATATTTAACTTGTCATAGGATTGTAGTAAAACGAGGTGTCATATGAAAAAGAAAAAAAAGAGAGGCAAGAAATTTTGGGCTATAGTCGGAATCTTGGTTTTGTTGCCTTTAATCGTTCTTGCTATGCAAAAGATTGCGGAGCAAAGAAGTATGGATATGCCACTTGTTGAGATATCACTTATCGAAAAGGGCTCTCTTTCATCTAATATATATACATCTGGCATAGTAAGGGCAAAAAATACCAGCACTGTGCTGGCTGATGTATCAGGGAGAATAGCTGCAGTTAATTTTGAAGAAGGAGATGTATTGTCAAAGGGTGATGTTGTGGCTTCCTTGAGTGCAGATGAGCTAAACTATGCTGTCAAGGAGGCTGAACTTAATCTTGATTTGATAAAAAACAGGGAGTCGTCGGAACTCGCTTCAGCTGCAAGAGCCTATGAAGAGGCTAAAGATTCCTTTGATCGAAATGCCATCCTTTATGATGAGGGGGCTGTGAGCAAATTCGAATACGAGACCTCAGAGAAGCTTTTTTTGGAACTTAGAGACGAGTATGAAAAGATTGGAATGGTTTCTGCCAAGCAAATCGAGCTTGAAGAATTGCGTCTGAATAAGCTTAGGGACAATCTTGAAAAAACTGAGATAGTGTCTCCGGCTATTGGAACACTTACAAATTTACAAATAGAGGTGGGCGGATTTGTGGCATTGAATCAACCGCTTTTCACGGTGCAGGATTTTGATGAGCTTGAGGTTTTAACCCAGATAAGCGAGTATGATATATCGCGGCTTGAAATAGGACAAAATGTGTTTGTGCGTGGACAAGGAAGCGAAGAGGCTTTTAGCGGAAGGGTTGACAGAATTGCTCCCGATGCGATGGTTTCAAGCACTGGACAGGGGAGTGAAACTGTGGTTGAAGTGCTTGTTGAAATAACGGAGAATACCGAGAACTTCAAGCCGAATTTTTCGGCTGAGCTTCAGATTTTGACCGGCAGCCTTGACAATGTACTGCTTATTCCATATGAAGCGGTTTATATAAAAAAGGGCGGAGAAAAAGTAGTTTATCTTCTTTCAGAAGAAAATGAGATTGAGGAAGTAGCAATTAAATCGGGCATGGAAGGAGACCTCTTGATGGAAATTATTCCTCTTGAGGAAGCGGAAGTTGAAAATAAAAGAGTCGTACTTAATCCTACTGAAAATCTGAAGGTCGGAATGAAGGTCCGAATAAAGGATATGGAGGAGGAGCAAACACCATGATTCGCATAGAAAATTTGTGCAAGGTGTATTCCATGGGAGACATAGAAGTTAAAGCCCTCATGGATGTCAATTTGAGGATTGATAATGGGGAATTTGTATCGGTTATGGGACCATCTGGATCAGGGAAATCGACACTCATGAATATATTGGGGTGCTTGGATAAGCCAACAAGCGGCAAGTTTTTTTTGGACGGAGAGGATGTATCTGAACTTGATGACAATGCACTTGCGGGAATACGCAACCAAAAGATAGGCTTTGTATTTCAATCATTCAATCTTCTACCGAGGATGACAGCCCTTCATAATGTTGAACTTCCAATGATATATTCCGGCATAAGGGGTGAAAAACGAATCAAAATGGCAAAGGCAGCTCTTGAAAAGGTCAATCTTTCCGATCGTATTTTTCATCAGCCCAATGAGCTTTCGGGTGGGCAAAGGCAGAGGGTGGCAATAGCTAGGAGTCTTGTGAATAATCCGTCCATAATTTTGGCGGATGAGCCTACGGGAAATCTTGATTCTGCGTCCGGCGAAGAGATAATGGATATTTTTAAACTCTTAAACGATGAAGGGGTAACGATACTCTTGGTTACTCATGAAAAAAACATAGCAGAGTATTCAAATCGCATCGTAACATTTCACGACGGCAGAATAATTGATGACTACTTGAAAAAGTCCCGCGTGAGCCCGGATAAGGGGGCGAAGGAATGAATATTTTTGAGAGCTTGAGAGTAGCAATTAGCGCCATCTGGAGCAATAAAATGAGGTCGGTATTGACTATGCTGGGCATAATCATAGGTATTTCTTCGGTTATAACGGTATTCACCCTTGGCAAAGGCGGGCGAACCGCAATAGGACAGGAGTTTGAAAGCTTTGGCGTTGCTAGGGTTTATATGGGAATGAATTGGAAGGAAAACCCGCAAAGCAAGGATCTTATGAACCATGCCGACATAGATGCGTTGACCCGTACTTTTTCGGATGAAATACTTGCAATATCCCCTAGTTATACAACAAGCGGAGAGCTTTCCATGAACCGAAAGAACGAAAGTGTTTATATTTCCGGCATAAATGAACAATACAATAAAATCGAAAACAAGGAAATAATAAAAGGGCGATACCTTATAGAAAGCGATGTAAAGGCAATGCGTGAGGTGGCCTTAATTGACAGCGATATGGCAATGGAGCTTTTTGGGCGATTGGATGTTTTGGGGGAGAGAATAAGTGTGCGGACGCGCAACCAAAACATTTCGCTTCTTATAGTTGGAGTATTCGAGGAAAAGAAGGGGCTTATAAGTAATTTGGGATTGGATGAACAGCCTAAATATGTATATACACCTATCAGTACTGTCGAAAAGTTTTTCGGCTTGGGAGATAGGGTTTATGGAATAGAAATGAATCTTAATCAAGATGTTGAAATTCAGACGGTTCTGGGCCGAATGACAAGCATGATTGAGAGAAGACACAGAAATATTGGAGAGGGAATGTATAGGGGTTACAGCGCCGAAAGTGAGATGGAATCAGTCGGTAAGGTTACTGGCATAATAACGGCTGTAATAAGTTCCATCGCCGCCATTTCTCTCCTTGTCGGGGGGATAGGCGTAATGAATATCATGCTTGTGTCTGTTACTGAAAGGACGAGGGAAATAGGCATAAGGAAAGCTATTGGAGCAAAGCGAAGGGATATATTGCTACAGTTTCTTGTTGAGGCTATGATAATTTCGGGATTGGGCGGGATAATAGGAACGGTATTTGGTATTGGAATATCCTATGTGATTTCGGCGTTTATAAAGATTCCACCGGGTATATCGCTTAGCACAATTTTGATTGCCTGGTTTTTCTCGGCGGGGGTTGGCATTTTCTTTGGAATATACCCTGCCAACAAGGCTGCGAAGCTTGACCCGATAGATGCATTGAGATACGAATAGGGAAACCTATGAGCCAGTTTAGGAACAGATTTTCGGCTGAACCCTTCTGCTGTTTTTCAATCCATTTGTCTTTCAAGAAAATCTAAAATTCGCAAACTCACTTCGTATCGGGCTAAAGCCAAAGTGAATTTCTAAAGATTTTCTTTTATCCAATATGGAGAAAAACAACGCATCGGGCGATGCCGTGCAATCTGAATCCTGAACCGGCTAAAGGAAATAAAGCGGGAAGAACGTGGAACGGGGAAAGACAGCTGTCAGATATCAGATGTCAGATGTCAGAGAAAACAAAAGTTATATTACAGAAGAGAGTGGAACGGGGAAAGACAGTTGTCAGATATCAGATGTCAGTTGT
>CAZTZB010000116.1:0-4101 GCA_964617505.1 uncultured Peptostreptococcaceae bacterium | reverse complement strand
CAAATGGTGGAGATGTAAGGTTTCAAGCAAAAGTGACTGACTTTATTATTGATGATGGGCTTCTTACTGGACTTGTAATTAATGATAAGGAAAAAATCCCATGTTCACTTGCTTTGCTCGGGATTGGCCACAGTGCTAGAGACACCTATGAAGCATTGCATAAGAGAGGCATTGCGATGACCCAAAAGCCTTTTTCCATCGGTGTTCGAATCGAACATCCTCAAGAAATCATTGACCAAGCACAATATGGCGCTTTTGCAGGACATCCTGCATTGGGAGCAGCCGATTACAAGCTTTCCTACCACTCTGAAAATGGTCGATCTGCCTACACCTTTTGCATGTGCCCTGGTGGTTATGTCGTTGCTGCCGCTTCTGAAGAAGAAGGAGTTGTTACCAATGGCATGAGTGAACATAGCAGAAAGGGTGAAAATGCTAATTCAGCCTTGCTTGTAGGGGTAAAGCCCTCTGATTTTGGCAGTGGCCATCCTCTGGCAGGAGTGGAATTTCAACGAAAATGGGAAGGTCTTGCCTATGACCTTGGCGGCAAAAATTACTATGCGCCAGTACAACTAGTCGGCGATTTTCTAGCTGATAAAACCAGCACCACCTGGGGCAGCGTAAACCCCACCTATAAGCCAGGTCTTACCTTTGCCCCACTGAAAGACTGTTTACCCGATTATGTAATAGAAACCATGAAAGAAGCTCTTATTTATTTCGATACTAAACTTTCAGGCTTTGCCATGAATGATGCCGTTATGACCGGTGTGGAAACCAGAAGTTCATCCCCCTTAAGAATTACTCGCAACGAAAATAATGTCTCAAATATTGGCGGTCTATATCCTATGGGAGAAGGCGCAGGCTATGCAGGGGGTATTATGTCTTCAGCAGTGGATGGCCTAAAAACAGCAGAAAAAATTATGGAAGTTTATGCTCCTTTTAAGTAACAAGAAATTGCATGAGGAATTGTATAACCTTTGCAAATAAAATTTATTTATACTAAATATAAGTATAAATAACATATTTTTCAAACACATAAAAAAGCTCTGAAATTACCTTAAACAGGTTGTTTCAGAGCTTTTTCATGCTTACTATTATCAGTATTCCAACTTTTTTATTCACATATAATATGTAGAATTTCCAATCAAAAAGAACCGTCCCCAAAGGCTACTCCTTTTGGGGTTCAGACCAAACCGTCCCCAGTGATTTCCCAGTGATTGCAACATGCCCGCCTATTCCAATCACAAACAAGGTTTAACATTTTTTAATATTAAAATAGGGTACCCTTTTCAGGTACCCTACTAATAATTATTTTGCGCGGTCTAGACCAATCTATATATTAAAGATTCGACCGCTAAGACTAAATATTTAATGCTGATTTTCCATAAAATGCACATTCATAGATTTTACGAACATCTTCTACTGAAGATTGACGAGGATTAGTTGATGTGCATGGGTCTTCAAATGCATTTTTGCTCATGCGATCCAAAACTTCTAGGAATTTATCTTCTGGTATTGCCACTTCTTTTACATCTTTTAATGTCAAAGGAATGTTAAGCCTTGTATCCAACTTTTGTATTTCCTCTGTTATGCTATCAATCTTAAGGTCTTTTTCAAGCTTTTCAATTTTGTTTGTAGCTTTTCTATTGTAATCAATAATGTAAGGCATCAGTATTGCATTAGCTAGTCCATGGGTCAAACCAAACTCGCCACCGATTTTATGTGCAAGGCTGTGTACCAAACCTAAAGATGCATTTGTAAAAGCCATACCTGCTAAAGCTGACGCATTATGCATACCCTCTCTTGCTAGCATATCATCCGCTTTATCATATGCTTTGACAATATTATCAAAGACAAGGCGGATTGCTTCATAAGCTAATGGGTCTGTGTAACAACTTGCAGCGTTTGAAACGTAAGCTTCCACTGCATGAGCCATAACGTCCATACCTGTATTGGCTGTAATGTGGGGGGGCATTTTTGCCGGAATTACTGGATCAAGCAAAGCAATATCCGGAGTCATTTCATAGGACACCAAAGGATATTTGATATGATTTTCTGGATCAGTAATAACTGAAAAAGCTGTAATTTCAGAAGCTGTACCACTTGTAGAAGGTATTGCCACAAATTTAGCTTTTGTTCTTAGGGTAGGGAATTTAAATTCAACTAGGTCTTGGAATACTGTCTCTGGATATTCGTAATATACCCACATAACTTTGGCGGCATCCAGTGCTGAACCACCACCTATAGCAACAATCCAATCGGGTCCAAATTCAGCCATTTCTTTTCCGCCACGAATAACAGTTTCAATAGATGGGTTAGGTTCTACGCCATCAACAATAGATACTTCCATCCCAGCTTTTTCGAGTTGTTTTTTGGCCTCATCTAAGAAACCAAAACGCTTCATAGAACTACCCCCGGTAACAATAGTTGCTCTTTTTCCTTCTAATGTCGAAAGATGTTCCAGTGCATTTTCTCCGAAAATAATGTCTTTTGGTACTCTAAATCCTTGTAAGCTCATGTTTTTCTCCTTTCATATCTTATGATTGATCACGCTAATGCCTTAAGCCGCCCATGTACTTCTTTGATTTTCAGAGCAAAAGCCAATCCATTTAGTTATCTTCGCCCTAATATTTCCTGCATATGAACAATTCTGCCCCGAAATATGTTATATTATTATCAAACATGACATATCTTTTTCTTACAGTTGTCCTTTGCTAAGCAATGATTTATCATGTTTGTAGGGCTATTGTACCCTTTAGCCTCTATAAAAACTAACACAGAATTGAATAAATAATATATTTTTGATTTTTATTTGTTATTTTATTAACAATAATTCCTTATTATTAGTTAGGAGACATAATGCTAAACTCATTCGAAGAAAAACTGGAAAAGCTCGATGGTTTCGAAACAGATTACGTAAAATTATTATCGTACGATTTAAAGCCAGGTTATTCCGGCACCTATAAATCTTATAGCTATACACGTTTCTGTACCATCCTTGAAGGTGCAAAAGATCTTACAATCAATCATCAGCACGTGCATTACGACAAACATCAATCCTTATTATTGCCACCCCATTCAGATGTTTACATGTCCATAAAAGTACCAACAAAAGCTATGGTTTTTGAATTGAACAATGAATTGATCCAGCAAGTTTTGGACAAAACAACAAACACCATTGATAGAAGCAAACTGGTGGACAACGATGACGTATTAATTAATAACCTAGATGTGCATTTGAGCGAATCTATTCTAAAGCTTATTGACTCAAGCAAAGACAAAGAACGCTTAGATCCTTTTATCATTGATTTAAATGCACAAAGATTAATCTATGATCTTTTAAAAACACCTCATACAGGCAAAAAACTTTTGCAGCAAACAGGCAACCCTATGAACAGGGCCATTCAATACATGACCCAAAACCTAGATAAACCTTATTCCGGTATGGAGCTGGCAAAGTTGATGCATATGAGTACTTCAAATCTAAGTCATAGCTTTAAACATCACACCGGCATGAGCCCTGTCAAGTATATACACACCCTCAAAATGGCGGAGGCTAAAAAGCTATTGACTAGAATGAACGTTACAGAAACAGCTTTTGAATTAGCTTATGAATCGCCCTCCTATTTTATTCATGTTTTCAAAAACCATTTCGGCTTTACACCCAAAAAATTTCAGCAAAAGCTATAAGCGCATTGGTCTATAAGATTAAAAAGCTAGTAAAAGCCAAAGGCCCATTTCTAAGCACATAAAAAGACAGCGAGCTTTTCAATAGTTGACACTAAGGAGAGCTAGCTGTCTTTAAACCACCAGAAATCGTTGGGGTCAGTTCAGACCAGTGCTTCATCAATAACCCTTTATTATTTTTACATGAGAAGCTTTGCTGGATTATTATTTATTAACTATAAAAATATTCCCTTCATAATACTGTAAACTGTATTTCCCCTCATCATTTTTACGTCCTTCAAGTCTTTCAAATTGGATTGAAACAATATAATACTTTAATTCTTTTTCAAATACCAAGTCTTCCGATAAAACGGTCTCCTCTACGCCCAATACACCAACTCGGTCATTTAGAAATTCTTCTATGTTAAATTCCGAAGA
>CAZTZB010000115.1:0-4102 GCA_964617505.1 uncultured Peptostreptococcaceae bacterium | reverse complement strand
AGTCCAAATAGCGCAAGAATCATTATTGCAATCTTTGCGCCTAGAGCCAATGTTATGTTTTGAATGGATATGGCGCGTACTGTTTTTGATATACTCACAGCCTTTGCAATACTTCCTATATCATCATTCATTACAACCACATCGGAGGCTTCTATGGCTGCATCGGAACCTAGCGCTCCCATAGATATTCCTACATTTGCCGTTGCTAAAGCAGGGGCGTCGTTTATTCCGTCTCCAACAAATCCTATTATTTCTTTCTTGGCGTATTCCTCTACAACAGACACCTTTTCTTCTGGAAGCAGGTCTGCGTGGCAAGAGTCAAACTTGAGACTCCAAGCCAGATTCTCGGCAATTTCTTTTATGTCCCCAGAGACCATGACCATTTTACTTATGCCTGCATACCTAAGCTGGCTTAGTCCCTCATCAACCCTATCTTTAAGAGTATCAGACACTATCAAGTGGCCAGCATATATGTTGTTTATGGCGACATATATTACTAGGCCAAGCGATGAAACGCTTTCATGTAGAATATTAAAGGTGCTCATAAGATGGGAATTTCCTACAAGGATTAGCTTGTCATCTATAAGCGCCTGTACACCTCTCCCCGGGATTTCCTGAAAATCTTCTATTGAATTTTGAAGCACCTGCTTGTCGTATTCAGATAGAATCGAAATTGCAATAGGATGTGTTGAACGGCTTTCAACATATGCAGCATAGCGAAGTATTTCGTCTTCCGAAAAACCGGATACGGATTTTATTCGGGTTATGTTGAAGGTGCCGTTTGTCAGTGTCCCTGTTTTATCGAAAAGAAGTGTTTTGACTTTCCCAAGCGTTTCCAAATGATTGCCGCCCTTGATTAAAATTCCGTGCTTTGAAGCGGCTCCTATGCCACTGAAAAAAGCCAAAGGAACAGAGACTACAAGAGCGCATGGACAAGATATGACTAGAAAAACTGCGGCCTTATAAATGCTATCTGGAATTGTGAAAACATTTAAAAGCGGAAAGAATATTAACATCGCAATTGCGGCAAAGACTACAATTGGCGTGTATACCTTTGCAAACCGAGTTATAAATTTTTCGGTTGCGGCTTTTTTTGAGGCGGCATTTTCCACAAGTTCCAGAATACGCTTGATTGTCGATTCTGCGTATGGCTTTTCTACTCGTACTTTAAGGGAACCGGTCTTGTTTATGGAACCACTGTATACAAGATCTCCTTCTTTAATATTGCGCGGCGTAGATTCTCCGGTTATGGCTGATGTGTCTACCAAGGATTTTCCTTCCTCAATTGTTCCATCTAGAGGAATCCTTTCTCCCGGTCTTACTAAGATTATAGATCCTGTAGCGACATCCTCCGGGGGCCTTTCAACTAGCAAATTATCGGCGCATACTGTTGCGGTGCTAGGAGTCATTTTCAGAAGGCTCTTAACGGCGTTCCTGGAATCGTCTACAGCCCTTTCTTCGAAAATTTCACCAATGCCGAAGAATAACATGACGGCAACGGCTTCCTGGGGTTTATTAATGGCCAAGGCACTTAGTGTGGCTATGGTCATTAGAAAATTTTCATCCATTACTGATCCTGTGAACAAGTTTTTAAGACCTGAAAGTATAACCGAGTAGCCTGAAAGAATATATGCAATCAAAAGAAGCAACAGAGAAATGGAATCGCTAGGCAAAATAAAAGAAACAATAAAAAATCCGGCAGCCAAGAGCAGGTGCTTATGTTTTACGGCAAGCTCGGTCCAGGTTGCAAGCGGCGATGCTGAAGAAGGTGTTTCAATAAGAGTGACAGTCGGCTCTATGGATTTTACAATTGATTTTATTTTAGGAAGGGAAGATGCCATCTTGTCTTCGTTGTCAGTTTCGAGAATAAGTTTCTTGAGAGAGAAAACGATTTCGGCAGATTCTATTTCCGGCAATGCCTGAATTCTTTTTTCGATTTTACCTGCGCAACTTGCGCATCCCAGGTGATTAAGAGTGAAATCTTTTTTGATCATTTTAGCTGCTCCTTGTGTATATGTTCTAAATGGATAAGTCCGAGTCTGAATATGTCTTCTACATGTGTATCGTCTAAAGAGTAGCGCATATGACGGCCATCACGCCTGCATTTCGCTAAATTACTTTGTTTTAGAATTCTTAATTGGTGTGAAACTGCTGAAGGAGTCATTTCTAGCAAATCAGATATTTCATGTACACATTTTTCACCCTGGAAAAGGGACCAGATTATTCTGATGCGAGTTGAGTCGCCCAATGTTTTGAAAAGGTTTGAAAGCGTTTCTGTTGTTTTAAGATTAAGTAAAGCTGGAGTTTTCATGGATTGCCTCCTAATATATGAATATATGTTCATACGTCAGTATAATACGGACTAATAAAGTTGTCAATGACTTGATGGAAGGGCATATATACTTTATAATGGCTAGTGAGTATTGGAATATATAAAAATGGTAATAAATAGTAACATGTGCAAAAAAGATACTTTTGAAACACGATTCATGGGGGGAAAAATATGGGCGTAAAAATCATAACGGACAGCGCTTGCGATTTAAATAAAAAAATAATTGAAAAATACGATATTGAGGTCATGCCGTTATTGGTGAGCCAAGGGGACGAAGAACGCCTTGACGGCCTTACGATTGATCCGAAAGAGCTTTTTGAAGGTATGCGAGCGGGAGAAGTGTATAGGACTGCTCAAATCCCGCTTGCGGAGTTGATGAAGGTTATTGACAGATATCGTGACAGGGATTGCATTTACCTAAGCTTTTCATCTAAATTGTCCGGAACATACGATGCCGCAAGGATAGTGGTTGGGAATTTGAACAAAAAAAATCCGGGTATGGACGAGCGCATTAAGATTATAGATACTAAATGCGCATCTGGAGGAATGGGGCTTGTTGTACTCAAGGCTGCCCAAATGGCTCAAAAGGGATGTTCGAATGAAGAGATAGAGAGAGCCGTAAATTTCTATTCAGGCCACATGCAGCATGTCTTCACTGTCGACAAGCTAGATTATCTTTATAGGGGTGGAAGAATCTCGAAAACGGAGGCATTCATAGGCGGACTGCTTAATGTTAAGCCTATACTTGATGTACAGGACGGATCCCTCATTCCAATTGAAAAAGCAAGGGGAAGGAAACATTTGCACAGAAGAATGATAGAAATGATTGAAGAAAGAGGAGCGCTTCTTGAGAATCAATGCATAGGAATAAATCATGGAGACGATATTGAATCAGCCGAAAAAATGGCTGAAATGATAAGAGAAAAATTCAAAACAAAAGATATAATCATTAATTTCATAGGATGTGCCATAGGAGCCCATTCAGGGCCAGGAACATTGGCGATTTTTTTCCTCGATAAAGAACCATCTATGGGTCAAATTGAACCGATAGAATAAGGGAGCGTTTTTATGCATATAGGATGCCACCTGCCACTTGCTGCGCATGCATTGCATACAATCAATATGGCATCCCATAAGCCTCAGACTTGGGAATTCGCAAAGAAAACCATGCGGATAGACCTAGGCCGCCTTGAAAAATTGCCTTGTCGTTTGTACAACTTTCATCCAGGCAACCATAGGGGACAAAACACATTGCTGAGGGACTAAATGAAATGATAAAAGGAAATCGAAATTTTGAGAAACGCTTTGGAAATATAGTTTAAGAAAGAATACAACTTGATTTTATGGGGAAAAAATAGTAGGATGGCTATAATAATAATTCGACCCTTGAATACAATAGAAAAGGAGGGTTTTATATGACAAAGGAAGTTGTAATTAAATTAAATGACATAATCGCTAACAAAAAGGCGTTAAATTATCAAGATGTATCGGATTCAATAACTCAAAATCTGCAAGCTTATCTTGATGAAAGATATGACAGTCCAGATGAAATGCCTGTCGAGATTGTAGAAATGCTTGCAGTAATTCAATTCACTATGGAAGTATTGATAGATACGGTAGCGGAAGAGGCGGAAAAAAACGGTTTGCCGAGTTTTGATTCCGAGGATATAAAGGTCAAGATTCCATCCGACAAGATAATACAAAGCATGATGCATTAGAAAGTGGAAAGTAGAAAGTGGAAAGTAGAAAGTGGAAAGTAGAAAGTGGAAA
>CAZTZB010000114.1:0-4207 GCA_964617505.1 uncultured Peptostreptococcaceae bacterium | reverse complement strand
CGATTTTTGGGTCTGTGGAAAAGGACAGGCTAGGTATGGAAAAGGCGGCGCAGCTGGCCGCAAAATACTGCTCAATCTACCAAACTATTTCACATGTGGCTGAGATGTCCCTTAAAGTCGTATATGAGTAGTTTTTATATGACTATATTGCAAACGTATTAGATTAAAAATAAAAATTTGTAACTCGAAAAGTGGCGCTCCAATTTGGAAGCGCCTTTTTATAATTTTGAATTGTTTGATTTTATGCCTCAATGGTAGGGATGAAAAACTAAATTTCTATGGAATATCCTGCGTCAACCCAAGCACTGTAATTGCCTACAAGTCTATAGACATTCTTAAAGCCGGCATCAATAAGCTTTTGAGCTCCCAGTATTGCTGCGCTGTCAACATGGCAGTAAACAAGATAAGTTTTTTCCATGTCTAAAGTTGGAATAGCATCATCAAGACTTCCGTCGCCGACATAATAGTTTATAGCCATTGGTAGGTGTCCCTCATCATATTTAGGTGACACATCAATAATTATTAAATCGGTGGATGAATCAATCAATTCTTTTGCATCTTCGACTGAAATGTCTATATAGCTAGCCATCATGTCATCCTCAACCATGTCTTCTTCAGCCATATCTTCCTTAGCCATATCTTCTTCGGCGGCAGGCTCTTGCTGGCTGCATCCTGCAATTAAGGCTATTGCCAATACAAAAACAAACATAATAAACAAATTTCTTTTCATGATACCCTCCTATTTCTTCTTAAAAAACGAATTGGGAATCCTTGCATATTAAATTCGAAACGAAGATTGACTAATTGAATTCTCAATAATTAAGTTATACCCATGTGGACTAATAATAAGCATACTGTAAGATGTTGGACATTTTTGTGATTTTGCTAATCGTTTGTTTTTATTGTAAAGTAATTGGGTAGGAATGGTATAGATGATGACTATCGTAGACGAAATAGGATAGTTGTTATAAATAAGGAGGCGAATAGATGCCAAAGGAATTTAAGGCGGGATGTCAAAGACCAGAAATTAAAAAGAATATTGTGCAAGAAGCAACTGATGAAGTTAAAACGCAAAAGAAAGAGGAGGAGATGCATATGATAAAAGTTGGAAAACCGGCTCCTGATTTTACAGCGCCTGCTTATTACCAAGGAAAATTTGTGACCGTTGATTTGTCTGAATATAGAGGCAAGTGGGTTGTTTTATGTTTCTATCCGGGAGATTTCACATTCGTCTGAGCTACCGAAGTTTCGGCAGTTGCCGAAAAATTTGAAGAGTTCCAAAAGCTTGGAGTAGAAGTGCTTTCAGTAAGCGTAGACAGTGTGTTTGTTCATAAAATGTGGAATGACAAGGAATTGTCTAAGATGGTAAATAAAGATATACCTTTCCCGATGATTTCAGATGCTGGAGGAAAAATCGGAAGCATGTATGGAATCTATGACGAGGATGGCGGGGTTGAAACAAGAGGAAGGTTCCTCATCGATCCAGATGGAAACGTTCAGGCATTTGAAGTGCTTACGCCGCCGGTAGGAAGAAATGTAAGTGAGACCATTCGCCAAGTACAGGCTTTCCAATTAGTAAGAGCTTCCAAGGGAACTGAAGCCACACCTTCAGGATGGAAACCCGGCAAGAAGGTTTTGAAACCGAATCCCGAGCTTGTAGGTAATGTTTGGAAGGAATGGAAAGTTAGCGAGGCTTTTGACGATTAGAAATATAAGAATATACATTGTGAATCGAGTGGGGATTTCCTCGCTCGATTTTATTTTTGCGAGGATTTGGCAAATACATTAAAAAAACATATGATGAAAGCATAGAGCAAAACATTTAAATTAAATCCTGGCTAACGGATAAAGAGGGGGACATCCCATGAACATTCTTGAGACAAGAGGATTGACTAAATATTATGGACAGACAAGGGGTATTGAGTCAATGGATTTGTCCATTGAAAAGGGAAGCTTCTTTGGCTTTATAGGGCCAAACGGTGCAGGAAAATCCACCGCCATACGAACTCTCTTGGGATTGATTCGACCATCTTCGGGAGAGGCATATATATTTGGAGAGCATTTTCAAAAGGAGCGCCTTAAGATACTCAAGCGTGTAGGATATTTGCCTGCAGAAGTAAACCTATATGGAAACCTTACAGGGGAAGCTATGCTTCGCTATTCCGGCAGGTTTTACGGTAATATTGATGAAAAACGAATGAAGGATCTTGCAACATGGTTTGACTTTGATCTTGGTAGGCCGGTGGAGGAGCTTTCCTTTGGAAATAGAAAGAAAATAGGAATAATGTTGGCTCTTTTACACAAACCGGAATTAGTCATAATGGATGAACCTACAGGGGGATTAGATCCTCTCATGCAGGCGAGGTTTTTTGAATGGCTTACAGAAGAAAATGAAAAAGGCTTAACGGTCTTTTTTTCATCACATACTCTTAGTGAAGTTCAGAAGCATTGCAGACAGGTTGCGGTAATAAAAGAGGGTAGGATTATTGAGATTTCAGATATTAAAGCCTTGAGAAGTAAGCAACTAAAGAAGGTTCGAATTCGCATGAAGCATGTTCATGATACTAGTGAAGGGCTTATAATGAAGGGGATATATCGTTTTGAATCGGAGAATTTAGAAAGAAGATTCGATTTTGATGGAGATTTTGAGGAATTGTTTTCACAAATTTCTTCTTGGCCAATAGAGGCATTTACTATGGAAGAGCCGAGTCTTGAAGAAATCTTCATGCACTATTATAGGGATGGAGGGGACAATTATGAATCTAAATCTATTTAAAATGTCTATGACTCAAAATAGAAAATCTCTTATCTATTGGACTATTTCAGTGTGTGCGCTTATGGGGTTGAGTATGGCTTTTTATCCTGCAATATCGGACAATCTGAGTCAATTCGAGGGACTTTTCAATGCGCCTGTAATGAAGACTGTTCTAAGAATCTTTGTGATGGGACCTGAAGCAATGGGAACATTGCCAGGGTTTTATGCAACCTATGCATCCGTATATATGATACTAATAGGTGCTTTTTTTGCATCCTATTCAGCGCTAGGAGAAATTTCGGGTGAATTGCAGGATGGAACGCTTGAATTTTTACTTACTCGACCAATCACGCGAAGCGAAATCCTTGTTACAAAATGGGTAGCGATTGAACTTCGCATAGTAATATTTTGCACTGCACTTTGCTTAACAATATTGCTGTCCTTCAATATTCTAAAAACTAGGGCTCCACTAATATATTGGGAGGACGATACGAATCTGGAAATATTTCTGAGCGTTGCAAAGGATTCGCCGGAAGGTATAGGCGATATTTGGCAACTTGATGATGATTTTTTTAATGAGTGGCTATTCGAAAACATGCAGGAGGGACTTAGCAAAAACAAGGAAGCGTTAGAGGAATTGCCTTTTTCGGAAGAGCTTCTTCAAGACATTATAGTTGAATTTATGGATAACCCGGATGTGTTTATGGAAAACATTGCTAAAAATCCGGAAAAATATATGGATATAATGGAGATACCATCGCCTTCGAGAGCCCTTTACGAATCTGAAATACTCAAAAGCATGAAAGAATACGAGGCTTTGAAGGAGAGGTATGCAGAGGAAGCTATGTTCCATTACGAGATGCTTGCACAAAACCCTGAGTATTTTCTTGACCAAATAACTTCTATTGAACAAAGAAATCAAGTATCGCAAAAGTTTCCGGAGGCTGAAGAAGCTATAAAAAGTATGCTGGTATCATACAATGCAGGGGCTGTTGTAAGCATTCATTTACATATATTTCTTTTCATGAGCTTAATGGCCTCACTTGGATTTGCTGTTTCACTTTTGGCAAGAAAGCAGAGGGAGGCTTCAGGGATTGTAATTGGGATTATTCTCGCTTTGTATTTCATCAATACGCTTTCGCGAATTTCGCCAAAGTATTTATGGATAGGATGGATTAGTCCATTCGGATTGATTGATATGAATTTAATGGCTTCAGGTGGACCAGTAATTACAGATAAGGCATTTCTTATGATTGTTGAAAGTGCTTTTGTTATGGGATACTCATTTTGGATTTTTAGTAAAAAGGATATAGCGTAATGCAAAGATAAAGAAAGTAACTGTAGACATCTTGCAGATGATTTAATGTGATTGAAGTCTTTATTTCCAAAGGGTGCAGCCTTAGCCCCTATTGGATATGCTTGACAAAAAAACTAACAACCTGTATAATAGCA
>CAZTZB010000113.1:0-4211 GCA_964617505.1 uncultured Peptostreptococcaceae bacterium | reverse complement strand
CCATGAGATTTTTCTTCGGATATTTGGATAATTAAAATATGACCTGACGGAAAAGAGAATTCTAATTCGTAAAGGGAGTAGGACATATCGTTTCACATAAGGCAGAATGTTTTGTGCCTATGTGTAAATCGACCATGCAGCCTTCCTTTTGGAAGGCTTTTATATTTGCGTTTTTTATTAGAGGTAGAAGGGAAAGTAAACCATGAAAAAATATAGAGGCTTTGTTTTTCCCCTTGCTGTAATACTTTTGTGGGCGCTAGGCTCAGAACTGGGGTGGTTCAATTCATACATAGTACCGCATCCGATGAGGGTAATCAAAACGGGAATTTCACTCACTGAAAAAGGGATACTTGGCAAACACTTGGGCATAAGTCTTTTCAGGGTTATTGCGGGTTTTGTTTTTACATTTTCAATAGCATTTCCCTTAGCGATATTGGTTGGTTTAAACAAGAAAACATACGAATACCTATCGCCATCATTGGAATTTATAAGACATATTCCTCCAATAGCAATGATACCGCTACTAATATTATGGTTTGGAATAGGAGAAATCTCTAAGATTGCGGTAATCATATTGGCGACATTTTTCCCCATTTTCATAAATACGGTAAGTGGAATCGCCGGATGCGACAATGGACTTGTTGAAGTGGGAAAAACCTACGGATTCACTAAGTGGCAAATGCTAGTAAAAATAATTCTTCCACAGGCGCTACCGTCTATTTTGGCAGGCATGCAA
Organism: uncultured Peptostreptococcaceae bacterium; assembly: GCA_964617505.1. Taxonomy (GTDB): domain Bacteria; phylum Bacillota; class Clostridia; order Peptostreptococcales; family BM714; genus BM714. The sequence goes on along the minus strand of CAZTZB010000113.1, from coordinate 3,475 downwards.
TTGGGGCTCGGATACAGTTGGAGGTCATTAATGGGAGCAGAACTGATTGCGGCTTCTTCAGGTATTGGATATATGATTATAGAAGCAGAGCAATTGTCTCGAATCGACATCATTTTTGTTGGAATAATAGTGATTGGAGCATTAGGCTACGGTATCGACTATATTTTCTTTAAGGCTACCGACAGATTGCTAAGATGGGAGGATATAAAACATGACAGGGATAAAAATCAGGAACTTATCAAAGACTTTTATGCTTAGAAACAGAGAAATACCTGTATTTGAAGGTATTGACCTTAATATTGAGAAGGAAAGTTTTACCACTATCGTTGGAAAAAGCGGATGCGGAAAGACTACGCTCTTAAGAATTCTATGCGGTCTTGAAGAAAAAACTAGTGGAGAAGTTTCTTACATAGAAAATGGGAGCATAAGTGGCAAAAATCCTAAAATATCTATAGTTTTTCAGGAACCGCGTCTTATGCCGTGGCTGACGGTTAAGCAGAATATGGCATTTTCGCTGGAATGTGAAAAAGACAAGATCAAGGCAGAAAAAATAGTAAACAAATATCTTCGGATATTGGATTTGGAGGAGTTTCAAGATGCATATCCAAGCCAAATATCAGGGGGCATGTCGCAAAGAACGGCGTTGGGCAGAACCCTTTGCTATGAACCGGATGTAATACTGATGGATGAGCCTTTGGGAGCCCTGGATGCCTACAACAGAAGAATTCTGCAAGATGAACTGATAAATATTTTCAAGACATGTAAAAAAACAATAGTATTTGTAACCCATGATATTGATGAAGCTCTATATATGGGTCAAAGACTTGTTGTAATTGATAAGGGCAAAATACTTGATGTGATTGAGATCGGGGAAAACTATCCCCGTGACATATATTCTGCAAAGTTTGCGAGACTTAGAGAAAAAACAATGAATTCAATCATGGCCTCGAAAGATAGTCTTGCACTTGCTCTATAGAAAATGTAAAAAGGGGGACAGAAGGAAAGAAAATCGGTGTAAATTGAAACTATCAGGGGAAAATGGAGGGTGTTATGAAAAAAATATCATTATTTATGGCATTGCTTATTATGGTTATGACACTTATGTCAGGTTGCGCAAGCGGAGAGGGAGATATTGTAGGAGTATCGCAAAAGGAAAAAGTAAATATTTCCTATGTGAAATTGCCACTTAATGTTCCATCTATAATTGAAAAAAACAAAATGCTTTTTGAAGATACTTTTGCCGGAAAGAATATAGAAGTCGCTTTCTCGGAAATTACTCAAGGTTCCAAAATGACAGAGGCACTTGCAGCAGGTTCATTGGACTTCTGTAACGCTTTAGGAGGGACCTCTGCAATATTGGCTGCGGCAAATGGCGTAGATGTAAAAATAATTGGCATTTATAGCAGGGCGCCGAAAGCATTTACTATAATGGCTAAGGATGATTCGATTGTCGGAATAAGTGATTTGAAGGGCAAAAAAATTGTAGGGCCAAAGGGAACAATACTTCACCAATTGCTTTTAGCAGCTTTGGTTGAAAACGGTATGACTATGGACGATGTTGAATTTATAAACATGGGTATAGGTGATGGAATGGCGGCACTTTCTTCAGGAAATGCGGATGCAGCATTAGTCGCAGGTCCTGCCGTAACAACAGCAATTGAAGACGGCAACAGGGTAATTGAAACAGGGGAAGGACTGCTTGACGCTACAATTGTAATAGCTACAAGTGGCGATATGATTGAAAATTATCCGGAAATTGTAGATACGTATATGGATGTGCATAGAAAAAGCCTTGAATACATGGAAAACAATCCTGATGATACATTCGCAATTACAGCTGTAGAGACAAACATAGATGTCGAGTCTGTAAAGACGATGTATGCATGGTATGATTTCAATCCGCGAATCAGCGATAATGACATAGATGACTTGAAAAAAACACAGGAATTTCTTATTGAAAACGGAATGCTTGAAAACGCAATTGATATAAATGACATTATCCTAGACATGTCCGTAAAATAAAAAATAGGAAATTTTATAAGGATTATATATTGGGAACACAAACCATGGTTGGACGATATCTCCCCTGTCCGGCCGTGGTTTTTATTATACTATCTGGATGTTTTGAAATTTAATTTTAAGGGTAATATATTGAATGAAATCTTTTCTAAAAAAGCAGTTGACATTAATTGTAGCAAAGGTTAATATGTTTATAAATAATTAAATAGATAAGCGTTGAAGGGAAGAGTAGTCCATTTTGGTAGTAATAGAGAGCTGATGACGGTGGAAAATCAGTACGGATTAATGGATGAAGAACCTCCTTGAGCTACTGACCGAAAGCTTTATTGCTAGTAGATTCAGTCGTATCCGGTGCGTTAAACAGGTAGATATCGACAAACGTCTGTATTGAACCGAGCCGGGTCTAACGACCAAATTGGGTGGCACCGCGATTAATTAACCTTCGTCCCTTTGAATATAACAAAGTGGACTGGGTTTTTTTGTTTTTTTGATAAAAAGGAGTGTGAGAATATGGGTGAGTCAATGAAGGGCATGAAAAGAACTCATTATTGCGGAAAATTAACAGAGAAGAATATAGGAGAAATAGTTACGGTAATGGGATGGGTGCAGAGACGCAGAGATCTTGGAGGGGTCATTTTTATCGATTTGCGTGATGTAACAGGTATTGTTCAAGTAGTCATAGATGCCGGAGGAGTAAGTGAGGGTGATTTCATTAAGGGGGAATCCCTAAGAAACGAATATGTGCTCGCTGTTTCCGGTCGTTTAGAAAGGCGCGATGAAGAGACTGTAAACGTGAATATTCCGACAGGAACTATTGATGTAAGAGCGGGTGAGCTGCGTATTTTGAACAAATCTAAGACCCCTCCATTCATGTTGGATGAGTATGTAGAGGTAAGGGAAGAATTAAGGCTTAAGTATAGATATCTCGATTTGAGAAGAACGGAGATGCTGGAAAATCTCAGGGTTCGGCAATCTGTGCTTTCTTCTATAAGAAATTACTTTGAAGAAAAAGACTTCATGGAAATAGAAACTCCGATTCTTACTAAGAGCACACCGGAGGGAGCAAGGGATTATCTTGTCCCGAGCAGGGTTTCGAAAGGTATGTTCTATGCTTTGCCGCAATCGCCTCAAATATACAAGCAGCTATTGATGGTTTCGGGCGTCGATAAATATTACCAAGTGGCCAAATGTTTCAGGGATGAGGATTTAAGGGCCGATCGTCAACCAGAATTCACCCAGATTGATATGGAGATGAGTTTTGCAGAGCAAGATGATGTAATAGATATTCTTGAGGAACTTTTTGCTAAGATTTTAAATAAAACAAAGGGAATTGATGTTAAGATACCCTTCCCTAGAATGACATATGAAGAGTCTATGGATAAATATGGCTTTGACAAGCCGGATTTGAGATTTGAAATGCCTATGGTTGATTTGACTGAAATAATGGAAGTATGCA
>CAZTZB010000112.1:0-4286 GCA_964617505.1 uncultured Peptostreptococcaceae bacterium | reverse complement strand
ATTTCTTCAAGACGTTTGTCCATAATTTCTTTTTGATAGGACGATACCGTCTCCCCTGCATCATAGCATGCATGCAAAGAAGTTTCCTTTGCATTCTGCTGCCAACTTTTCTCAAGAATTTCTTCCGCTTCAGATGGTCGAACAAAAATGATACCATCCTTATCCCCAATAACAATATCGCCCGGGAATACTACTTGTCCACCAAAGGCTACCGGAACATTTATTTCTCCAGGTCCAAATTTATAAGGTCCTTGAGGCGTAACTCCTTTAGCAAATATTGGGAAATCCATATGAGAAGCCTCTTCTATGTCGCGAATGCATCCATCAATTGCAAAACCTGCTAAGCCACGATTCCTGCCGCACATCATCATAAGCTCCCCACAATAAGAGCGTTCCATTCCACCGCTCACAATTACCAACACATCGCCTGGCTTTGCTAATTCCAAAGCCTTATGCAAAAAAAGATTGTCACCTGATGGAATATGTAGCGTAAAAGCTGTCCCAAGCATAGCTTTTCCATTTACGCTTTTAATTTCACTATCTACACAAAACATTCGATTCATATTGTCCCCTATATTTGCTACAGGTAAATCTATAAAGCGCTCAATTAAAGCCTTATCAGGTCTATTTATCTTTGTAAAAATTCTACATCCTATATTATTCATACCGATAAATTCCCTCCAATTTGAAAATTCTTTTTTTGTTTGATTGCTTCCATTATATACCTTTAAATTCATCTACTAAAGTTTGAAATAAAAAGGGCACACCCAAAATATATTGAGTATGTCCAATTATTTGTCCACTTATGTTGATTAATATCCTTTTTACTTTAAAAATCCCTTTAGTATAGTCTCTTCTGCTTCTGTCTCTGTAAGTCCCAAGGTCATAAGTTTTATTAATTGTTCAGAGGCTATCTTTCCAATTGCCGCTTCGTGGATGAGTTCAGCATCCGGGTGAAAAGCCGAAACTTCCGGAACTGAAGATACATGGCCATTATCCATAATAATGGCGTCACATTGTATATGTCCTCGGCACTTGGCATATCCTCTCATAGTCAAGTGAAAAACTTGATTGGAATCGCCTTGAACCACAGATCTAGAGATTATTTGAGCAGAGGAATTATCTCCTTTTAATTCAACTATAATGTTTGATTCCGCTTCTTGCTTGTCCGATGTAAGAAGTCTCTCTGTGACAATAAGTCTAGCATCTTTACCTAAAATAACCCTTGTATCTCTTTTGGTCTTGTCAACGCCCTTGATTTGAATCATTTCAAGTTCAACGACGCCGCCCTCATCTACGTTTATTATTGTCACAGGATTTAAAACTCTATTTCCGGTCCCATCTCCTTCACCGTAGTGTTTTTCCACATATTTCATTTTTGCATTTTTTCGTATATTAAACTCATGAACTCCATCATGCTGAGCCTTTTTGCTTCCCGAATTATGAATGCCACATCCCGCTACGATTACCACATCAGAATCCGCACCTATTTCAAAAGTATTATATACCATATCATTTAGATTTTCGGATAGGATAACAGGAATATGAACACTCTCGCCCTTGGTTCCCGGCTTGATTATAACGTCAATGCCCGGCTTGTCGATTTTTGTTATAATATCGATATTTGCGGTGGTATTGCGACCCGCGCCTAGACCGTTTCTTCTAATATTATATGCTCCCATGGGTATTTCATGCAAATCTGCAACCTCTTCTAAAATCTTCTTATCTATTGCACTCAGCGGCATTTGACTTCCCCCTTATTTCACAAGATTGAAGACAGCGGCAATCACTATCTATCCTTTTAATTTCATCTAAAATATTTTGCTTATCGGTAATTTCAGTGATTTTGCCCCCTGCTACCATAATGACCTGGTCAGCCAAGTTTAGAATTCTTTCCTGATGAGATATAATTACAATTGTGGTGTCATATTTTTTGTTTAGATTGGCAAATGTCTCTGTTAATTTCCTAAAGCTCCACAAGTCAATACCGGCTTCCGGCTCATCAAATAGAACAACCTTTAATTTTCTAGCCAATACACTTGCAATCTCCAATCGCTTTAATTCCCCACCTGAAAAACTAGCATTTATCTCACGATCCAAATAATCCTGTGCGCATAAACCAACATCAAATAAAAGGTCGCAAAGGCTATTTTCATTATTATCTCTGCTTGCTAATGTAAGCATTTCACGGACTTTCATTCCCTTAAATCGCGCCGGTTGTTGCATGGCATAGCCAATACCTAACCTAGCCCTTTCTGTGATGTTTTTCTCTGTGATATCGATACCATCCATAACTATTTTTCCAGATGCCAATGGGTATATCCCCATTATTACCTTAGCAATAGAAGACTTCCCCCCGCCATTAGGTCCCGTCATCACATAAATCTTTTTCTTATCTAAGTTTAAATTTATCTGGCTTAAAACTTGTACCTTGCCACTATCTCCATCTAAATTAACGCCTACATCGATTAATTCCAACATGCTTATTATCTCCTTTATTTTAAAATAGTATGCTTAGTCAGTTATTGCAAATACTGTAGCCTTTCGATAATATATTCTTGGTAATTCACGGATATTTTTATTTTGAATTTTCATTTATACTTATATTTACTACATAAAGTTAATTATATATCACACGATGAATCAAGTCTATATCCTTATACTATTTTGCACTTTATTTATAATCTAATAATTTCATTTTAGACACTTTTTCTGTTTCCCCTATATTATATTTATACCCGAATATTTGCCCCTAGCTTCCCTATCAAGGATAATCGTGGTAATCAAAATTAATTTAGTATGATTATTGATCTGTAATAGGGTAAATATAAATAGATAAAAAAATGGAGGTATTATTATGAACATGACACAGTTAGAACGAATGAAAATGAGTAAAGGATTTATCGCAGCACTAGATCAAAGTGGAGGAAGCACACCTAAAGCACTTGAAGCATATGGGGTTTCAAAAGACTCGTATAATGGCGAAAAGGAAATGTATCAAGTGGTTCATGAGATGAGGTCAAGGATTATGGAAAGCCCCGCTTTCACTAAAGATAGAATCCTTGGAGCAATCCTTTTTGAAAAAACCATGGATTCAAAAGTCGAAGGACAATTCAGCGCTGATTACCTTTGGGAAATAAAAGGAATTTTATCATTCCTTAAAGTGGATAAAGGCCTAGCTGATTTGGAAAATGGGGTTCAGTTAATGAAGCCCATTCCGAATTTAGATGAATTGCTTAATCGTGCAAAAGAACGCCATATCTTTGGCACTAAAATGCGTTCGGTAATAAAAGAGGTAAATGAGCTTGGTATACAATCAATTGTAGACCAACAATTCAAGATTGGTAAAATCATTTCTAAAACCGGATTGATTCCCATCCTTGAACCCGAAGTGGATATTCATATGTCCAATAAAAAAGTAGCAGAGTCTATGCTTAAACAAGAACTTTTAAAAAATATAAAAAAATTGGATGCAGATACCAAGATTATGTTTAAACTTACTTTGCCGGAAGAAGATAATCTCTACGAAGATCTTATGGAATTTCCAAATGTTGTCCGTATCGTTGCATTATCAGGTGGGTATTCTAGGCAAGATGCAAACGAAAAGCTTGCTAAAAATCATAATTTAATTGCAAGTTTCTCACGGGCACTAACAGAAGGCTTAAATGTTAATCAAACTGAGTCTGAATTTAATGAAATGCTAGATGAATCAATCAAAACTATTTATGAAGCTTCAATTAAATAAATTTAAACCTTAATTATATTCTTTAAACTTCCACATCTAAACCCCTCCATTTAAAATATTATGGAGGGGTTTAGCAATCCTATAACAAATCATTAACACCGATATAAATTCAACAATATATAAGCAGTTCCCATTCATTTGAATTTCAAATCACTCATTTTGTGCTTTTAAGAATATATTCAATAATGCTATCTTCAATCTTTCCATTCTCGAATATAATATTTGTATATTGGGGTTTTTTCAAATAGCCTCTACCAATAAGCTCACTCAACAAATCACTGTATTCAATAGAAGTTTTACCAATCAATAATTCCTCTACTGATTTGCCTGATATAAAATAGTTATACATCTTTATAAATCCCTTTAAGTAAAGATAATCTTTTGTAAAACCTCCACCACGCATAACTCTTGCCGTTAAATTAAATGCCCTATCTCTATCAAAGTCATGTTGATCTACAAAGTACTCAAATATATCTCTAAAATCATTTCCTTTAACCATCATGTTTACAGCAAGAACTCGGTAAGCTAATTCCTTAAGCCT
>CAZTZB010000111.1:0-4320 GCA_964617505.1 uncultured Peptostreptococcaceae bacterium | reverse complement strand
CTACATCCATACACTAAATGGATCGGGGCTTGCCGTTGGGAGAACATTTGCGGCGATACTTGAAAACTATCAAAATGAAGATGGAAGTGTTACGATTCCGGAGGCTCTCGTAGCATATATGGGAGGAAAAGCTCGGATAGAAGTGGAGGCAAACAGTGGAAAAATTTAAAGTTTTAGTGGCTGAAAGAATATCCGAGGAAGGTCTTGCGATATTCGAAGCCGTTCCTGAAATAGATGTCGATGTAGAGCTAAAACTTAGCAGAAATGATTTGCTTAAAAGAATCGCAGATTATGATGCGCTTGTCGTAAGAAGCAAGACAAAAGTTGACGGAGAATTGATAAAAAAGGCCTCTAAGCTTAAGATTATTGGTCGAGCAGGAAATGGCATAGACAATATAGACATTGAAGAAGCAACCCTAAAGGGAGTACTAGTGGCCAATACGCCTGAAAGCAACACTATGTCTGCTGCGGAGTTGGCAATAGGGCTCATGCTTGCGCAATCTAGAAATATTCCACAGGCAAATGCCCATTTGAAGAATGGAAAGTGGGACAGAAATCTTTTCAAGGGTACGGAATTGTTTGGAAAAACTCTTGGAATAATTGGCTTTGGACGAATTGGTTCCCTGGTTTCAATGCGTATGAGAGCTTTCGGGATGAAAGTGGTAGCATACGATCCATATATTAGCGATGAACGTTTTGAAAAGTTTCATGCTGAAAAGAAGGAAACTGTTAAGGAATTGATAGAAGTATCGGACTTCATAACCGTTCATACTCCAAAGACGGAAGAAACCATAGGCATGATAGGTGAAAAAGAAATTGGATGGATGAAGAAAGGCGTTAGGCTTGTAAATGATGCGCGTGGCGGAATCATAAATGAAAAAGCCCTTTATAATGCTTTAAAAGATGGGAGAGTGGCAAGTGCTGGAATCGATGTATTTGAATCCGAACCAAGCTTAGGTAATCCGCTTTTTGAACTTGATAACATAGTTGTGACCCCACACCTTGGGGCAAGTACAAATGAGGCTCAGCAGAATGTGGGAGAAACCATTGCCCGTCAGGTTATTGGCGGTTTGAGGGGAGAGATTGTTCCGAATGCAGTCAATCTTCCAGCTCTCAACCGAGAAAATATTGAATCGGTTAAGCCTTATCTAAAGCTGGCGGAACAAATGGGAAAGCTCTACTATCAATTGAACAGGGAATCCGTGGAGTCTGTAGCCGTGAGCTATTACGGAGACATAGCCGGTCAGGATGTGGACATCGTTACGCTGGCTTTTCTTAAAGGATTGCTTGAGCCTGTAGTCAAGGAGGGCGTGAACTATGTAAATGCTCAAAAACTTGCCGAAGATAGGGGCATTCATGTAAGCCAAAAAAAGGATTCAATTGAAAAGCACCAATACAGGGAGCTTATGAGTGTTAAAGTCAAGAACGGAAAAGAAACATTTGAAATAGCCGGAAATCTATCAGCAAAGAAAGAAGGCCGAATTGTTTATATTTTGGGATATGAGGTAGATGTGAATCCGACCGAATACATGATGTTCATTCAGAATATGGATGTTCCGGGTGTTATCGGACGCATAGGGACCATCCTAGGAAAAGGTTGCGTTAACATTGCGACTATGCAGGTCGGACGCAATAATCCTGGGGAAAAGGCTCTTATGGTTCTTAATGTGGATGGACCTGTTTCCAAAACTGTACTTGATGAAATATCGAGCAAGGAAGATATAATGTGGGCAGAGTCGATAAAACTTTAATACTTTATGCTGGTAAAGAACAAACAATCTCCGTCCTGGCTTTAGGCAGGGGCGGAGCTTGTTTCAATAACTGTATGAAAGGTCTTCGGAGCGAGTATTTGTTATAAAATTTTAATGTAGGTATTTTGATTAAATTAATGCCGAACATAAGAGGAGGAAAACTCATGCATAAGAAATTATTCATCCCGGGGCCGGTAGATGTCAGAGAGGATGTTCTCGAAAAAATGGCGACGCCAATGATTGGGCATAGAAGCAAAGAAGCGTCGAAGTTGCAGCGGGATATTTCTGAAAAGCTAATGAAACTCATGTATACGGAAAATCAAATAATATTGTCTACGAGCTCTGGAACGGGATTGATGGAGGGAGCGGTAAGGTCTTGCACGAGAAAGAAAGCCGCGATTTTTTCTGTTGGAGCCTTTGGAAAGAGATGGCATGAAATTGCCATTGCCAACGGAGTAGACGCAGATCTGTTTGAATCGGAATGGGGAAAACCCACAAAGCCTGAAATGGTTGAAGAGCTTATGTCAACCGGAAAATACGATTTGCTTACAATCACCCACAATGAAACATCAACTGGAATAATGAACCCTCTTGAAGAAATAGCGGCAGTAATGAAAAAATATCCAGATGTGATATTTTGCATAGATACTGTAAGTTCCCTCGGAGGGGCGAAGATAGAGGTGGACAAGTGGGGCGTTGACATATGCATAGCATCGACGCAGAAGTGCCTGGGACTGCCTGCCGGAATGGCCATATGCTCCATGTCGGAAAAAGCGGTAAAAGCGGCCAAAGAGGTTGAAAACAGGGGATTTTACTTCGATCTATTGAATCTATACAATACCATAAAGGAAAAGGATTATCAGTATCCCTCGACACCTTCTATTTCTCACATGTTCGCTCTAGACTATCAACTCGACAGAATAATAAATGAGGGAATAGAAAATAGGTTTGCAAGGCACCTTCAAATGGCAGAGCTTGTTAGAGGCTGGGCTAAAAAAAACTTCGAACTTTTTGCCGAGGAAAAATACGCATCCAATTCGCTTACAACCGTAAGGAATACAAGAGGAATTTCGGTTGCGGATTTGAATAAAGAACTAGGAAAAAGGGGATTCGTGATTTCAAACGGTTACGGAAACTTGAAGGAAAAGACTTTCAGAATTGCCCATATGGCTGACACGCCAATGGAAGACCTTGTTGCCCTTCTTGAGAATATTGACAATATTATAGGAATATAGGGGAGTCCAAAGGCGGGTTGGAGAAGAATTGTTTAAGATGCTAGACAAGTTTTAAATCCAAGGAGGTAGCTATGGCAACATTAAGAGCATTTAAAGGTATAAGGCCTAAAAAACATTGGGCTAAAGAAGTTGCGTGTCTTCCATACGATGTAATGAATAGGGAAGAAGCAAAAAAAATGGCGGAGGGAAATCCTAAATCTTTTTTGCATATTGTTCGATCAGAAATAGATATGGCGGATTCTGTAGATGCCCATGATGACAGTGTATACGATAAGGCAAAGGAAAATTTAGAAAATTTTCTAAAGAAAGGCATCATATTTCAAGAGGAGAAACCTTGTCTATATATTTACAGACAAATATTCAATGGTCGCGTTCAAACAGGCATAGTCGGATGTACATCAATAGATGAATATTTAAATGACATAGTTAAAAAACATGAATTTACACAACCGGAAAAGGAACTGGATCGCATAAATAATATAGACAGAACAGATGCAAACACTGAACCCTTGCTATTAGCCTATAGAAAAGATGATAGCCTTAATAGAATAATAAATAACTGGATCAAGTTTCACATGCCTGAATATAATTTTACAAGCGAAGATGCCATAACCCATATTGTATGGGTCATAGACGATGATTCGGCTATAAATGAAATAAGGGAGATATTTAAAAATATTGAATATCTTTATATTGCCGATGGGCATCACAGAACGGCTTCTAGCGCGAAGGTTGGAATAAAAAGAAGAAAAGAGAATCCTGATTACGATGGCATGGAGGAATTTAACTACTTTTTATCAGTTCTATTTTCGGATGAGGATCTTTTTATAATGGATTACAACCGTGTGGTTAAAGATTTTAATGGTTTAACTAAAGAAGAATTGTTTTTTCAGATAAAAAACAAATTCGATATAGCCAAATGCGAGGGCAAAGAAGCCTTCAAACCCATGGAAGAAAAAACTTTCGGAATGTATGTAGATGGATCGTGGTATAAGCTTAGAGCAAAGCCAGGCACATGGAACGATGAAGATCCATTGGAAAGATTGGATGTATCAATTTTGCAAAACAATTTGCTTAATCCGGTTTTGGGAATAGGCAATCCAAGAACAGACTGCAGGATTGGCTTTGTTGGAGGCATAAGGGGCCTGAAGGAGCTTGAGTATAGAGTGGAAACCGATATGGCTGTTGCGTTTTCAATGTATCCCACTACAATGGAAGATCTGCTCATAATAGCCGATTCGGGAATGGTAATGCCTCCTAAATCAACATGGTTCGAACCCAAGCTTAGGAGTGGCCTTTTCGTTCACAAGTTGAAGTAGAAAAACAGTAGAAAG
>CAZTZB010000110.1:0-4343 GCA_964617505.1 uncultured Peptostreptococcaceae bacterium | reverse complement strand
GCTCTTTCTTTTCCTATATTCAACTGTGAATTCTATCGTTTCACTTCCGTATTCAAATTTCATGTTTTCCTACCTTATGTTAACGCTATTTTAAAACTACATTCTCAATAAGTATAGCACGCGACTTGACCTGGGCAACAAAAATATCAAGGCACATTTCTATGCCTTGATATTCTATCGTTTATTACTTAATCGAGTTCACTGAATATATTTCAACCAAACCTAAAATATCTTATATTTCGCCGATTTCTTCAATTTCTACAAGAACCCTCTTCATTTCTTGAATCCTTAGCCTCTGCACCTCTGCACAATTCTCAAGCGACTCGCTTGCTCCGTCCTGGTTCATGTTGCGAGCCTGAGCCCTGAATTTGAGCATTTCTCCGCTGGCTTCTCCAAGGGTACCTTCAAGAACTTTTCTGCTCTCTCTAATACACTCCAAAGAACCCTTTAGGGCCTCAACCTGTTCAAGACTGAGTTTGTCTCTGTTTTGAATCATTTCTCTAATTGCAGCTTTACCATCTTCGTAGGCAACCCGGATTTCTTCACGCAACCTTTGTATCTCAGCTCTGTTTTCTCTTATTTTATCTACCTGTGGTCCAAGTCTTTGTGCAAGCATTTTCGCTTCCTGGGTCTTAACAGGTATGCCTTCTGCCGGTCCACTTTGCGCGTTGCCTGCGGCAAAAGCAGCCGTCCCCGATAAAGCCATACACAATACTACTATAACAGCAATCGTTTTCTTCATAATGCTCACTCCCTTCTATTCGATAACAAGATCCGTATCATCCACTGTTTCCAACTGATTTATGCTCTCTAAAGCATCGTCCAATTCCTTTTCGAGTTCTTCAAGGACAGCTCTTTTTTCCTCGCTTGAAACTGCGTTCGACGATTTTACCACTACAGCCGAATCATCACTCACATCTGCATCTTCAGGAGACTCGCTCTCTGTTTCTTCGGATGCCCCTACTTCAGATTTATTCTCAGTTTCCATTTTTATTTCAGCCTTCGCTTCCTCAGTTTCAGTAGTTTCTTCCGATACTGCAGCATCCTTCTCCGGAACATCTTCAGTAGGCCCGCATCCAACAGAAAATAAAAGCAATCCCGCAATAATCATTATCGATAAAGCTTTTTTCATGGCATCCTCCTTTCCAGGCTCTTCATTGCCAGTAGGTCTGTCCCTATCTATAGGTTAATGATAGTACTAATTTATTAAATTATTTACACTCATTTGTAAACAGTTTGTTAACAATCATTTAGGAATGTCAAAAATAATTGTAGTGCCATCACCTTGTTTACTTTCGGCCCTTATGCTTCCACCATGCAATTCCACAAGGTTTTTCGCTATGCTAAGTCCAAGTCCCGATCCTCCATTTACAGAACTCCTAGATTTGTCTGTCCTATAGAACCTCTCGAATACACGCAATAAATTTTCCTCTGAAATACCTTCTCCTGTATCACTAATTCTGAATTCCACACCGCTACCAACATACATGGCTTTCAGGCGAATTTCCCCACCAATCACTGTATATTTGATAGCATTTCCTATAATATTGTCCAGTACCTGATACAACCTGTCCCCGTCGGCATGAACAATGGTTTCCTCATCGCATTCCACCAATATAGATATGGATTTTTCCCCCGCCAACTTCTTCATCTTTTCAACAAGGCTTACAAGTATTTCACCCGCATAAATATGCTGTTTGTTAAGCTCAATTTTTCCGGATTGTATTTTAGCAGTCTGAAGAATATCCGCAGTCAATCGGTTCAATCGACCGGTTTCATTCTTAATTATTCTCAAATATTTGGGGTAATCCTCGACTTTTATGATTCCGTCAAGCATTCCCTCTACAAATCCGTTTATTGAGGTTAATGGCGTCCTCAAATCGTGGGAAACATTTGCAATAAAGGAGTTGCGAATTTCTTCCGTCTCTGCAAGCTGACGCTTCATGGAATTAAATGTTTGGGCAAGTTGACCGACTTCATCCTGAGTGCCCGCAAATATGTCCTCCGCAGGCTCCCCTGAGGCTAATTTCCTTGCTGCCAACTCCATTTCCTTCACGGGTCTTGAAATTCTTCGCGAAGTCAGTAGGATAATGAATCCTCCGAGAACGATGAATCCAAATGCAGTCGCCCAGATTACCAAATTCATTTTATTTGCATTCCTGTTTATTTCATCAACCGGCGAAAACATTAGGATTGCTCCGGATATTCCGTCCGTACCCTCCCATGGAACTCCAGAAAAAACCACCCTCATCCCAAATTTACTTGAATACTGGTCTCTTCTAAATACAGCTTCTCCGTCAAGTATTCGGCCTAAATCTTCGATAAGATATTTTTCTTCTAAATCTTCACCTAGGTTAAAGTTCTCAGCATTTTCGAACGCCTCTTTTTCCAGTCTGACTACATAAATCTTGCTGTCTGTAATGTATCCTGCAGAATCCACTGTTTGATTTAATTCCTTTTGAGAAATCTTGCCATCGGTCCAGTCCTCAAGCTGCTGATTCACATCGTATGCTGCATTTTTCAGCATTCTTTTTTTCTCGTTAAAAGCATACCCTCTATAAATGAAGGTCAGCGCAAGCGATAAAACGACTATCGCTACAATAAGTATCGAAAGATAGGTAACAAGCAGCCTTTTAAACATAGTCTTTGCCATCATCTCACCTCGAATTTGTATCCAACGCCCCAGACGGTCTTAATGCACCATGAAGCATCGGAGGAGTCAAGCTTCTCTCGCAATCTCTTTATATGAACATCCACGGTGCGGGTCTCTCCCATGAAATCATAATTCCAAACCTTGTCGAGCAGGTTTTCCCTCGTAAACACAATATTCTTATTGAGCATAAAAAAATGCAAGAGCTGAACCTCTTTAGGCTTTAGTTCGATCAATTCTCCGTTCAAATAGACCTCATAGCAAGCCATATCTACCCTGAGGTTTCCTATTTCCAGAACACCGCCACCGCAATCAGTTTCTTCTACGTCCACCTCAAGACCGCTTCTCAGTCTTGCTCTTACGCGCGCAACTACTTCCTTGGGTTGAAACGGTTTCACAACATAGTCGTCAGCCCCAAGCTCAAAACCCCTAATTTTATCATCGAGCATGTCTCTCGCCGTCAGCATTATGATGGGCACCGAATTGGTCCGTCTTATTAACTTACAAACCTCCCACCCATCTATAACCGGAAGCATTATGTCGAGAAGCACCAAATCGACTTTGTTGCTCTTAATGAAACTTAGAGCCGAGCTTCCATCATAGCTCTGAAATGTCTCGAATCCGGCATCGGTCAAGTATAGGTTCAATAATTCGCTTATATTTTTATCGTCATCCACAATCAATATGCGTTTTTTATCCATTGCATATCCTCCGTAATGAATCCACTCTGCAACCCAATTAAATAATTTATATTTTCATTATTATACCATATCGATTAATCCAATCCATGATGACAAGCTTTTTCGAATCACTATACTAAGCATGGATTCACTATTTGGAATTTTTTATTTGACAAAGGCAGAATATCATTGTATTATTTATATGTGCATATGCACATAATGAAAGGAGGAAAAAATGCCACGAGGTAAAAAAGATCGATTTTGCAGACGGCTAAGCGACCAGAAAATATACATTCCCTACGGAATGCCATTAAATTCCTTGGAAAAGGTAAGCATAGAGCTTGATGAATTTGAGGCAATAAGACTTTGCGACTACGACGGCAAAAGTCAAATTGAAGCAAGTGAACAAATGGGACTCTCGCGTGGAACTGTACAAAGGCTGCTTCTGTCAGGACGAAAAAAGATAATTGACGGATTCTTTCATTCAAAGGCTATAATTGTCAAAAACGACAACGAAAATATTAAATTTAAAGGAGAAAACAACATGACTATCGATTTGAAAACCACAGTAAGAATCGCCTTCCCAACAAATGACAAGGTAACTGTAGAAGAGCATTTTGGACATTGCAAATTTTTTGCTATCTTTACAGTAAATGATAAGGAGTTAATGGATACTGAGTATGTTTCGGCGCCTGCTCATCAACCGGGACTTCTTCCCAAGTTCCTGGGAGAACTCAATGCGAATGCAATCATTACCGGCGGAATGGGCCAAATGGCAATAAATCTATTTAAGGAAGCAAATATTGAGGTTATTCTCGGAGCTAGAGGAAGCATAGAAGCCAATTTGAAGGAATATCTTGGTGGAGATCTCTACTCAACAGGATCAGCTTGCCAACACACACACGAGTAATAAAAAATAAAACAATTATAAGGGAGATATAGATTATGATAATAGGAGTTTGTGCTAAAGAAGAAAGATTGGACAGCCCGGTAGCCGACAGATTTGGCAGAGC
>CAZTZB010000109.1:0-4388 GCA_964617505.1 uncultured Peptostreptococcaceae bacterium | reverse complement strand
TCAAAGCTTATCATAGATGCGGAGGGCTTAGGCTTTAATTATTTATATGAAAGCGAGGAAATACTGGGCCAAGCAATTAATAATCCAACAACAAAAGAGCAGCTAATAAAGCAATTTTCTAGACTAAATGATACTATATTCAAGCTTAATCATGTGGATTTTGATCAATGCAATGCATTTATTCCAGCTAAACTCTTAAATGCGGCAAGAAGAGATATTGTAGAGGGTTTATATGCCTTAAAGCTTAACAGCAAAAAGAAGAGAAGCAAGGCTTTGAAAGCAAAAGAAAAAATAAGCTTTGCCCCTAATAAGCCATACCTTACGGCCTCTGTAAGGACTAAGGAACAGTATGATGCTTGCTTGAGCGGTGGAATTAAGGAAATCTATTTTGAAAACATTGTTAGAAGAAACCAGAACGATTATAAGGAAAAAGAAGGGCAGTTGCTAATCGGAGGATATGGCGGAATTTATCACTACAGAAAAACCAATCCTTTTGTCACGGACTATTCTTTAAATGTTGTTAATTCTGCTGCTTGCTATGAATTATATAAATTGGGCGCGGAGCGAGTAACCTTATCTTATGAATTGAATAAGCGACAAATTGAAGATTTAATTAATGCCTATTATGAAGAAAATGACGGATATCCTGCACTGGAAATGATTGTGTATGGCAAGGCTCCTTTGATGTTTACAAAATATTGTCCGATGAAAAAAATGAATCAATGTGGCGTTTGCAAAACCAAGAGCTATGAGTTAAGGGATGATCGCGGAACCTTCCCTATCATTGCTCATGATGATTGTACAACTACCATCCTTAATGGGAAGACGCTTAATCTTTTAGATGAGATGCAAAACATAAAAGGAATCGAGGCATTCAGATTAAACTTCACAGTTGAATCAAAAGAGCAGGTTGTGAAAACTATTAATAATGCCTTAAGCAAATTAAATGGCAGAGTGGATAAAGCTGTCTTTAATCAGGAAACAGATACAAGAGGACATTTTAATAAAGAGATTTTGTAGGAAAATTCCAGTTCAAATTTGGGTTTTGCCACAAAAAATTAAATCCCCAAATCTATTGAAACCAATAGGTTTGGGGATTTTTGGGAAAGCAGGGGGACGGGGTTATTGCTTTTCATCCATCCTGCGTTGATATATAAGTAGTTTGAGGTAAGGGCAATATGGGCGTGTTAACCAATAGAGAAATGTAATCTTTGGCCGTCAAAAATACAATTTTCGGTAACGGAAGTTTATTTGAATTTCCAGCAGTAGCCAAAAGCATAACAGAATCTATTTAAGCAGATTTGGCAATATTGTCATGGCCAGTATAACTATGAGTAATAGAACTAAGAAAACTAATGCAGTTTTATTTCCGAAGTTTAGGCTCCAACCAACGCCAAAGCGTTTTTCAACAAAGATACTTGGGTCATTTGGGTTGTAATAGAAAATACCTAATTTGTAAAAATCATCATCGTCTTTATTGGAATATGAAGTGCTTGTTGGCTTATTGCTTTTAAGATTAGCCCCGCCTTGTCCTGTATAAATAGCAATACCTGTAGTAATTAATATAAAGCTAATAGGCATTATATAGATAGTGGCAACATGAATAAGGGGTGTATACTCTAGGATTTTGACGCTTGTCAGGCTTAGTAAAAAGAACATTACTACAAAAAATAGTGCGGAGAATAGAGAGAATCTTGACCAAATGGCTCTAGATTTTAAGATTTGCTCTAGAGATTTTTCGGGTTCTTCAGAGTTTATTTGCATTTTAGAGTGGTTTATTGATTTATAGACAAGAAACATGATGAGGATCATGAACAATGACGTAAGTGGCAGCATTAAAACGGCGAACAGACTTTTTGAAACAAAGACTGTTGCTATTCCATCTAGATTTCGCTTGGTGACAATTTGCTCTGGTATATTGCTATAACGATTTAGCAGCATATAAACATTTATAATAAGGAGTCCCAGTGGAATTAGGAATGTCCACGGGGCAAGAGTGTTTTCACTAATAGTCACAGTAGAAATTATGACGACCTCTTCTTTGCTAATATTCAGGCTGCGCTTATATGCCTTTATTTGTTGGTGGTTATGATAATACGATACCATTGCAGCCGTGATTAATAACATGAGGCTAGCCGTATAATAGATCTCTGCTGAATAGTTGCTTGGCAATAATCTATACAGTGAAATTGATATTAGCAATATTAGCAGTGAATAGGCGGTGAAGCGTCTGTGATATTTTCCAACATAGAAAGCCTTTAAATCTTCTGTTAAAAATTTCTTTTCCAGTCTTATTCCGAACAATAATTCTTTCCTGGTAATGTAGGGCATTATATAGAACAAGCCAAATATCATTAGATTTACAAAAATCATTAATAAATTATTGTAGTTATTCATCTTGCGCCTCCTTGATATTTCTATATTTGTTTTTCACAAAATCGATAAAAGTCTCTTCGCTAAGTTCTCTGCAGGTGGCTTCAATTACCAGGGTCTCTAACTCGTGAGCTAAATTTTCCATGTATTCAGGTGATGCGCCTGGGCTTTGTGGTGAAATCAATGCGCCTTTCCGTCTATCTATTTGTAAAAATCCATCTCCCTTTAAACTGTTATAAGCTTTGTTTACGGTGTGCATATTGATACCTATATCATTGGCCAACTGTCTGACAGATGGAAGTGGATCCCCTGCTTTAAGCGATTTATTGGCAATGCCCCTGAGAATTTCATTTCTTAATTGCGTATAGATTGGAATTTCACAATTAAAATCTAATTTTAATAGCATAGGGTCTCCTTTGTCATAGTTGTGGTTTCTGTTATACAACAACTATAACAGAAGTCCGATAAATTGCAAGTCTTTTTTAAATAAATTATTCAATATCAGTAAAAGTTAAATCAAAAATATGAAAAAGTACATTAAAGCATCAATATGCATAATGTGGTATAATTTAGCAGAAGAAATGTTAGTATGTTTTGTTAAATAAGTGGGTTTTTCCTGGAAAATGGAAGTTATGTTCCTCATAAGAGTAAAGGTTTGATTAATAACTGCCCTAAATATTCATTGCGAGTAGTATTCTTTTAATAAGGGGGAAATTACGAATGCTTTAAAGTGCATTGAAATATATTAAATGAATGAAATATATAGATTGAAACAGGAGGGTTTTATGGGAATATTGAGTAAAGCAGGAAATGCATTGTTAGAGAATTTCAGAACAATAACTGAACCAACTTTTATGAAAGAATTCACAAAGGAGAGCCAGCAGCTGAATAGCTTGATTGAGTTGTCTGGCAAGCTTAAGGAGGGAGATAAAAAAGAACGTATAGATAGAGATATCGTATATCTGAAGGCGGGGATTAATGGAGAAAGCAGGGTGAACTATGAAATTCAGAATTCGTTTCTTCCGTTGATATGCTTGCATGATATAAGAATCGAAAATAAGGAACATGTAGCGCAACTTGATTTTGTGATTATAACAAATAAGTTCATATGTATTTTGGAGACTAAAAAGTTGTATGGAGATATAAGCATAAACAGAGACGGAGATTTCATTAGAAGCATAAGAGGTAAAAATGGAAGAATACATAAAGAGGGAATGTATAGCCCAATATCGCAAAATGAAAGACATCTTAGAATCTTGGAAGATATGCTTAAAAGCAATGGAATAATTAGAAATATGCCATTGAAATCTTTAGTGGTCATGGCAAACGAAAAATCAATAATAAACAAAAAGGGATGTCCTTCATATATCTCAAAGGCTATATACAAACACGATCAAATTGTCCCATATCTCAAAAGAAATATAAATGATAAGAAAAACACCATCGATCTCATAGGCAAGAATATGGTAAGGATGGCCAATTTCTTAATAGAAAACAATAAACCGATAGAATTCGATAATATATCAAAATATGGTATTGAAAAGGATGATTACCTAGGGGACAGTATAAAACCGAAAGCTAAAACTAAAATCAAGAAAACTGTTGCTAATGTTGTTAAGGAAGATAGCGGCAATTATGAATTGATCTGCAGTGAATTGAAGAAATATAGAGTAAAGAAAGCAATAGAAAAAAATGTTAAGGCGTATTATATTTTCACAAACAAGCAAATGGAAGAGCTGATAGAAAAGCATCCTAAAAGCAAAGAAGATATATTAAGCATAAAGGGCTTCGGCAAAACAAAAGTTGAAAGTTTTGGAGAGGATATTCTTGGAATTTTCAATAAATATAAGTATTGAATTTTGTCCTCTAAACCATCTTAAAAAAATGTTAAGCATTGGAGTTATGGGTAGCAGAATGATGCAAGGAGTAAGTCATTGGGAGTGATAAAAATGAAAATCTATTATTTTTCCGGAACCGGTAATTCGCTTTTCGTGGCCAGGGAAATAGCGGCAGCC
>CAZTZB010000108.1:0-4559 GCA_964617505.1 uncultured Peptostreptococcaceae bacterium | reverse complement strand
CATCCGTAATAGTCGAGGCAGAAAACTTTACTCTTGAAGGAAATTCCATCAGAAATCATCTGGCTAAATCTTCATATTGTGTGGTCATGGCCGCCACCCTTGGCCCTAAAATGGATCAATTAATCAGATACATGGAACGCAAAAATTTGTCTGAAGCCGTTGTCATGGATGCGGTAGCTACAGCTATTATTGAAGCTTTCTGCGACGAAATAGAAGAATCTATCAAACAAGAGGCTATAAAAGACGGTTTGTATGCAACACATAGGTTTAGTCCCGGTTATGGAGACTTCCCTCTGTCAATCCAGCCTTCTATTTTAAGGGTTCTCGATACCCAGCGAAGCATAGGACTTACAAGCACAGAAAATATGATACTTATTCCCAGAAAATCGGTAACTGCTATAATTGGACTTCAGAAAAAGCCATATAATAAAAACAATCATACTTGTAAAGACTGCATGCCCGGGCTTTCATGCCCATATAAAAAGGAGGAAAGCCAAATTGAACACTCTTGAACTACAAAACAAACTGGGAAAGGAATTCGTTTTCTTCGACGGAGCAATGGGCACCATGCTTCAAAAAGCCGGTCTGCCCGTAGGCGGACTGCCCGAGGAATACAATTTCCTTCACCCGGAAATTATAGAGGACATACATCGGCAATACGCAGAAGCCGGAGCTGACATCATAACAACTAACACCTTCGGAGCTAACGAACTCAAGCTTGCCGAATCCAATTATTCAGTTGAGGAAATTATTCATCAAGCCGTCGCGCTAGCTAAAAACAAATCCAGTGGAAGACTCGTAGCTTTAGATGTCGGTCCTATCGGTCAACTTCTCGAACCAATCGGGGATTTGAGTTTCGAAAGAGCCTACGATATCTTCAAACGTCAAGTCCTTGCTGGGGTTTCCGGCGGCGCTGATTTAATACTCATTGAAACCTTATCAGACCTTCATGAACTAAAGGCCGCCATATTGGCTGCCAGGGAAAACTCCAATCTGCCAATCTTCGCCACAATGACCTTCCAGGATGACGGGAGAAGCTTGACAGGAACCGATCCCTCCACTATGGCTCATGTAATAGGACGTCTTGGAGTTACGGCTCTCGGAGTCAATTGTTCACTAGGGCCTTCGGAGCTCAAACCCATAGTAGAAGCCATGAGCAAGGCTACAGATGTTCCTATAATGGTCCAACCTAATGCAGGACTCCCGAAATTCCATAAAGGAGTCACCTCTTTCGATATATCAGCAGATGCTTTTGCCGAAGAAATGGCTTCTCTTGCAGCTGCCGGCGCTTCGGTACTTGGAGGCTGCTGCGGCTCTACACCTGAATTCATAATAAAGATGAAAAAGAAAGTCGCTTCTCTTGGCCCTGTTTCCATAAAATCCGAGAAAACAACTGTTGTTTGTTCTTCAAGCAAAACAGTTCACATAGGGGGAGACCCTATTCTAATAGGCGAAAGAATAAATCCTACGGGCAAGAAACTTTTCAAGGAAGCTCTTAAAAGAGGCGACTTCGACTATGTTGTAAGCGAAGCGATTCTTCAAAAAGAAGCCGGCGCTTCAATACTTGATGTTAATGTCGGAATTAGGGAAATAGACGAGCGTGAAGCCATGGTCAAGGCTATAAAGGAAATTCAAGACGTATTGGATACTCCTCTCCAAATAGACAGCACAAAGGCAGATGTAATAGAAGCCGCACTGCGCATCTGCAACGGTAAGCCCATCATCAACTCAGTAAACGGCGAAGAAAAAAGTCTAAGCGCAATACTTCCTTTAGCAAAAAAATATGGAGCATGTATATTGGGCCTCACACTCGACGAAAATGGTATTCCTCGAACAGCTGATGAAAGGATAAAAGTAGCCGACAAGATAATTAACAGAGCAATTAAGGAAGGTATTCCAAGAGAGGATATCCTTATTGACTGCCTCGTCTTGACCGCTTCAGCCCAACAAAAGGAAGTTGTTGAAACAATAAAGGCCGTCACGGAAATAAAGAGGCTTTTCGGCGTAAAAACAGTTTTAGGAATAAGCAATGTTTCCTTTGGCCTACCGGGAAGAGATCTTTTAAATAGTACATTCCTGGCGATGGCTCTTTCGGCAGGGCTTGACGCACCCATAGTCGATCCTCTGTCTAAGGATATTCAAAACACCCTTAAGACTTATAGGGTACTCGCAGGGAAAGACGAAGATGCCAGCGACTACCTGAATTCCTTCACCAATGAACCATCAAGCGCACCTTTATCATTAGATATAACCAATAAAACGCTTAAGCAAATCATTTTGGAAGGCCATAAAAGCGCGGTCAAAGAAAAGACACTAGAAATGCTGCAGACTGTCGAAGCAATGGAAATTGTAAATGCCCATTTGATTCCGGCGCTTGACTATGTAGGTGAGCAATATGAAAAGCGGATTCTTTTTCTGCCCCAGCTGATTCGTTCGGCTGAAACTGTAAAAAGCTCCTTTGAAATTCTGCAAGAACACATTTCAAAGAATGGCAAACCACGTTTGAACAAGGGAAATATTATTCTTGCCACAGTCAAGGGTGATGTGCATGATATTGGCAAGAATATTGTAAAAACGCTTCTTCAAAACTATGGCTTTGAAATACTCGATTTAGGAAAGAATGTAAGCCCAGAAAAAATTGTAGAAGAGGCCATAAAGAAGGATATAAAACTGCTTGGACTTAGCGCCCTTATGACTACAACTGTAGATACTATGGCCGAAACTATTGCATTATTGCATGAAAAGCATCCATCCTGCCATACTTTTGTAGGCGGAGCCGTTCTAAGTCCCGAATTGTCTAGACAAATAAGCGCCGACTATTACGGCAAAGATGCCCGCGCCGCAGTTTCTATAGCGCAAAATTTCTTTAAATAATAATTGACTTTTGCATATGCAGGATATAGAATAGTGACAATATATTCGGAGGATTTTTTATGAAACACTCAAATGCGAACACAAGTTCACAATTCAATACTTTCTTTTTTAGCTGGGGCTTTATATTTAGCGCCGGCGCCTTGACATGCAAATTCAAGTCATAAAAAAGAAAGAGTGAAGCTTCCGCATAAACAGAAATGTTTGCCAAGGAGACTCTTTTGAGTCTCTTTTTTTATTTGTGATAAACCCAAAATAGCAAAGGAGATTTTGAACATGAAAAAACCAGTCATCCCAATTCTTAACATCAAACATATAGGTCATATTGGCGGTAAAGGTTCCTATAGTCACGAGGCCGCAAAAAAATACTTTCCCGATGGTTTTTATACTTCCTTTGCCCATTTTGAAAATGTATTCAATGCCCTTGAAAATAAGGTCATCGACTATGGCGTCGTTCCGATTGAAAATTCATCTACCGGCGGAATCCGCGATGTATACGACCTTCTCGTCAAGTGCAAACTGCACATAGTCGGCGAGGTTTATCTTAATATAGAACACCATCTGCTTGGACTTCCCGGCGCAGCACGAGCGGATATTCAAATGGTATGCTCTCACCCCCAAGGTCTCATGCAATCTTCCGAATTCATACGCATAAACGACTATGAAACGAAGCTATGCAAAGATACCGGTTCTGCCGCCGCTTTCATCAAAGAAAACGGTGATTTATCTTTTGCCGCTATCGCTTCCGCATCAGCTGGCAGGATACATAATCTAAGTGTCATCGAGAAAAACGTAAGTAATTTCAACCACAATACAACGCGTTTTTTCATTCTAAGCTCCAAGCCAATGACTCCAAACGAAAACGGTATTACGAGTCTGGTTTTTACCACTCGACACGAACCCGGTTGCCTTTACAGCGCCCTAAAGCACCTGTCCGACCATGGGATCAACATGCTCCGGATAGAATCCAGGCCAATGGAAAACAGACCATGGGAATATTATTTCTTTGTAGATATTGAAGGGCCATGCAATGAAAGCAACATACATTCAGCCCTGCGCCTCCTTGAAAAGCACACCATTTTCTTCCGCATCCTTGGTTCATACAGCCGTGCACATGAAAAGCAAGAAAGCTGCGGATAATCGCAGCTTCCAAATCATAGCATGAAATAATTCATTGCAAGATATATTATATACATTAGAAAAAGAGTCATTCCCTCGATCTTGTTAATTTCCTCTTCATCTTGAGCCTTGCTTGTAAAAAATCTGAAAGTAATCAAAATTATGAGCATAGCCGGAATTTGCAGCTTATAAAAAACAAGCGGAACATCAAGTCCGCCTTTGGTAACAATGGCGGCACTACCTATTACAAAAAGAACATTCAAAATGTCCGCTCCCACAACGTTTCCTATTGCGAGTTCGCCATGGCCTTTTCTAACAGCTGTAACGCAGGTTACCAGCTCCGGAAGGCTTGTCCCGAAGGCAACCAAAGTAGCAGCGATTATACCCTGAGGTATACCTATTCTTATTGCCGTTATCTCGACAGATGAAATAAGTATTTGAGAAGAAGCAACAACTAATACCACTCCAAATACAAGTTTTAAAAGCACAAGAGTCAATGAAGCTTCTTCTTCAGCTTCCAATTGGTCCATGGCTCCATGGGCCGTTCGTGACCAACGAATTGTTATAAT
>CAZTZB010000107.1:0-4568 GCA_964617505.1 uncultured Peptostreptococcaceae bacterium | reverse complement strand
AAAGAAGAGGAGACGCTTCACCCATGGTTCTTTTGGAACTGGTATAGTCGTCTGAAGAGCAATCAAGGGGTTAAGTCAATACTTAATCCCTTTTTTTATTCATTTGTAAGCGAATATGGGAATATAAAGTTGTAATAATTGGGAGTAGAGGCAAAACAATGGAAAACATTATAGAAGTAAAAAAAGCTTCATATAAATATATAATAGAAGAAGAGGAATTTTTGGCGGTTGATAATGTGGAGTTTCAGGTCAAGCGCGGCGAATTCGTCGTAGTGATAGGTCACAACGGCTCAGGAAAGTCTACATTGGCTAAAATGTTAAATGCAATACTTCTTCCATGTGATGGGGAAGTGCTGGTCAACGGAATGGACACTAAAGACGAAAATAATCTTTGGGAAATCAGAAGAAGCGCAGGAATGGTTTTCCAAAATCCAGATAATCAGATAGTAGCTACAATCGTGGAGGAAGATGTTGCTTTTGGCCCGGAAAATTTGGGTATTCCTCCGATAGAGATAAGAAAAAGAGTAGACCAAGCCATAGCAGCCGTGGGCATGGATGAATACAAGCGAAAACCTCCACACCTATTGTCGGGCGGTCAAAAACAGAGGATTGCGATTGCGGGTATTTTGGCTATGAAGCCCGAATGCATAATTCTTGATGAACCGACAGCTATGCTTGATCCTGCAGGAAGAAAAGAGGTTATCGAAACAATCACCGGTCTAAACAAAAAAGAAGGAATAACAATCATTCATATAACTCACTTCATGGAGGAGGCCGTTCATGCCGATAGAATTTTGGTAATGGATGATGGTAAGATTGTCCTTCAGGGAAGCCCAAAAGAGGTGTTTTCAAGACCGGAAATCATAATGGGTTGTGGACTCGACTTGCCGCAGGTTACACTTTTGGCAAATGCTCTTAAAGTTGAGGGCCTAGAAGTAAAAAACGGTATACTGACTATGGAAGAAATGGTGGATGAATTATGTCGATTATTGTAAAGGATCTTACCTACATCTACAATCCCAAAAGTCCATTTGAAACAATGGCTCTCAAAAACATCTGTTTTGAAATAGAGACGGGTGAATTTACAGGGCTAATAGGTCATACTGGTTCTGGAAAATCTACGCTAATACAGCACCTCAACGGCTTGCTGAAGGCTACGTCCGGCACGATACTGATAAACGGACTGGATATTACAGGAAAAAACATTAAAATGAATGATGTCCGAAAAAAAGTCGGCCTTGTGTTTCAATACCCTGAGTATCAGCTTTTTGAAGAAACAGTTGAGAAGGATGTTGCTTTTGGACCTGGAAATTTGGGACTTTCAGAAAAAGAAGTGCATGAAAGGACAAAGGAAGCTATTGAAATGGTTGGGCTTGATTTCGAGGAGATAAAGGATCGCTCTCCTTTTGAACTAAGTGGTGGTCAAAGGAGACGGGTGGCAATTGCGGGAATAATTGCTATGAAACCAGAGGTTCTAATATTGGATGAGCCGACAGCCGGTCTGGACCCCAGAGGGCGTAGCGAGATTCTCGAAAAAATTAGTTTGCTTCATAAAAAATACAATACGACAGTGCTTTTAATTTCTCATAGCATGGAGGATATCGCAAGGCTTTGCGGAAAGGTTCTCGTAATAAACAAGGGCTCTATAGATTTTTCAGGAACGCCAAAAGAGGTTTTCTCACAGGTTTATGCACTTGAAAGCATAGATTTGGGTGTGCCCCAGATGACAGCTCTAATGGAAAAACTGAGTCAGAGATTAACTGATGTTAAAAAGGGCGCGCTGACAGTGGAAGAGGCAAAAGAAGAAATAATGAGATTGGCAAGGAGCAGAAAAAATGCTTAGAGATATAACTATAGGGCAGTACTATCCCGTCGAGTCAATGGTTCATCGAAGGGATCCGAGGTTTAAGATATTGTCTGTTTTTGGATTCGTTATTGTTCTTTTTTTAGTTGATTCATTATCCAATTATCTATATGTGGCTGCACTTTTGGGGGTTGTAATAACCTTGTCTAAAGTTCCTTTGAAGTACATACTTAAAGGGCTTAAACCAATATTTTTGATAATTTTGTTTACCTTTACAATCAATATGTTTTTGACACGTGGTGAGGTTCTTTATGAATTGGGGATTTTCAAAATCACTAGGGAAGGCTTGAATCAGGCGGTTTTTATGAGTCTTAGACTCGTATTCCTTATTATAGGGACATCAATTTTGACATTGACAACCTCTCCTATAGAACTGACTGACGGAATAGAAAAGCTTTTGGATCCATTCAAAAAAATAGGAGTGCCATCGCATGAATTGGCAATGATGATGACCATTGCATTAAGATTCATTCCGACAATACTTGAGGAGACTGACAAGATAATGAAGGCTCAAATGGCAAGAGGGGCCGATTTTGAAAGTGGAAATATTGTAAAGAGAGCCAAAAGCCTTATTCCATTGCTTGTTCCCCTCTTCATTGGGGCATTTAGACGTGCGGATGATTTGGCCACAGCCATGGAGGCAAGATGCTACAGGGGTGGGAAAAGTAGAACTAGGATGAAGCAGCTTAAGTTTAATAGAGGCGATGCGGCCGGTACTATTATGGTGTTTTTATGTTTTGGATATCTAATATTTCTAAGGTTCAGATGAACATGGAATTTTACAATATATTAGTAAGGAGAGGAAATTAAAGTGGAAGCATTAATTTTAAAAGGTCTGTATATTTTTTTGGCGCGAGTAATAATTGCAGCTCTGGTGTCTATTAGAACTATACTGATGACTAAAAACAAAAAGTTTTTATCATCATTCATAGCATTTTTCGAATCTCTACTTTTCATAGTGGTATTGGGTACTGTCATGAATGATTTAGATAATATTTGGTTCATAGGTGCCTATGCCATTGGATTTTCGGTTGGCAATTATGTTGGAATAATGATAGAAGAAAAAATTGCGTTAGGGGAGCTTGTGCTCAGAATCATCGTTGACAAAAGAGAGGACAAGCTGGTTGAAGAGCTTAGGAATAATGGCTTTGGAGTCACAGTTATAAAGGGTGAAGGCAGGGACGGAGAAAGGTATCTTTTGTTTATAAGCCTGAAGCGAAGGGATTTAAAAAAGATCTATGAAATTATTGATAAAAATAGAGTCAGCAGTTTTATATGTACCAGCGATGGAAGAACAAACAAAGGCGGAGTTTTCAGAGGAAAAAATAGACATTGACGGCAGGTGCAAAGGTGAAAAACATAAAACTTACCATAGAATATGACGGGACGGATTTCCGTGGATGGCAAAAGCAAATCGGGAGGAGAACTGTCGAGGGAGTTCTAAACAATGCATTGTCAGTTGTATTAAATGAAGAGGTGACAATCATTGGTTCTGGGAGAACAGATGCAAAGGTCCACGCTTTGGGACAGGTTGCCAATTTTAAATCGGAAACCCAAATTGCATTGGACAGATTTTCTCGGGCGGTGAATGCATACCTTCCTCCGGATGTGGCAATACTTTCGGCAGAGGAAGTAGATATGGATTTTCATTCGAGATACAATTCAAAAAGAAAAACATATCTATACAAGGTTCAAAACGGGAGTGTGTGCAGACCTATTTATAGAAACTATGCATACCATTATTATCGTAGCCTCGAAGAAGAAAAAATGCGGAAGGCGATTCAAATGTTTGTGGGGGAGCATGATTTCATGGCATTCATGTCTGCTGGATCGAAAATAAAGAAGACGGTTAGGACGATATATAAGGCGGAAATTTCCCGGGAAAACGATCTTCTTATTATGGAAGTTGAAGGAAACGGATTTTTGTATAATATGGTCAGGAGAATAGTCGGAATAGTGCTTGAAGCAGGAAGCGGAAGATTGGAAATCGATGAAATCCATAAAATACTAGAGGATAAAGACAATAGACGAACAATGCGATTGGCTCCGCCTCAGGGTCTTTATCTAAAAACTGTAAAATATATCGATTAGAAGCTATTTGTCTTGACACTGGAAGACTGGCGTATTATAATATCAAGAGTGTGAAAAGCGAAATATTCAAGCAAACCCAATGCCCCGGGTTTTGAAAATTCACTTTTTAAATAGAATAAACATATGAAGCATATTCATATTTAGGAGGTAAAGTAATGAAAAGTTTTGTAGCTAAGCCTCATGAGGTTGTAAGAAAATGGTATGTGGTAGATGCAACAGATAAGCCGCTTGGAAGATTGGCATCGGAAGTTGCCAATATTATAAGAGGAAAACACAAACCGATTTATACACCGCATGTGGACACTGGTGATTTTGTAATCATCATAAATACGGACAAAGTTAAGTTGACAGGTAAGAAGCTTGATCAAAAAATGTACAGATGGCATACTGGTTATCCAGGTGGTCTCAAAGAGAGATCCTATAGGGAAATGATGGCCACCAAATCCGACAGAATCGTATACGAAGCAGTAAAGGGTATGGTTCCTCATAACAAGCTTGGTAGACAGGTAATCAAAAAACTTAAGGTGTGCAAAGGTGCGGAACATAACCATCAGGCTCAAATGCCTGAAGATTTGGACATACAAGTATAAAGAAGGAGGATGGTTAAATGGCT
>CAZTZB010000106.1:0-4580 GCA_964617505.1 uncultured Peptostreptococcaceae bacterium | reverse complement strand
AATCAGTATGGAATAGCAATGATATTTACAGGCATGAGACATTTTAAACATTAGAGGAACAGATAACAGATAACAGTAAAAGATTAAAAACAAAAGATTGATGCGGAAGATAAAGCGAAAGATTATATGGTTTTATGCTCTTGTCTTTGTTTTTGCTGATATCTGAGAACTGATATCTGATACCTGTATTCGTAGACCGGAGGGAATATATGAAGATAATGATTGTAGGAAACGGCGGGCGCGAGCATACGCTAGGATGGAAACTCATTCAAAGCGACAGAGTGGATGAAATATTCTTCGCTCCGGGAAATGCCGGAACTGCCTTGATAGGTAAAAATATTCCTATCAAGGCAGAAGACATCGAAGGCTTGCTTTCTTTTGCCAAGGATGAGGGAATAGAACTTACCGTGGCAGGACCCGAGGTGCCACTTTGCAATGGAATAGCAGACCGATTCGAAGCGGAGGGTCTAAAAGTATTTGGCCCCGTGGCTGCATCTGCCAAGCTTGAAGGCAGCAAGGCCTTTGCGAAAGAATTTATGCTAAGACATAATATACCTACAGCAGGATACATGGAATTTACAGATGCGGAAAAAGCCCTTGAAAAAGTAGGCATATTCGGATATCCGACTGTGATTAAAGCCGACGGGCTTGCCGCGGGCAAGGGCGTAATAATAGCGCAAAGTGAAGATGAAGCCAGGGTAGCGGTAGAATCGATAATGAAAAATAAAGACTTCGGGGAATCCGGAGACAAGATAATCATAGAGGAATTTCTTACAGGAATAGAGGCATCCATACTCTGCTTTGTAGATGGAAAAACAATGTTGCCTATGGTTTCGGCTCAGGATTATAAGAAGATTTACGACTATGACAAGGGCCCGAATACAGGTGGAATGGGAACCTATTCGCCGAGCGTTGTTTATAAGGGCGATATAAAGAAGCAAACCGAGGATAAAGTTTTAAGGCCTTTCATAGATGGTATAAAGAAGGATGAAATGGATTTTAGAGGCGTTATTTTCATAGGTATAATGATATCCGAAGTTGGAGAGGTAAAGGTATTGGAGTTTAATGCGCGCTTTGGTGACCCAGAGACTCAGGTAATAATACCGAGAATGAAGACCGATCTTTTGGATGTGCTTGAGGCATGCGCAGATGGAAGGCTCTCGGAGATAGAAATCGAGTGGTCAGATGAGGCTGCGGTTTGCGTGGTTCTCGCTTCCGGAGGATACCCTGGAAAATACGAAAAAGGCAAGGAGATAAAAGGACTGCATGGAGAATCAGAATCCATACTAATCCATGCCGGTACGAGGCTTGAGGATGGTAAAGTGATGACAAATGGCGGACGAGTCATGGGCGTTGTTAGCCTGGGTGAGACTGTTAAAGAAGCCAGAGAAAAGTCGTATGCTGCGGTTAAGAAGATATCCTTTGAGGGGATGCAATATCGTAGCGACATAGGTAAAATAGCTTCAGAATGACGAGAATTCATGTTTTCTTCGTTACCATCGAAATCCCTCTCAGTCACGTATTAGAAATACGCTTCTGTCGAGGGATTTCTTGTCGCCTTGAAACCAAAGAATCCTCGTCATTCTGATTATTGATTTGAAGTTCGTTATTTCTTCGTTGACGTAAAGGCAGTGGAAAGATAAAAGTGGAAAGTGAAAAGTAAGAACAAAGGATAAAAGCGAAGACAAAGGAATAATAATTTCAAAATTTATGTTAAGGGATAAATATTTTGTTGTATTTATCTTTTTCTTTCTACATTCTACTTCCTACTTCCTACTTCCTACTTTCTACTTTCTACTCAATGCGCTCCGGCAACTGATTTCGCGTGCCCTGTGGGTATTATTGTCGCCTTGAAAAAGCGAGATTCTCATCATTCTGATTTTTGTGAAAGCGAGTATTATTTTTGAAAAATTTCTTATAGATGTTTGTTGCTTTTGTTCTTCCTTTCTACTTTCCACTTGCTACTTTCTGCTTTTTCCCTTGAAAAAGCGAGATTCTCATCATTCTGAGACAGCTGAAAGCTTGCAGAGTGGAGTTTGCAGCGAAATACCAAAGATGAATACCCACAGGGCACGCGAAACAGCAGAAGGGTTAAGTGAGAAAGGAAGTCTTGAGCCGCAATGAAGTCTTAAATCGCAAGGGCAGATTGCAAATTAAAACAAAAAATCCCCGGAAATATTCATTCGCGGGGATTTTGCTTATTTGTATTAAAATTGTTTTGAATTCTAATCCTGCTTTGAATTTACGAATTCTTTGATTTCTTCGACTATTATTTTTGTAGCGGCAACAGCCTCGACTACTGTTTTGGCTCCGGTTACAACATCGCCTGCTGCGAAGACGCCTTCCTTGGAGGTCTTTCCGCTATCATCGGTTATGACAAGTCCAAGGCGGTCAAGCTTCATGTCTCTTGCTGTGCGGACAATGTTTGCTTGGGGTCCCTGGCTTATTGATATCACTATTGAATCCGCTTCGAACAATTCTTTTGACTGTTCAAGGATTGAAAGGGTTTCTTTCCCGTTTTCATCGATCTCGAGTTCGGTATTTGCGACGATTAGTCCTTCGTCGCTTATTTCAATGGGGACCTTATTAAATTCAAACCTTACCCCATCCAGCTTGGCATATTTTATTTCGTAAATACTGGAGGGCATTTCGCTTTCTCTTCTTCTGTAAAAGACAACAACCTCTTTAGCACCCATTCTTACTGCTGTTCTTGCCGAGTCGAGGGCTACATTTCCGCCTCCGATTACTGCAATTGTTTTTCCAAGAAGATGTGTTTCAGGGCTTCTAAGATAGTCTATGGCGTAAAAAACATGGCCAAGGCTTTCGCCGGGAATATTGAGTTTTCTCGGTTTCCAAGTTCCGGTTGCAACGAAAACAGCCTTGTATCCGTCTCGGAACAAATCGTCAAGAGTTAGCACCGGCCCAATCACTGTATTAGGTCTTACCTTTACATTTAATTTTTCCAGAAGCTTTGCGTAGCGGTCAAGAAGGCTTTTGGGCAGACGGAATTCGGGTATTCCGTAGCGAAGAACCCCTCCTATTTTTTCATGGGACTCGAAAATTGTAACTGAGAAGCCATCCCTTGCAAGCAGTATTGCAGCGGCAAGTCCTGCGGGGCCCGAGCCTATGATTGCTACCTTCTTGTCCTGATTTATCGGAGACTTGGCTTCCACCTTGTCTAGGTAGTAATCAGAAACATAGTTTTCTATTGTTCCAACGTGAATTGGATTTCCCTTTCTGTCGAGTATGCAATGGCCCTCGCAGAATGATTCGTGGGGACATACTATACCGCATATGACAGAAAGCGGATTGTTTTCAAAAAGCATTTCGCCCGCTTCGTTAATTTTGTTTTCCTGAACAAGATGGATCATTTCGCGTATGGGGGTTCCCACAGGGCAGCCTTCTTCACATAGTGGCTTCTTGCACTGAAGGCATCTGGAGGATTCCTCGCATATGTGTTTTATCATTAAAGCACTTCCTTTCGTTTTAATTGTCAGGTGGAAGTATAACACATGTTATTAAAAAATCAAGAATCGCAAAAATTTAACGAGTTTATTGAAGGAACGGAAAGGGTTTAATTGAATAAAGTATTAATACCCCAATTGTTTACTAGTGGAACAGCTTTCGCTGATTAAGTGAAAAAAGCGGGGGTATCGAATAAAAGATTGAACAAAAAACCGACAAATAATAATAAAGAGGGAGTGATTTAAATGATTGGTTTTCTTATCGTTATAGCGGTAGTTTTATTAGGTGGAGTTTTACTTTACAACAATCTGGTGTCTTTAAGAAACAAGGTGAAGGAAGCCTTTAGCACTATGGATGCATACCTGCTCAAGCGCTATGACCTTATTCCGAATCTTGTTGAAACGGTAAAGGGCTACGCATCGCATGAGAAAGAGACTCTTGAGGGTGTAATTAAGGCAAGGAGCATGGCAATGCAGGCTACGACAGTTGAGGAGAAGAACCAAGCCGAAAACATGATAACGGGGGCTTTAAAGAGCCTGTTTGCTCTTTCGGAAGCCTATCCCGACTTGAAAGCCAATCAGAATTTTCTTGCGCTTCAAGGCGATTTGACCAAGGTGGAGGAGGACATACTTAATGCAAGGAAATACTACAATGCAGTTGTAAGAACCTTCAATACGGCCATTCAAAAGTTCCCGGCTGTTCTTGTCGCTTCAATGATGGGGTTTCACGAGGAAGCCATGTTCGTAGCTGCCGAGGAGGAGAGGGAAAATGTCAAGGTGCAGTTTTAGAGTTGAAAAATGGATTATTGCCTTTTTCATAATTTCTCTTGCGCTCATTCCACTTCAAAGCCATGGCGCGGAGGCATTTGAAATAAGGGACTATGATGTGAAAGTTTCTGTAGGGGAAGACAACGCCTACGAAGTTGTTGAAATGATAAAAGTGGAGTTTTCCGAGCCGAGGCATGGAATTTACAGGACGATTCCGCTTTCATACGACGGGCGTAGGGCCAAGATTTCAAAAATCGGTGTTGCAGGATGGGATATCAAGACGTCAACTGACTCTCAAAATCTTGTTATAAGAATCGGCAGCGAGGATGAATATGTAAGCGGCAATCA
>CAZTZB010000105.1:0-4647 GCA_964617505.1 uncultured Peptostreptococcaceae bacterium | reverse complement strand
TAATGCTAAAGGCCGCTGCCTTGGGATTTTGCATTGCAGGCCCGGAAGGCGCATCAGCAAAGGCGATGATGAACAGTGATGTTGTGGTTTGCAAAATAGAAGACTTTTTCTCAATGATAGACGAGCCTAAAAGGCTCATTGCCACACTGAGAGGATGAACGGAATGATAGATGTTGCTGCGGCAGTGATGCTTGATGACAAAAATCGAATATTCATAGCCCGCAAAAAGAAAGGCTTGCCTCTTGAAGGTCTGTGGGAATTTCCGGGAGGAAAGATAGAACCGGGGGAGACGGCTGCCGAAGCAATCAAGCGGGAACTTATGGAGGAAATGGGTGTAAAGATTGAGTCCGAAGGACTTTTAGGTGAGAATGTCCATGAATATGATGAATTTTCTGTCCGTTTGATTGCGCATTATGCCAGGATTGTCGAAGGCGAAATACAGCTTACCGATCATGATGCATGTAAATGGGTGGAACCCGAAAAGCTTTGCGAATACGAAATGGCACCGGCGGATGAACCGCTAAAAAATCTAATACAAGAAAAGAATGGAAGTGTGGAATGACAAAAATAATATTTCAAGGATATTTGCTTGGACTGGCTTATCTGGTTCCCATAGGAATGCAGAACTCGTATGTGATAAACACTGCAAGCAAAAGCTCGGGCAGACGAATTTTTCAAATTGCGCTAATTGCTTCAATCTTGGATGTACTTTTGGCGATGGCGTGCTTCTATGGTATCGGCTTTGTTTTGGAAAGAGTGGAAATTTTTAAAACTGTAATTCTCGGAATTGGAAGCATAGCCGTTTTTCTTATAGGTTTGAAACTTATTTTTTCGAAAGTCTCATCCTTAGAAGAAAGCGGAGAGGAATACGGCATCGGCAAATTGGCCGCTATGCTTTTTGCGGTGACCTGGCTTAATCCCCAAGCGTTAATTGACGGGACTTTTTTGCTAGGGGGCTTCAAAGCGCTTCTTTCACCTGCGGAATCGTCTTTTTTCATAGCCGGAGTTGCAATTGCATCGGTTTCATGGTTCTTTGGACTCTCATACGGGGTTTATTACCTCAAACGCTTCATGACAGCAAAAGTGCTCAGGATGATAAATGTGCTTTGCGGTTCCATGTTGGTATTCTTTGGAATCCGCCTGGGAATCGAGTTTTTAAACATATTGAAATAAACTAAAACAGACCATTACAGGTCTGTTTTTTTTGTGCTGAGCTTTGTGTCAATCATTTCAATCAATGGGGCTATCTGTACCAATATGGGAGAGCCCTTCATCCATACCTGCTGCTTGAATACCTCAAGAAGCTCTTCTCTTGTGGCGCCTTCATTCATAGCCTTGACAATTTCGAGTCGGGACCTCTTATCGTTTCCATCGAAAACTGCTGTAGCCAATGACATAAGGTGCCTATACTTAAGCGGTATGGCTCCTTCCTCCGACCATACATCGCCATGAAAGTCAGCCAAGCGTCGACTGAATTCCTCACCGAAATTCTCGGCAACCATTATGCCCGGAGGGGTGAAGCCCATACTTTTTTTGAAATCTTCATGTATTTTTGTATCCATCGGGAACTCCTTTCTTTTGCCGATTTGCGTTTGTGTCCTTCTGCCATTCACTTTATACCCATTGCGGACCCAAACCCTACAAAACAAAAGCCATGCCGCTTTTGTGCGGAATGGCTTCTAAAATGCAATCAAAATATAGCTTGCTGCTATTGCGCCGAATATTGGAAGGATGGTTCCACCGCGAACAAAGCAAATGGCAAAAGCGACAGCGCCGCCAGCGATTCCCGCGATCGGCATGCCCGGTACAGCTGAAAAAATTCCCGGGAAAATCAGAGCGCCGAGGGCCGTATAGGGTATCAACTTTAAAAATCTGTCCAAATATTTCGAGGGCTTCCTGTCTTTTAGGAAAGTGAATGGCAAAAGTCTCGGAATGTATGTTGCGGTGGCCATTCCCGCGATTATCAAGAATATCCGGTTCATAGTTTTTCGGCCTCCTCGTCGTTGAAAATAAATATTCCCAAAATGGAAACCGACATTATTGCGATTATTATCCCCCAGCCCCGAGGGACTGATGCAAATCTTCCGACCAGGCTGTTGACGATTCCCGACAAAACGACAAGCGACGCTATCTTGAGCGATTTTTTAGCCATGGGAGTGACCAAAGCTATGAACATTGCATAAAGCGCTATTCCCATGCTTGCCTGTATGGACTCCGGCAGAGTGCTTCCCAAAATGTAGCCTGCAATAGTGCCGGTGTTCCAGGACAGATATGCGGCTATTTCAAGCCCTATCATGAATCCTGCTGATAGCTTTTCCTTTGAAAATGATGCAACCGAAAAGGTCTCGTCCGTTATTCCGAAGGCTATCAATGGCAAAATGGATATATTTTTGCTTTTGATTTTTCCCGCTATGGAGGCGCTCATCAGAAAATGCCTGAAATTTACTAAAAATGTCGTGATCACTATTCCCAGTGTTCCGGTAGCCATGGCAATCATTGTCAAAGCCATGAATTGGCTGGCTCCGGCATAGACAATGGAAGAAAACATGATGCTTTCCAAAAGGGTTATTCCCGTGGTCTTCGATAGAATGCCAAATGCCAAGGCAATTGGGAAGTAGCCTATGACAATCGGGAAACCGGCCTTAATACCGGTCTTGAAGGCGGACATTTTTTTGATATTTGCTCCTAGTGAATCATCCATAAATTGCTCCTATTCTGTAATATTTAGTATATGTCTCGTGCGGATAAGAATGCGTCTATTGATTGCTTGATATCACTATTTTCCAAAAGGTTTTTTCGGGATATTGCATTCATTATATATTTATGGAATAGGCAGGTCAACAAGATAAAAAGACTCAATGCATTTTGCTCACATAAAAAATGCGGCATGAGGAAAAACATCATGCCGCATTGCTTAAAATTTTCTTTAAAGTTCTTACTTGTCGAATTTGAGCTTGGCAAGAGCCGCAAAGGGAGAGTCCTCCATCTTTGGCTCCTCTTTTTTCTTCTTGTTCATGTATGCATTAACATCCTTGTAGGACGCCTTGCTCTTTTCGCCTTCCTTGCGTTTGTTGAATGAAGACAGCTTTTCCCTGTGGCCGCAGGTGCAGACAAAGGTCTTGCCCTCTCCCTCGCCAACAAGCTTAAGCTTCTTGTGGCATACCGGGCAGCGAGCGTTGGTCACCATGGAAATGCCCTTTCTATATCCGCATTCCCTGTCCGGGCATACTAGCATGGTTCCCCTCTTGCCCTTAACCTGCAAAAGATTCTTTCCGCAATCGGGGCATTTTTCGTGGGTCACATTGTCGTGCTTGAAGACTGCATCGCTTGTCTTAATGTCCTTAATTATCTTTTCTGTATAACGCTTCATATCGTTTATGAAAGCCTTCTTGTCAAGATTGCCCTTGGCTATGGATTCCAGCTTTTTCTCCCACCTAGCCGTAAGCGCAGGTGTCTTAAGGTCTTCCGGAACCAAATCGAGAAGCTGCATTCCCTTGGAGGTTATCAAAAGATTTTTCCCCCTCTTCTCAACTAAAAACGATTTCTGTATTTTCTCTATTATGTCAGCCCTAGTGGCAACCGTTCCTATGCCTCCCGTATCGGTGAGTATCTTTGCCAAATCCTTTTGATTGCTTTCTACATATTTTGCGGGGTTCTCCATGGCGCCTAGTAGAGTCCCTTCAGTAAATCTTGGCGGTGGCGATGTCTTGCCATTAGTTTTGGCCCATCTGTCTATTGGAAGAGTGTCTCCCTTTTTAAGATTAGGAAACATCTGATTCGTATATTCCTCGGATCCATCGTCTTCCTCATGGTTTTCGGAAATGGCTTTCCAGCCTTGATTGATTACTCGTTTTCCCTTTGCAGAGAAATATTCGCCCCCGACCTCGACCTGAAGCGTTATCTGCTCGTATTCATGGGGAGGTGAAAGCACACTTAAAAACCTTCGAACAACCAAATCGTATATCTTGTATTCCCTATTTGAAAGCTCGTTGACCCTTAGCGTTTCCTCAGTAGGTATGATGGCGTGGTGATCGGTTACCTTGCTGTCGTCAACAAAGAGCTTGGATGGACGTATTGGTTTCTTCATAAGGCTTAGGGCGTCGTCAGCAAAAGAGCCGTCGGCGCAGCCATTTAAACGTTCCTTTATTGTCGGCACTATGTCAGCTGTAAGATACCTGGAATCCGTCCTTGGATAGGTAAGAAGCTTGTGAGTCTCATATAGGCTCTGCATTATGGAAAGTGTTTCCTTTGCCGAAAAATCATATATCCTGTCTGCATCCTTCTGAGGCTCCGTAAGGTTGTAGAGGGCAGGGGATGAAGACCTCTTGGATTTTTTATCTATGGATACTATCTTTGCTGTCTTGCCTTCCACGTTTTTCATTATGGCATCTATGTGGCTTTCATCAAAGCTCCTTGAGTTCTTGCTTTTTTTATCCTGCCAGCTAAGAATAAGATTGCCAGAGCGTGCCTGAAGACCGTAATAGCTCTTGGGGCTGAAGTGCTTTATCTCCTCTTCTCTCTGAGCCAGCATGGCTAGGGTTGGGGTTTGCACCCTTCAGCAGGAAAGCTGGGCGTTGTACTTGCAGGTTAGAGCCCTTGTTGCGTTTAGTCCTACAATCCAATCTACCTCGGCCCTTGCTACCGCCG
>CAZTZB010000104.1:0-4665 GCA_964617505.1 uncultured Peptostreptococcaceae bacterium | reverse complement strand
TAACATTGGCTCTAGGCGCAAAGATTGCAATAATGATTCTTGCGCTATTTGGACTGGCCAACATGTGGGCAGCCGTTTTCGCGGATGTAGGTGTAACCCTTCTTGCAGTTTTAAACAGCATGAGGATTGTTAAGAAAAAGTATTGAGAAAAAATATTTTTTTCTGCTCAGCCTAAGGGCCCGACAAAGTCGGGCCCTTAGGGCAAGAGTAGGATTATATGTTGCTTGTTTTCAATATATTGAAAACAAGGAGGAATATATTAAAACATTCCTTTTACGCCATTTACTATGTCTTCTACCTTCGGCCTATACGCATCCTCAAGTGTCGGGCTGAAAGGTACAGGTGTAAACTTGGCTCCAATGCGCACTATCGGAGCGTCAAGATAATCTATAGCCTCCTCTGCTACTACAGCCGCAATTTCAGATCCTAATCCTCCAATTTTTACTGCTTCGTGCGCAATAAGTAATCTGTGTGTCTTTTTAATCGATTTTATTACCGTATCCTTATCAAATGGAGAAAGGGTTCTTAGGTCTATGATCTCAACACTGATACCCTTCGCTTCAAGCTTCTCTGCCGCCTTAATTGCAAGGCTCATCATTATGGAATACGACACTATGGTAACATCTTTTCCCTCTTTGGTAACCTTGGCTTTTCCAAGTGGAATTACGAAATTTTCATCTTCTGGAACCTCACCCTTCCTGCTGAAAAGATCTTTGTTTTCAAAGTAAATGACAGGATCGTCACTTTGTATAGCAGCCTTGAGGAGTCCCTTTGCATCCGCTGCATTCGAAGGTGCTACTACTATAATTCCAGGAATATTGGAGAACCACGATTCTATGCTCTGCGAGTGCTGAGCTGCAGCCGACCTGATAAGTCCATCCGGAGCTCTTATTACCATCGGCATAGTAGTTTGTCCACCAAACATGTATCTTATCTTAGCCATCTGATTAAAAACCTCATCCATACAAACACCGAAAAAATCTGCAAAATGCATGTCAGCAACTGGCCGCATTCCTGCAAGAGCTGCCCCAATTGCTACTCCTACTATTGCCGTTTCGGTTATAGGGGTATCTCGCACCCTCTCTGTTCCAAATTCCAATGGAAGATCTTTGAATTGTCCAAATATACCGCCCTGCCTCGCTATATCTTCTCCCATTACAAAAACGGTATCATCTTTTCTCATTTCCTCAGCCATAGCCTCTTTTGTTGCATCAGAAAAAGTTATCTTTCTCATTTTACAATACCTCCATCCACATAAAGATCGTCATATAGCTCCGATGCATCCGGATAAGGGCTTTCCTTTGCAAATACAATTGCCGCTTCAATTTCTTCATTTACAGCTTCTCTTATGGCTTTTAGTTCCTCTTCATCCATGAGACCTTCTGCAAGAACTTTTTCTTCGAACCTAGTAATTGGATCATTCTCGTTGAAACGCTTCTGAACCTCTTCTTTCGTTCTATATGTTTCCGGGTCTCCAACAAAGTGACCCTTTATTCTGTATGTCTTGCACTCGACAATAGATGGTCCTTCTCCTCTTCTCGCTCTTTCTATTGCTTCTTTTGCTGTTTCATATACTGCGAATACATCGTTTCCGTCACATATTACTCCGGGAACTCCGTATCCCGCAGCTCTGTCAGATATATCTTTTACCGATGTTGTCGTCAGGTATGGCGTCGTTGAAGCCCACTCATTATTTTCACAAACAAAAACCACTGGAAGTTTCCATACCGCAGCCATATTCATTGCCTCATGGAAGGTCCCCCTGTTAGATGCTCCATCTCCAAAGAATACTATTGAAACCGTATCCGTTCCTTTTATTTTTTCTGCAAGAGCTGCACCGGTTGCGAGTGTATATCCGCCTCCTACTATTCCATTGGCTCCAAGCATTCCAACGCTAAAGTCGGCAATATGCATAGACCCGCCCTTGCCCTTACAATAGCCAGTTCTCTTTCCAAATATCTCTGCCATCATTCTGTCAATTTGGGCACCCTTTGCTATGCAATGTCCATGGCCTCTATGAGTACTTTGGATATAGTCCGCATGAGTAAGATTAGCCATGACTCCCGTTGCGATAGCCTCTTCTCCTATGTAAAGATGGACAAATCCCGGTATCTCCGCTTTTAGAAAGAATTCTTCTATGCACTTTTCAAAGTTCCTGATTTTATACATAGTTGTATAGAAATTTTGAAGCATCTCTCTATCGACCATTTAATCTCCTCCTGTGTATTATGCTGTAATGCTGTATACATCAATATAGTAACTGTTCCTCTTTCTATCACTAGATTATAATTTTAAATTTATATTGTTATTTTTTAAATACAGGACCCCTAAGGGTCCTGTATTTAATCTCAAGCTATTATTTTTCGTAACCAAAAGCCTCTAGCAATTCCATTCCTATTATTTCTTCATATGTTACATATACAGGTTTCGCAACTTCTTTAAATACAGCTACTTGCTCCTCTGTAAGTTGGGTCACTTCCATTTTTTCTTTCAAGTATGCAAGATTTTCCGTATCCTTAAGTCTATTTTGTTCTTTCTGGTAATTCATTGCTTCTGTTGCCGCTTCTTGGAATACTACCTTGTCTTCAGCCGAAAGCATTTCCCAAGTCTTTGTGCTTGTGCTCATTAGCACTGCGTCATATACATAATTCCAAAGAGATATATACTTTTGAACCTCTTCCAATTTAGCAGATATTATTACATCAAAGGGATTTTCTTCTCCATCAATTGTTCCTTGTTGAAGCGATGTGAATACTTCCGCAAAATCCATTGTAGTTGGGTTTGCACCTATTTCATTATAAAGGTCAAGGAACATTTTAATTCCAGGAACCCTCATTTTAATATCCGCAAGATCAGCTGGTTCCGTTATCGGTCTAATGTTGTTTGTTACCTGTCTATATCCCGATTCCCCAAAAGCCAATGGCATTACTCCATTTTCTTTTGCCAATTCGAATATTGCTTTACCGCCTTCTCCACTCATAACCGCATCGGCTTCTTCATACGTAGGAATAAGCCACGGCATATTAATAACTGTAAATTTAGGATCCATTACTGTATATATGATTGTGGAATGCATATCGATATCTGTTGTATTCGTCTGTACCATTTCAAGCCCTTTTCGGAGGTTTCCTCCTGAAAGCTGCTCGCTCGGGAAAATTTCAATTATGTAGCGACCTTCCGTTTTTTCTTCAACGATTTCTTTAAACCTCATTGCTCCTAAATACCATGTAGAATTTTCATTAGTTGTCATGTTCATTTTAAGATGAACCGCTTTTACCTCTTCAACAGAAGCCTCTTCCCCGCCATTTTCATCAGCTGCTTTTGACGAACATCCTGCAAATACTCCTACTACCATTACCAGTACCATTAACAGTGCTAAAATCCTTTTCATTGTTTTCCTCCTCGTTTTATATATTGTTTAAATGATTTTATATCGAAAACTAAGGTATCAATGCGATTTTATTGCAATTGCTCTGTTTTGCTATCCAATAAACTTCATGGTACGCAAATATTTGCTTGTATGTTCCTCCTTTCAATAATAAATTTAATTTTTTGTGCTGTACCGTGGCACGCCGTTTTGCTCTATGGTATTATACTATCATAGAGATATAATTGATGCAATCACTATTTCGAATTTTCTCAATATTGCATCAATAGCTTTAAAGCTAATTAAAAATACTTAATAGCTAAATTATGTTAAACTATACTTGTTTATTAGCTAATACTAAATTCTATTGAAGGGATGTTATTGTTATGGCTAAAGAAGTAAAACCTATCAGGTCTATAGAAAGAGCTTTCACAATACTCAATTGTTTTGAGAAAAATGTTTCTTTAGGGGTTACGGATATAAGCAAACTTTCAAAATTACATAAAAGCACCACTTACAATATCA
Source organism: uncultured Peptostreptococcaceae bacterium (assembly GCA_964617505.1). GTDB lineage: Bacteria > Bacillota > Clostridia > Peptostreptococcales > BM714 > BM714. The sequence goes on along the minus strand of CAZTZB010000104.1, from coordinate 773 downwards.
TGCAGACCTTAGAACACCTCGGTGTATTAGTGCATGATGAAAACTCCAGCAAATACAAGCTAGGGCTTGAACTCTTCAAATTAGGAACAATGGTAGATTCAAATATAAAAACAATTTCCAAACCTTTTCTTGAAAAATTATCTGTTTTATATTCCGAAACCATAAATTTGGTTGTAAGAGAAGACAAATATGTCCTTTTCCTTGAAATAGTTGAAAGTCCCCATGCAATTAGAGGTTCCGTGGGTCAAGGAACCAAGCTACCTATTTATTGTACAGCCGTAGGGAAATCCATAATGTCTACATTGGGTATAGATGAATTGAATGGTTTGCTAGACAAAATTCATATATCTAAAATAACCGAAAACACAGTCGCTGACAAAGCCCAGCTACTCAAGCAAATTGAATACGCCCGAACAAGCGGTTTTGCAATAGATTTCGAAGAATATGACAATGGGTTCACAGGTGTAGCAGCTCCAATCATCAATCGTTTTGGAAAAGCAGACTATGCCATAAGCGTCGCCGGCCCAACTAACCGGTTGAGCAAAGAAAAACTGGAATCGATAGGTAAAGTTCTAGTTGAATACACGAATGAAATTTCTAATATGATTGGCTACTATTGATAATACTTATAATTTCGAGCAAAAACATAAAATAGCATGAAAGCAGGTTTATATTTACTCCACTTTCATGCTTTATACTTTTTATACATATTGTTATTTTCCCTTTTATTTAGAACTTTCTACTCTTTTCTATTCTCCAAAAATTACCTCCAT
>CAZTZB010000103.1:0-4680 GCA_964617505.1 uncultured Peptostreptococcaceae bacterium | reverse complement strand
CCCATATCCTTTGCAAACAAATTTTTAAAACACATATTTCTATCCCCTTCCCAAAACTAAAATAAACCGTTTTCTTTAAGACTGTAATAATTGCCATCCCCAATTACGATATGGTCAAGCACCTTAATACCTATTAAATCTCCAGCCTCCGAAAGTCTTTTGGTTATCTGTATATCTTCCTGGCTTGGCGACGGATTGCCGCTAGGATGGTTATGCATAAGTATTATTGCATTGCTACTATACACTATTGCAGGTTTGAACACCTCTCTGGGATGTACTATCGAAGCGTTAAGACTTCCCTCAGAAATATTCTCGTCCTTAAGTATCTCGTTTTTTGTGTTGAGATACAAGACCTTGAATACTTCCCTGTCTAAAAACCTCAATTCACTCATGTATCGGTTTGCTACTTCCTTTGGTGCATGTACGTCAAATCGTTTTGTAGCGGTCAGCTTATTCATCCTCTTTCCCAATTCAAGAGCAGCCAAAAGTTGACACGCCTTTGCCTTCCCTATCCCATTTATTTTTACAAGTTCGTCTATTCTGCATCTTCCCAAATAAGCCAAGCCATCCTTGTCCTCACACAATATTGTTCTGGAAAGCTCTATTGCAGACATACCTTTCATACCTGTTCTAAGCAGTATGGCAAGCAGTTCCGGATTCGACAGGCTGCCGGCTCCATTTAATACAAGTTTTTCCCTCGGCCTTTCATCTTCAGGCAATTCCTTCATAATGTATGCGCTTTTCATGTCATCCCCCTATTTTTTTAAGTTTATGCTTAAGCCTTCCCACCGGAAGACCTACAACATTAAAATAGTCCCCGTTAACGGATTCCACTAAAGAAGCTCCCAAACCCTGTATTGCATATCCTCCGGCTTTACCAAACGGTTCGCCGGTATTTATATAAGCCTCTATCTCTATGCGGCTCAGCTCTTTAATTTTAACGGAAGTATACTCGTAATAAAGCTCTTTTTCTTCTTTGCTGATTATTGCAACACCCGTATAGACCCGATGAGTTTTTCCGCTTATTGACTCGAGCATTTCAATTGCATCAGACTCTTTTTCCGGCTTTCCTAGAACTTTTTCATGATAAACGACAGTATCAGCTCCTATAACTATACTATCTGGTTCTTTTAAAAAAATATCCCAAGCTTTTTCAAAAGCCAAAGCCATAACAGTTGTAACCGGATCGTCTCCAATAATTCGCTCAACTATATTGCTTGGTCTTGAAACAAAATCTATTTCCAGCATGTTTAGTAAATCAATTCTTCGCTTAGATTCCGATGCCAAAACGATTTTTCTTTTTTTCATTAACTCACCATCACTATCTTGTAACTGTCAAAAGACCGATAAGTCCTCCGACAAGACCCAGTACATTGACATTAAACAACAATCCTATATGAAAATCAAGAACATATAATTTCAGCGAAAAATTATCCAACCCCAGAGGGATGGTTTTGGAAAAAAACGGAACAAGACCGGACAGGGCGTTCCCCGCCAAGTTTCCAAGAATCATTCCTATTAAAACAGCCACTGAAATTACTAAAACAGATCTGTTTCCTCTTTTCAATACACTCACTCCCAATCCTTAATAAATGTTGAAATTTCAATATTTCAAACTATAATAAGTGTAACATTTAGTGTTTGCCTTATCAAGCGGAATTTGGGACAAATAAAAAAAGCGGAAGCGCTTTCAAAGCCGCTGTCCGCTTTAATTTTTACAAAAGTTTTATGGCATCCTTAGGGCATTTTTCAACACATGCTCCGCATCCAATACATTTTTCAACATCAACTTTATGAGGCTTTTTAAGCTCTCCACTTATTGCATCTACAGGACAAACCTTAGCACAAAGTGTACAACCAATGCAGGTTTCTTCATCTATTTCGGCTTTTTTTCTGTTTTCAAGATTACCGGCAATAGCGCCTGTAGGACATTTTTCAACACAAATCATGCACTCAGTGCATTTTGAATAATCAATTACTGCCAGATTGTCAACCACATGTATTGCATCGAATGGACAATTCTTTTCGCAGATTTTGCAGCCTATGCATCCTACATCGCAAGCCGCCTTTACGTTCTTGCCAGTGTCCTTGCTATTGCATTCTACGATAACTTCCTGCCCATAAGGAACAAGTGTAATAACATTTTTGGGACATGCCTCTATGCAATTGCCACAAGCTGTGCATTTGTCATCAATGACTTCTGCAATGCCCTTGTCATTTATGAAGATAGCATCAAACGGGCATACATCCACGCAAGTGCCAAGCCCTAGACATCCATATGAACAAGACTTGCTACCTCCGTTAACTATATTTGCCGCCTTGCAATCTTGTATTCCAATGTATTCATACTTTTCTCTGGCGTTGTCGCATGTACCATTACAAATAACATGCGCAATCATTTTCGTGCTGTTTTCGACAACAAGTCCCATGATTTCGGCCACCTTTTCGGCCGTTTCTGCTCCACCGACAGGACATCCATTTACAGGCGCATCACCCTTAGCTACGGCATTCGCGAATCCGTCACACCCAGGATATCCACAACCACCGCAATTGGCGCCGGGAAGAACTTCTCTTACCGCAACTGCCTTGGGGTCAATTTCAACTGCAAACTTCTGAGAAGCATAAGCCAAACCTGCTCCGAAAATTAGTCCCATTCCACCAAGGCTCAAGGTAGAATAGAGCAAACCGTTTATATTCATATTCATCACCCTTTCCTTTTAGACTAGTCCTGCAAAGCCCAAGAATGCCATAGACATAAGGCCTGCGGTAATCAGAGCGATCGGGAAACCTTTAAACGGTGCGGGAACATCCGAAATAGCGAGTCTTTCCCTAATCCCGGCAAAGAGAATTATTGCCAAGGAAAAGCCCACAGCCGCGCCAAAGGAATGGAAAATCGTCTGGACGAAGTTTAGCTTGTATTGTATGTTTAGTAGCGCTAAGCCAAGTACGGCACAGTTTGTAGTTATCAAAGGAAGGTATACTCCCAATGCCTGATACAAAACCGGACTAAGCTTTTGAAGAACGATTTCAACAAATTGCACGAGAGCCGCAATTACAAGTATAAATGCGACAGTCTGCAGATATTCGATATGAAAAGCTACCAAAATATATTTTTGAACAAGGTATGTAATCATACCAGCTAAGGTTATAACAAATGTAACGGCCATGCCCATTCCAGTCGCAGTTTCAACCTGTTTTGAAACACCGAGAAAAGGACAGATTCCCAAGAATCTCGACATAACGAAGTTGTTTACGAGAATCGAACTGACCAGGATAACGAAAATACTAGCGTTTTCCACTTCAATCCCCCCTTATGACAAACTTTTTTTAGACTTGATTACATTATAAAGAGCCAACAAAATACCCAAGGCAATGAAGGCCCCCGGAGGAAGTATCATCATTATAGCAGGCTTGTATGCAAACGGCAGTTGCCATCCAAACAAACTTCCTGCTCCAAGCAACTCTCTCACGGAACCCAGAATTGTTAATGCCAAAGTAAATCCTAATCCCATTCCCAAACCATCGAAAATGGAAGCTAGTACTGTATTTTTCGATGCAAAAGCTTCAGCTCTTGCAAGTATTATGCAGTTAACAACTATAAGTGGAATAAAAAGTCCCAATGCCTTGAAAAGCGATGGCATATAGCCTTCCATGACCATTCCGACAATAGTTACAAAGCTGGCAATAACGACAATGAATGCCGGTATTCTGATTTTGCTGGGTATAATTTTACGCATCATGGAAATGGCTGCATTCGAAGCAACCAAAACAGCCGTTGCTGCGAGCCCCATTCCAACTCCATTAATAGCCGATGTGGTAACCGCCAGAGTTGGACACATGCCTAATAATTGCACGAATATCGGATTTTCATCCAATAATCCATTCTTAAAAATCTTCATCAGATTCAATATAATTCACCTCCGGATAGTTTATAGGCCAGATACTAGCTTATAGGCTTCAATAGCCATGTTGACACCTTTAGTAACAGCTTTGGACGTTATGGTTGCACCGGAAATAGCTTGTATTTCATTGCCGGAGGCCCCCGCCTTTACAACCGCTAGTTCCGACGCAGTGCTTTTGCCTTGATATTGTTCATAAAAATCCGGCAATGTTGCATTTGCTCCGAGACCCGGTGTTTCCTGATGATTCCCGACACGCATGCCTGTAACCTCTCCTTGAGTTGAAATACCAGTTATTACCTCAACACTTCCGCCAAATCCGCTAGGTAATGTCTTGATTGTATAGCCAACTAAATTTCCTCCTGAAAGGCCTTCGTAAATCTCGACTACCAGCTCATTTTCAAGCTTGACCTTATCGAGCAAATCTGCTTCGATCATTTCGAATGACTCCGCATCAGACAATACTTCCTGCCTAGACAATTGGTTTGTCATTTCTCTCTGCGCCACAATTTTATCGATTGTGAAATCATAAGCAAGCGACAGCAATGCGGCAGCAACTGCACATATTAAAAGTAGAATCAATCCTAATTTGCTGATTTCTTTCATTATTTTTTCACACCTCCGAACACATTGGATTTGACATACTTGTCGATCAAAGGCGTAACGACATTCATAAATAGAATTGAGAAGGACACGCCTTCAGGATAGCCTCCAAACAATCTGATTATAACAGTAATCAAACCGCAACCAACAGCATAAATGATTTGTCCCTTTGCCGTCA
>CAZTZB010000102.1:0-4702 GCA_964617505.1 uncultured Peptostreptococcaceae bacterium | reverse complement strand
CTTCTTTCATGATTCGTCCATCTTTTTGTATGCTGGCAAGGTTTACTCCAAGCTCTCCTGCTACAACTTTTGCCATGGCGGATGCTTTTACGCTTCCTGCTGCTGTTAGGTCTTTTTCTACTACTCTTCCGTTTGGACCTGTTCCTACTAGCATGCTAAGATCTACGCCCATTTCCTTGGCCATTTTCTTTGCAAGCGGCGACGCGAGCACATATTCTCCTGGCGCTCTTGTTGCCGTAGTTGCCGCTACTGCAGGTGCTTCTGTAGCTTCTGCTACCGCTTCTGCCGGAGCTGCTACCGTAGATCCTCCTAGCTCTGCCATTAGTGCAGAGATGTCTTCTCCTGCTTCTCCTACGATAGCAACCGGTGCTTGCACCAATGCGTCGCAGTCCTGTGCTACTAATATTTTGAGAAGTGTTCCGTCAACTTCAGCCTCGATTTCGTTTGAAATCTTGTCTGTTGCTACTTCGAAGAATCTTTCGCCAATCTTTACTGCGCCGCCTTCTTCAACGAACCACTCTACAATTGTTCCTTCTTCCATTGTTAGGCCCATCTTGGGCAATCTAATCAGTTCTGCCATTTTGCTTTCCCCCTATTACGCTTCTTCAGGCGTAAAGAAATAGAATCCACTAGCTTGATCGTATTTTCTAGCTAAATTTATATCATTTATTTCATTCAACACCAAGTCAATTGTAGCCAAAACGATGTTTCCATCATCTACAATATGACCTCCATAAACTCTCATGTCTTTGTCACTCATAACTGCATGAAGATGCACCAGGTACTCCCCATTTTCACCCTTTGCTACTATGCCCTGAGCGTTCAAGAATTCTATAGGTCCATCAAGCTCCACCGGATCGCTATATATCATTTTAAAATATGTTGAATCGTCCGGAATAGCATAAACAAACCTTGCTTTTTTCAGGCTGCCAATGCAGGTCGGAATATAAGCTGCTTCCAGTTCATTCTCCTTACAAATTGCTATAATCTCTTCTACAAGATTGCTATCCGGCATTATGCGGGCAGCAATACTTCTTCCTGCTTTTCCCACAGCGCATTTATGCATTGCTTTCACTCCTTTTCAAGGACTACATGCCCATTAAATTAGGTAAGAATGTTGTAAAAAACGGTATATATGTGATTAACATCAGGGCTGCTATTGCAGCCAACAGGAATGGCACTACGGCCTTTGATATCTCTGCCAGACTTATATCTGCTATGTTGCACGCCACATACAGGTTTACTCCAACAGGCGGTGTTATTTGTCCTATTGCAAGGTTAACTGTCATGATAACACCAAACAGCAAGAGGTCTACACCCACTGAATTAAGAATCGGTATAAAGATTGGAAGCAAGATATAGTAAGCGCTTATTGCATCTATGAAACAACCTGCAACCAAAAGAATCACATTTATTATTAGCAAAATCACATACTTGTTGGCTGTGAACGCGACCATTGATGCCGCTATGTTTCCTGCAATTCCCTCCGTCGTTACGATCCAAGCAAATACAGAAGCTGACGACACTATAAGCATAACTACTGCCGAACTTACCGATGAATCTATAAGCAAGTCTGGTATCTGTTTCCAAGTAAGCTCCTTGTAAACGAAAATTCCTACAAAAAGTCCGTAAAAAACCGCAACTCCTGCAGCCTCTGTCGGCGTAAAGATACCACCGTAGATTCCGCCAAGGATGATGACTGGTGTCATTAATCCCCAAGATGCCTTTCTAAATGATTTCCAAAATTCCTTGCGAGAACAAACTTCAACATTCTTGAATTTATAATTTCTGGAAACGAAAAGACTTACAATTATTAAGGCAAGTCCAAACAAAAGACCCGGCACGATACCAGCGATAAATAATTTTCCTATTGATACTTCCGCAACTACGCCATATACAACAAAAGCGATTGACGGTGGGATAATAATGCCTATTGCTCCTGATGCCGAAAGCAATGATGCCGCCATAGCCTTGTCATACCCTGCTTCGTCCATTGCCGGAATCAGTATGTTTCCCAAAGCTGCAACAGTCGCCGGGCCCGAGCCCGAAATTGCTGCGAAAAAGCATGATGTTATTACTGTAACTATAGCCAATCCACCACGCAGATGGCCAACACCCTTATTTGCAAAGTCAATGAGACGTTTCGATATACCAGCCTTTTCCATTATCATTCCAGCCAGTATGAAGAATGGTATAGCCAAAAGTGTAAACTTGGCTGTAGCCGCATACATAGTATAAGAGTAAACCGCAACCGGCAAGTCAAATGCAAAAAGCGTTACTATGGAGGATAGCCCTAGAGCAACAGCGATGGGCACATTGAATAATAGCAATCCGAAAAAAACAAGAAACAGCGTAATTCCTACTGGACCCATTATCGCACCTCCTTACTTTTTAATGATTCATATCCACCAACCAGGAAGCTTACCAATATAAAAAGAGCTCCAAGGGGGATAGCCAATCCAAACCACCACTCTGGTATTCCCAAAGAAGCCGTTTTTTGTCCATATTGTATTTGTGCTTGAACCATTCCCGTACCCATATATATAAGCACTGCAAAAAGCCCAGCTGATACAATGGCCACAATTATTTTTAAGTGATTCTGATTTTTGGGGTTCAATTTATCAGAAATCAGCGTCAAACCTAAATGCGAGCCTCTTCTAGCTGCAATGGCCGCACCGATGAATGTATTATAAACAAAAAGATTTGTAGTAATTTCTTCAGTAAAAGAGAGAGAAGCATGAAAAACATATCGAGAGAGGACGTTTGAAAAGTTCAGTATAGCCATAACAGCCAGACTGATTACAAGCACCCATTTGGCGCCTTTTTCCACATTGTCGTAAAATTTAATCATGTATACACCACCTAAATAATGTTCTTTTAATATAGAGCGGCCCCAAAGGACCGCTCTACTCATTATAATGTTAAGAATCTAAAACTATTCGCCTTTGAAAGCATCCATGAGGTCTTTTCCGACGATTTCTTCATACTTGGTATAAATTGGAACCATTTTGTCTTGGAAAGCAGCAATTTGATCTGAAGTCAAAGCAGTTACTTCCATGCCTTTATCTTCAAGGAAGGCTACGCCTTCTTCTGTTTCAGCTCTGTTGATTTCAACTTGATATGCACAGGCTTCTTCGCCGGCATCAAGGAAGATTTGCTGAAGCTCAGGAGACATTTTGTCAAAGAGTGCTTTGTTTACGCCCAATATGATTGGGTCATAAGAGTAGTTCCACAGGGAGATGTACTTCTGAACTTCGTAAAGTTTTGAGGACATGATAACGGGAAGAGGATTCTCTTGTCCGTCGATAGTTCCCTGTTGAAGCGATGTAAATACTTCTGAGAAGTTCATGGCTGTCGGGTCTGCTCCCAATTCTTTGAACAGGTCGATATACATGTTGATTCCCGGTATTCTGATTTTCATTGCGGCCATGTCTGCAGGTTCGTCAATAACCATTTTTGAGTTAGTGATTTGTCTGTAACCATTTTCACCAAAACCAAGAGGCTGGATGCCTTTAGTAAGTAAAATATCTTTAATTTCTTGTCCTGGAGCTCCATTCAAAGCAGCATCAACGTCTTCATAAGTTGGAAGAATCCAAGGCATGGATACAACACCAAATTTTGCATCAAGAATCGAGTAAATTATAGTGCTATGGAAAGACATGTCTGTGATTCCACTTTGTAGCTGCTCGATACCTTTAGTTTGGCTTCCGCTTGAAAGTTGCTCGTTTGCGTAAACCTTAACTTGTACTTTGCCACCAGTTTTTTCGCTAACGATATCAGCGAATTTTTGTCCACCTTTGAACCAAGTAGACGTGTCTGAAGTTGAAACACTCATCTTGATGTTCATTTCCGGAAATTCTGTAGCAACCTCTCCGCCTTCAGCTGGTTCTACTGGAGCCGGTTCATCCTTCGCGCATCCTACAGCAAAGACTGAGAACACCATGACCATTGCTAACAACAATGCAATCCTTTTCTTCATAAATATTTTCCTCCTCTTTTTTTTGTTTCCCCTTGGTATCAATCTATATATTCTATCCCAATACCCTGATTAACTAATGTTATTTAAACATGCTCTTAACGCCGGCAACTATATCTTCAACCTTAGGTCTATAAGCTTCTTCAAGAGTCGGGCTAAATGGCACCGGTGTAAACTTGGCTCCCACTCTTACTATTGGAGCGTCAAGATAATCGAGAGCCTCTTCTGCCACTACTGCTGCAACTTCAGATCCCAGTCCACCGATTTTTACAGCTTCGTGAGCAATTAGAAGTCTATGTGTCTTCTTAACCGATTCTATGACAGTCCCCTTGTCAAATGGCGAAAGTGTTCGAAGGTCGATTATTTCTACGCTGTAGCCTTCGGCTTCTAGTTTTTCAGCCGCTTTGTGTACAAGGCTCATCATGATTGAATATGAAACGATTGTAACGTCTTTTCCTTCTTGTACTACGTGTGCTTTTCCGAGTGGAATTACGAAATTCTCATCCTCTGGAACCTCGCCCTTTCTGCTGAATAGGTCTTTGTTCTCAAAGTATATGACGGGATCATCGCTTTGAAGAGCTGCTTTTAATAGTCCTTTTGCATCTGCCGGATTCGACGGTGCTACTACTATGATTCCGGGAATGTTGTTGAACCATGACTCTACGCTTTGTGAATGCTGAGCTGCTGCTGAACGAATAAGTCCGTCCGGGGCTCTTATTACCATTG
>CAZTZB010000101.1:0-4778 GCA_964617505.1 uncultured Peptostreptococcaceae bacterium | reverse complement strand
AGATAACATTTTCAGAAGCAACAAGAGAAGCAATGGCAGAAGAAATGAGAAAAGATGATACCATTTTCGTAATGGGTGAAGACATAGCGCGTCAAGGTGGAATATTTGGACAATTTAGAGATTTGCCTGAAGAGTTCGGAACCGAACGAATCATAGACACCCCTATAACTGAGACTGCAATAATTGGAGCTTCGATAGGAGCGGCGCTTGCAGGAATGAGACCTGTTGCAGACATGCATTATGCCGATTTTCTAGGGGTTTGCATGGATGAGGTATTCAACCAGATGGCCAAGATCAGATACATGTTCGGTGGACAGACTACAGTTCCAATGGTAATAAGAGCCCCGGACGGACTTATTCGTTCAGCAGCAGCTCAGCATTCGCAGAGCGTAGAGTCATGGTTTAACAATATTCCGGGAATCAAGGTTGTTGCACCGTCGAATCCGGCAGATGCCAAAGGACTTTTAAAGGCCGCGCTTAGAAGCAATGACCCAATAATATACTTTGAGAACAAAGACCTCTTCAGCAAGAAAGGAGAGGTTCCAGATGATGAGGATTTCATCGTGCCAATAGGAAAAGCTGCAGTAGTAAAAGAAGGAAAAGACGTCACAATTGTTTCATATTCAATAATGATGCGTCTTGTGAATACGGCGGCTGAGAAGCTTGAAGCGGCAGGTTACAGCGTAGAAGTCATCGACCTCAGAACGCTTTCGCCATTCGATAAGGATACGGTAATAGAATCGGTTAAAAAGACTCACAGACTACTTATTGCACACGAAGCTGTAAAAATAGGTGGATTGGGATCTGAAATCGCTGCGGTAGTAGCCGAAGAGGCTCTCGATTATCTTGACGCTCCGATCGTACGAATTGGTGCCAAATTTACGCCGGTGCCATTCAGCCCAACACTTGAGGATGCGTACAGGCCAAAGGTTGAAGACATCATTGATGGTGTAAAGGGTATGTTTTAATAAAATCCGTTAATTAGGGGATTAGGATAAAAATATAGAGATAAAGAAAGGAGAAAAAATGAAATTAAAGAATAAAAGTGCCATTGTAACGGGCGGAGCAAGCGGAATTGGAGCATCGATATGTGCAAAGTTGGCTGAACACGGAGCAAATATTGCGGTATGGGATATAAACGAAGCAGGATTGAAAGAAATAAAGGATAAATTAGCGAAATACGATGTTAAAGTTGAAAGCTATAAGACAAATGTAACAGATTATGCGAATGCTCAAGAAGTTGGAAAGAAGACAATAAGCGACTTCGGAAAGATAGATATACTTGTAAATTGCGCGGGGGGAGGGAAAGACCTTTCCCTCAGCTTTCGGCAACTTGATGATGTCACTTGGAAAAAACAAATTGATTTGAATTTGAACAGTGCATTCAATTGTTCGAAAGCCGTTATAGAACATATGATTGACCAAAGATATGGAAAAATAGTTAATATAGCTTCTGTCGCAGGAATGAGAGGCGGAGGACTTTTGGGAAGAGGAGCATATTCGACGGCAAAAGCCGGAATAATTGGGTTTACAAAGGCCATGGCAAAAGAACTTGGCGAGTTTGGGATTTATGTAAATACAGTTGCGCCGGGCCTGCATGTAACACCTCTTATTACAAGCAATATGACTGAAAGCCGTATTCAGGAATTGAAGGATGATTTGCCGCTTAAGACGGCTGGAGAACCGGAAAAACTTGCGGAACTTATAGCTTTCCTTACATCAGATGATGCGCAATTCATTACAGGGGCACTAATACCAGTCGATGGAGGTTATGCGATGTACTAAGGATGGAAGGTGAGTCCTTTAGACATCTTGACAATAATTTTAAAAACAAAAAGAGGAGGATTCAAAATGAAAAAGAACAGGATATTGGCGTTAGCATTGGTATTGCTTCTTGCATTCGCGGTGCTGGCAGGCTGTGCAAAGACTGAGACAGGCGGCGAGGAAGCAGCCGCAAAACCTATTGTGATGAAACTGGCAAACGGAAGCGCATTGGGTGACTCAAGAGACCTTTCGCTTATCAAATTTGCTGAACTGGTTAATGAAAAATCTGAAGGAAGAGTTGAAGTTGAAGTGTATTCAGGCGGAACACTTGGCGCATGGAGAGACACTATTGAAGGATTGGAGCCAGGAATTGTTCAGATTGTTGGTGAGAGCATAGGCACACTTGAGCCCTACAGTGAATTGGCTGCAATCGATGCATATCCATTTATGTACAGAGATGAGGAGCATTATTCAAAAGTCATGAACGGACCTATTGGAGAGGAATTGCTTGAAACAGTAGGCGACCAAGGCGGATTTGTTCTTTTGGGACCTTCATATAGGGGCGCAAGGGTAATGACTACCACCAAAAAGATTGAAAAGGTCGAGGATTTGGATGGACTTAAACTGAGAGCACCTGGGCTTAAAATGTACATGAAAACATGGGAATACCTTGGGGCATCACCTACGCCTATGGATCCATCAGAAATTTATACTGGCATTCAACAGGGAACTGTTCAAGGTCAAGAAAATCCGGTTTTGTATTGCTACTCAAACGCTTTTTATGAAGTGTGCGATTATCTTATCAGAACAAACCATGTTTACAGCACAGATGTAATCATTTTCAATAAGGATTATTTCAATAGCTTAGATGCTGACATTCAGGATATTCTCAGAGAAGCGGCAACGGAAGCTGGAGAATATAGAACTCAAATGGTTAAAGACAGTGAAGATGAATTCCTTGCAAAATTTGAAGCTGAAGGTGTAGAAATTGTTTATCCGGAAATGGATGGATTCTATGAAAAAATGGAAAACTTTGGTTCTGAATTCCCGAACTTGCAAGAGCTTGTTAAAAAGATTCAAGCAGTAAAATAATAATAAAAATGCCGGCAAAGGAAATTAGGTTTTCTTTGCCGGCAATCCATAGAAAAGTGGGGCGTATATATGAAAATAAAAATATTGTTCGACAAGATTGAAAAAGTCATAATGATAGCCCTATCAATTATGTTTCTTGTGATGGTAGGAGCCATATTTTTACAAGTGGTGATGAGATATGTATTCAACAATGCCAATGCATGGTCCGAGGAACTGGCAAGATATACATTTGTTTGGCTGACTTTGCTTGGGGCGTCGGTAGCGGTAAGAAAAACCAGCCATATGAAAGTTGATTATTTTATAAACCTTATGCCTAGAAAACTGGTTAAAATATTGTATATATTTACAAATGCTTTGCTTATAGCTTTTTTTCTTGTTGTCATAAAATATGGATTTGATTTGGTTGCAATAACATTTAAGCAAAAGTCGGCCGGCATGGGAATGCCTATGGCTTATCCTTATTTAGCTCTTCCCGTAGGAGCGATTCTGATGCTTATGTTTACCATAGAGTCATATTTTATTAAAAATGCAAATAATGTTGGAGAGGAGGGTTAAAATGGCTGCAATACTGCTTGTATCACTTTTGACACTAGTTATTTTGGGTCTGCCAATCGGTTTTGTGCTTGGAATATCTTCTTTACTGACAATTATATATGCAGGTGATCTTCCGTTGATTGTAATACCACAGAAGATGTTTGGAGGAATTGATTCATTCCCGATTTTGGCAATACCATTTTTTATTTTGGCGGGAGAGGTAATGAGTTCCGGTGGCATTAATAAAAAAATCATAAGATTTTCAAAGGCATTCATAGGTTGGATTCAAGGAAGTCTGGCAATAATAACGGTTGTTGCATCCATGTTTTTTGCAGCAATTTCTGGTTCTGCGGTTGCAACTGTTTCCGCTATCGGAGGTGTTACAATACCGGCCATGAAAAAAGAAGGGTATAGCGCTGAATTTGCAGCGGCGGTATCGTCTTCGGCGGCAGTTTGTGGGCCAATAATACCTCCAAGCATACCGCTTATTGTTTATGGGGCAGCTATGACCATGTCTGTAAGCGACCTGTTTATAGCTGCGGTTATTCCTGGAATACTTCTTGGCGTTTCTTTGATTGCGCTTTCTTATATAATCGCAAAGAAAAAGAAATTTCCAACAAGCGAGAAAGCCTCTACTGAGGAAAAAATCGCTGCAACCAAGGACGGTATTGGAGCATTGATGATGCCAGTTATAATCCTTGGGGGAATCTTCTCGGGAATATTCACGCCCACCGAGGCTTCTGTAATTGCAGTAGTCTATGCTTTTTTAATTAGCTTTTTCGTTTATAAAAGCATACTACTTAAAGATATACCAGGGATACTCAGCAAATCGGCTGTAGTTACATCTACTATCATGATAATACTTGCTACATCTAAGGTTTCAAGTTGGATAGTTGTTGTGTCAAAACTGCCAACGATAATAGCAAATGCGATTCTTGGAATGACTGATAGCAGCGTAATAATTCTGCTTTTGATAAATATTATACTTCTCGTAATCGGATGCCTTATGGAAGCGAATGCGGCAATGATTATACTTATACCTGTACTAGTTCCACTTGCGCAATTGGCGGGTGTTACTCCATTGCAATTCGGTGTTATAATGACCTTTAACCTATGTTTGGGGCTTTTGACACCACCTGTAGGAGCAACATTGCTTATTGGAAGCCATTTGGCCAAAGCCAGATTTGAAAAAGCCGTGGTTGCAGTCATACCGTTTTTCTTGGTTGGTTTCATAGTGCTGATGCTGATAACATTTGTTCCTGAAGTGACCCTTTGGTTGCCCGCTGTATTGAAATAGATTAGATCAAACAAATAATGCAAACAATACTTTAGTATAGGGGGAAAGCAAAATGGCAGAACTGATTAGATTGCCCAAGATGGGCCTAACA
>CAZTZB010000100.1:3361-4926 GCA_964617505.1 uncultured Peptostreptococcaceae bacterium | reverse complement strand
GTAGAACGTAGAACGTAGAACGTAGAACGTAGAACGTAGAACGTAGAACGTAGAATGTAGAAGCAAAGATTAAAGATAAAAAATAGCCAAAGAAATGGACAGTGGGGAACTTCAGTTTGTTGTCAGCTGTATACTAACATAAAGTGAGGTTTAAAATGGATTATTGCATGGAATGGGATAAGTTGAAGGAAGAGTGTGGAGTCATAGGAATTTACGACCCGGAGGAGTACGAGGACATTTCAAGGTTGACATATTTTGGGTTAATAGCTCTTCAACATAGGGGCCAAGAAAGCGCCGGCATTGCCGTTTCAAATGGAAAGATGCATTATTATAAAGAAATGGGACTTGTTCAAGAAGTTTTTTCGGATGAGATTTTAAAACGATTGAAGGGCCGTGTAGCGATAGGCCATGTTCGCTATTCGACAACCGGAGAAAGCTATGTAGCAAATGCGCAACCATTGGTTGTTAAATACAAGGGTGGTTCCATAGCATTGGCCCACAACGGCAATCTTATAAATGCTGCTGTATTGAGGGATGAATTGGAGGACAAGGGGTCCATTTTCCAGACATCCATAGATAGCGAAGTCATAGCCAATTTGATAGCAAGAAACTATAAATTGGGATTCAAGGAAGCAATAATACATTCGATTCAGAGAATAAAAGGGGCGTATGCCTTGACGATAATCTGCGAGAATAAACTCATAGGGGTAAGGGATCCGAACGGTCTCAGGCCTCTTTGTGTTGGAAAGCTTGGCAATGGGTATGTTTTGGCATCCGAAAGTTGCGCGCTTGATGTTACTGGTGCTGAATTCATACGGGACGTTGAACCGGGCGAGATGGTAGTAATAGATGAAGAAGGAATTGAGTCAATCAAGTTTGACAACAATACCAGAAAGGCCCTTTGTTCTTTCGAATTTGTGTATTTCGCGAGGCCTGACAGCAATCTGGATGGCAAAAGCGTATACAACAGCCGCAGAAATGCAGGGCGTATACTTGCGAGGCAATATCCTGCCGATGCCGATATGGTCATTGCCGTTCCGGATTCCGGCACAGTTGCTGCCATAGGATACGCAGAGGAATCGGGAATTCCCTTCGGAGAGGGGCTTGTAAAAAACAGATATGTTGGGCGTACATTCATAGAGCCTGATCAGAAGACTCGCGAGCTTGCTGTAAGGCTGAAATTGAATCCGCTCAAACTTAATCTAAAAGACAAGCGAATAGTACTCATAGATGATTCAATTGTGCGAGGCACAACTAGCAAACGTATAGTTTCTATGCTTAAGGATGCCGGAGCAAAAGAGGTTCATGTACGGGTTAGCTCGCCTCCGGTTAAGTATTCGTGCTTCTTCGGAATAGATACACCTGAGCGCAAAAAACTTGTCGGAGCCCAATACTCCATAGAGGAAATAAAGGAAATGATTGGAGCCGATTCCTTGGGATACCTAAGTGTAGAAGGACTCTACGAGTCCATAGGAATGCCTTCTGATAGTTTGTGTAAGGCCTGCTTCGATGGAAACTATCCAATGGAGGTTCCAAAGACAGCCGATAAATTCCTGTTTGAGAAA
>CAZTZB010000100.1:0-3261 GCA_964617505.1 uncultured Peptostreptococcaceae bacterium | reverse complement strand
AGGCATAGCAAAGGAGCTAAGATTAATGAAAAAGATGACTTACAAGGAAGCGGGAGTAGACACTCTGGAAGGGCAAAGAGCTGTAAGGCTCATGAAGGATTCGGTAAAGAGCACCTTCAACGAGCAGGTTCTTGCTGGTCTAGGCGGGTTTGGCGGACTCTTCGCTCTTGACCTCAAAAATATGGAGGAGCCTGTTCTTGTATCAGGAACAGACGGAGTGGGAACCAAGCTTAAAATAGCATTTTTGACTGATAGGCATGACACGGTTGGCATAGACCTGGTAGCAATGTGCGTTAACGATATACTATGCCAGGGTGCCAAACCCCTATTTTTTTTAGATTACATGGCAACTGGTCATCTAAAAGCCGAGAAGGCAGCATCAATTGTTGGTGGGATTGCGGCAGGCTGCAGAATGTCAGGATGCGCCTTAATAGGAGGGGAAACGGCTGAAATGCCGGGTTTCTATGGAGAAGGTGAATACGATCTGGCGGGCTTTGCTGTTGGGATTGTCGATAAGAAAAGAATAGTTGATGGAAGCCGTTTGGAAGATGGGGATGTATTGATCGGCTTGGCTTCAAGCGGGATACACTCAAATGGATATTCATTGGTTAGAAAAGTCATATTTGATCAGAGCAAGTTTAAAGTGGAAGATGTGCCCGAGGGTCATGAAAAAACGATAGGGGAACTTCTTATAGAGCCTACTAGGATTTATGTCAAGCCTGTTCTGGAGCTGATGGATGTTTGCGACATAAAAGGCATGGTGCATATAACGGGCGGCGGTTTCTATGAAAATATCCCAAGAATTATTCCAGAAGGTCTTGGAGCAGATATTGAAACGGGGAGTTGGATTCTTCCTCCGGTTTTCGAACTCTTGAGGGAAAAAGGCGATCTCGATGAAACTGAGATGTACAAGACATTCAACATGGGAATAGGTCTCATGATTGCACTACCCAAGGAAGAAGCGGAGAAGGCTGTAGAAGCCTTGAAGGCATTGGGAGAGAAGGCTTATATAGTAGGAAAAATTACTGACAAGCATGAAGGAGTGGCATTGAAATGAAGAAGAGAATAGCTATTTTGGCATCCGGAAGCGGGACAAATTTGCAGAGAGTTATAGACCATACTTGCTGTGGCCATATCAATGGATCTGTAGAACTTGTGATATCGGATAAAAAAGAGGCCTTTGCAATGAAAAGGGCATTGAATTATGGGGTTAAGAGCATCTATATAGGAAAGGGCAATTTCCCGAATCCTATTCTAAGAAGAGAGGAAATGGTCAACGAGCTGAAAACCCACGACATAGACCTAATTGTTCTTGCGGGATACCTAAGCATCCTTGATGATGAATTCATAAAGACCTTTGAAAATAGAATCATCAACACTCATCCCTCCCTGATTCCAAGCTTTTGTGGAATGGGATTTTACGGTATGAAGGTACACAGGGCTGTTCATGACTATGGGGTTAAGGTTACAGGGGCAACGGTTCATTTTGTAAATGAAATCCCGGATGCCGGGCCTATAATACTTCAGGAGTCAGTTGAGGTGGATTACAAAGATACGCCAGAGGCTATTCAAGAAAAGGTTCTTGAGATTGAGCATCGTTTGCTTCCTAGGGCAATCGAGTTGTTCTGCGATGATCGCCTGCATATAGATGGACGAAGGGTTATTATTACTTAAAAATTTATTTGACTGTTTATAATTGCTTTAAAAACATGGAGGGGGACAATATGAAAAGAGCACTCATAAGCGTTTCAGACAAGACCGGCATAGAGGATTTTGCAAAACAATTGTCGGAAATGGGAATAGAGATTGTATCAACCGGAGGAACAGCAAAAAAAATCGAAGATGCAGGTATTCCGGTTATAAGAGTTTCTGAATTGACAGGCTTTCCTGAATGCCTGGACGGACGCGTAAAGACTCTCCATCCGGTTATTCATGCAGGCCTTTTGGCTGTTCGTGGAAACGCAGACCATATGGCTCGACTGAAAGAACTCAAAATAGATCCCATAGATTATGTAATCATAAATCTATATCCTTTCAAGGAAACTATTTCTAAAAGCGATGTTACTTTTGAGGATGCCATTGAAAACATAGATATAGGCGGCCCAACAATGCTAAGATCGGCTGCCAAAAATTTTAAATCAGTTACGGTAGTAACAGACCCTAGGGATTACGAAAAGATTGCCCAGGAAATAAAATCTTTTGGAGATACTACATATGGAACAAAGTACGACTTGGCGCTAAAAGTATTCGAGCATACCTCGGCCTATGACACTATCATTGCTGGATATCTTAAGAAAGAAGCAGGAAAGGACGCCTATCCTGAAACATTGACAATGACATTTGAAAAGGTTCAGGATCTCCGATACGGCGAAAACCCACATCAGAAGGCTGCCTTTTACAAGGTATTTGGTATGGAAAAGGGAAGTCTGGTCGATGGAGAGCAGCTCCACGGGAAGGAATTGTCCTTCAACAACATAAATGATACAAATGGAGCCATCGAGCTTCTCAAGGAATACGATGAGCCAACTGTTATAGGCGTAAAGCACACAAATGCCTGCGGAGCGGGAAGCGGATATGATATCTACGATGCATACCTAAAGGCTTATAACAGCGATCCCAAGTCTATTTTTGGCGGAATCATCGCTGCAAACAGGTCTATTGACTATCGAATTGCTGAGGAAATAAACAAGATATTTATAGAAATAGTTGTAGCTCCAGATTTCGACGATGATGCTCTTGAGATACTCAAACAGAAGAAAAACATAAGATTGATTAAGCTTCCAAGCATAATGGAAAAGCAGCCTAAAGGTGAATATAACCTCAAGAAGGTAGCCGGTGGTCTTTTAATTCAGGAGCTTGACAGACCTCTCATGGAAGAGTTTGAAACGGTGACCGAACGCATACCTACCGACAAAGAAAAAGAGGATCTTCTTTTCGCATGGAAGGTGGTCAAACATATAAAGTCTAACGGAATCGTTTTAGCAAAAGACAAGCAAACAATCGGAGTTGGACCAGGCCAAGTAAACCGCATTTGGGCAGTAGAAAATTGCGTAAAGCAGGCACTTGTGGAGACAAAAGGAAGCGTAATGGCATCTGACGCATTCTTCCCATTCCCAGATAGCGTTGAAGAGGCAGCTAAGGCCGGAGTTACGGCTATCATACAGCCGGGCGGATCAATGAACGATGCTGCATCCATAGAAAAAGCTAATCAGTATGGAATAGCAATGATATTTACAGGCATGAGACATTTTAAACATTAGA
>CAZTZB010000099.1:0-4980 GCA_964617505.1 uncultured Peptostreptococcaceae bacterium | reverse complement strand
TTGTTGGCTTTGATATTGTTTTAGCTAAAGAGGTTGCAAGCAGAATGGGTATTGAAGTTGTTTTAAAACCGGTAGATTGGGATGGGATTGCTCTTAGCCTTAATAATGGTGATATTGATGTAATATGGAACGGACTTACGATTACAGACGAGCGCAAAGAAACTATGGGCTTCACAAAGCCTTATCTTAACAATAGACAGATCATCATAGTTAGACTTGACTCCGACATAATGACAAAAGCAGACCTTGAAGACAAGGTTGTAGGTGTTCAATTGGGAAGCAGCTCCGATATTGCATTAAACGATGAGCTTGCGGTTGCTGAAAAACTCAAAGACATAAGAAAATATTCAAACAATGTTGAAGCGCTTCTTGACCTTGCCAACGAGGGAACTGACGCTGTAGTTGTAGATGAGATTGTTGGAAGATACTATATCGCCAAGAAACCTGACATGTATAAAGTCTTGGATGACTATTTCACAGACGAGGAGTATGGCGTTGCATATCGCAAGGAAGATACTGAATTCGGCGCAGAGCTAGATAGAATATTGGATGAAATGAAAGCCGATGGAGCAGCCGATGCCATTTCCGAGGAATGGTTTGGAGAAGCGATAGTAGTTAAATAGGAGCTGGAGAATTTGGATAAGCTTTTAAGCATAACCTTATATATACTGAAAGGCAGTGGGATAACCTTGGGGCTTTATGCCGCAACGGCGGTTTTCTCACTGCCTCTTGGGCTTATGTTTGCTTTGGGAAAAATTTCAAAGAACAAGATTTTAAGCAGTGCGGTAGGTATATACACTTGGGTTTTCAGAGGGACGCCCCTTCTGCTCCAACTATTTTTTACTTACTATGGTTTGCCGGTATTTGGAGTGCGATGGAGCGGACCCTTTATTCCGGCTGCCTTGACCTTCATAGTCAATTATGCGGCATACCTGACGGAAATTTTTAGGGCGGGAATACAATCCATCGACAAGGGACAGTATGAAGCAGCCAAGGTCCTTGGGATGAATTACAGCCAGACAATGCGAAAAATAATCATACCCCAGACTATAAAAAGGATTTTGCCTCCACTTGGAAATGAGGCCATAACTCTCGTTAAGGATACAGCACTTGTTTCAGTAATCGCATTGGCGGAAATTTTAAGGAATGCCAAGGAAATTGTTACCAGAGAGTTTATAATCACGCCGTTTTTCATAGCGGCAGCGATTTATCTCGTCTTTACATCTGTGATTGTTTTGACATTCAATCGCATGGAAAAAAAATATTCGTATTATGAGTAGGTGCATTCATGAAAATGATTGAAATTAAAAATGTCTCGAAAAATTTCGGACCATTAAAGGTGCTTGATGGAATTAATTTGCAAGTGGATCGAGGAGAAATCATATCTATAATAGGTCCTTCCGGAGCTGGGAAAAGCACACTTTTAAGATCTGTAATACAATTAGAGTCCGTTGATGAAGGAGAAGTTGTAATTGAGGGCCTAAAGATTTTGAGCAGAAAGAATAGGGAAGACGACGGGATAATCAAAAAAAATACAGTTAGCGATGGTCTGGCAAAAATGGGGATGGTTTTTCAGGCATTCAATCTGTTTCCTCATATGACCGTTTTTGAGAATATTATGGTTGCTCAAACTCTTGTCAAGAACAGGAGTAAGAGTGAAGCAAGAGAAAAGGCAAAGGCTATTTTGCGTAAGGTGGGGTTGACGGATAAGGAAAATAGCTATCCTTCACAAATTTCGGGAGGGCAAAAGCAACGCGTGGCCATCGCCAGAGCATTGGCTATGGATCCGGATATAATGCTATTTGATGAACCGACATCAGCGCTTGACCCCGAATTGATAGGGGAAGTCCTCGGAGTCATAAAAGCCCTTGCGGCGGAACATATGACGATGATGATAGTCACCCATGAAATGAACTTTGCCAGGGAAATTTCGGATCGCGTAATATTCATGGAAGATGGTAAAATTGTAGAAGACGGACATCCGGACAAGATTTTTGTTAATCCCGAGCATCCTAGAATAAAAATATTTCTCGACAAAATACTATCTTGATTTTCTGAAGCGGCCGCAAAATTGCGGCCGCTTCAAACTGTTGATATACGCTCCAATAACAGCTTTCGCTTGCCCTGTGGGTATCATATCGCCTTGAAATAGAAGCTTTTATTTGTACTTGCTTGTTGCCCTAGAAAAGTTTTTTCAACTATTTGAAATTATTTTGTGTTAAAATAAAACAATAAAGGGTAGATAAAATGCTCGGTAAACGAGTTTTACAAGTATAGAGATAATCATAAATGGCCCGGTGACGGGTCGTTTTGACGTTTTATGACTATTTGAGGAGGCGCGGCATGCTTAAGATTGAAGATGTAAGAAAAATTCCGGGTGTTCGAATAGGTAATTGGGAAGATGAAAACGGCGGTACGGGCTGCACGGTAGTAATAGCAGAGAATGGAGCTCCGACCGGGGTTGACGTTCGGGGTGGGGCTCCTGGCACACGGGAAACCGATTTGCTGGACCCTATCAATCTGGTGGAAAAAGTTCATGCAGTATTTTTGGCGGGAGGAAGTGCCTTTGGACTGGATGCTGCAGGTGGAATCATGCAATATCTTGAGGAACGCGGCATCGGATTCGACGTTGGAGTCACGAAGGTTCCGATAGTAACGGGAGCAGTTCTTTTTGATTTGACATATGGAGATTCAAGGGTTCGCCCAGGAAGGGAATCAGGCTATAAAGCGTGCATAGCGGCTGAAAGAAATGATTTCCGTGAGGGCAGTTACGGGGCTGGAACAGGTGCAACAGTTGGAAAGGCAAAGGGAATGGAATATGCGATGAAGGGCGGACTGGGCAGTTTTTGCTATGAAAAGGATGGGTTGATGGTTGGGGCCATTGTTGCTGTTAATGCACTTGGAAACATCTGGGATCCACAGAAAAACGAATACTTGGCTGGAGTTCTTTGTGATGACAGAAAAAGCATATCTGATGCCGAAAAACTCATAATAGAAACGGTAAATAATGACAATAAAGAATTCAAGGGCAATACAACGATCGGGCTTGTTGTGACAAACGGCAAATTTAACAAGACTGGGTGCAAAAAAATTGCACAAATGGCCCACGACGGTTTTGCAAGAACCATAAGGCCATCACATACACAGATGGATGGAGACTCCATATTCGTGATGTCTACTGGAGAAATTCAGGCTGACATAAATGCCGTGGGGATTTTGGCAGCTGATGCAGTGGCCAATGCCGTCATTAGGGGAGTTAAAGAAGCCCGGTCTCTACATGGAATGCTTTGTAACAATGACATGTAAAGGACGATTGCCTGTATTTTTAGTAAATATGTGGATAAAAAAGTAATCTTGTGGTAAAATAATAGTGAAAAAATATTAGATTGATGAACTATTTATTTATTTTATCTAAGCAGTAGTGTAAAAAGAATGAATTGGAGGTTATATATGTTAGGTGCAAAAATAAGGAAACTGAGACAAGAAAAAGGTATGACTTTAAGTGAATTGGCAAAACAGGTCAATTTTACGGCTAGCTATATTTCTCAGATTGAAAGAAGCATTATTGATCCTTCACTTTCTTCACTTAGGAAAATTGCATTGGCGCTGGATACCCCGATTTACAGTTTTCTTTCGGAAGAAAACGAAGACCATTTTTTTGTAAAGGCAGACAAACGTAAAAAATTGGCCTTGCCCAACAGTACAATGATATATGAATTCGTTACTCCGATGGCTTCAAATAAGACAATAAGACCCAAGATGGAAATCATCTATGTTCATATGGATCCGGAAAGCTGGAGCAATGATGATTACTTGTCCCATAAAGCTGATGAATGCATTCTTGTTTTGAAAGGTTCTTTTCATGTTTATCTTGGGGGAGACAAGTATGTTCTCGAAGAGGGAGACAGCATCTACATACAAGAGAATGTAAGCCACAGGATATATAATCCATTGAAAACGATTACAACTGCGATTTCGTGTTTTTCTCCTTCATTATATTAATAGTTATTTAAAAATTAAAGGTCTGTCCTGTAAAAGGGACAGACCTTTTTTAAAGTCTTGGAATTCCATATTTTTTCATCTTTCTATATATTGTATTTCTGGATATGCCAAGAAGCTCTGAAGTTTGTTTTATATTATAAGCGTTTTCTTCTAAGGCATTCTGCAGTATTTCAATACTTGAATCCTCAAGTTTGTTTATCTCTCGAGATTTTTTTTGTGTGCATTCCAAGCCCGCTTGTATAAGATGGGGTTTTTCAAGGATTCCACCCCCCGACATGAACATTGCTATTGAAAGTATGTTTTCCAATTGGCGTATGTTTCCGGGCCAGTCGTAAGCTCGAATCAATTCCATAGCTTCGTCAGATATCTTGGAGACGGGATTCTCCATTTCCGGATTGATTTTTTCGATGAAATGATCGCAAAGCTCCTTTATATCCTCCTTTCTTTCCCGCAGCGGGGGGATTTTTAGATATAGAATCTTAAGCCTATAGTAGAGATCTTCCCTGAACTGTTTTTTTTCAATCATGGATTCCAAATCCCTATTGGTAGCTGCAATTATTCGAACATCTGTGGTTATAGTTTTATTGCTGCCTAGGCGTGTAACCTGCTTTGTTTCGATGGCTCTAAGAAGTTTTGCTTGCATCTGCATGGGCATTTCTCCTATTTCATCGAGAAAAAGGGTTCCGCCATCGGCCAATTCAAATTTTCCGGATTTTCCGCCCTTCTTTGCTCCGGTAAAGGCTCCCTCATCGTAACCGAACAACTCGCTGTCAAAAAGATCGATAGGATAGTTTGCGCAGTTTATGGCCACAAATGGTCCCGATTTTCTGTCGCTGAAATTATGGATTGATTGTGAAAAAAGATCCTTTCCCGTTCCGCTTTCGCCCTCGAGAAGGGTGTTTTTATTTATGTTTGAAAATTCTTTTGCAAGGTTTATCTTGTTCTGAAGCGTAGGGCCGCTTCCAATGAAATCGTCGA
>CAZTZB010000098.1:0-5004 GCA_964617505.1 uncultured Peptostreptococcaceae bacterium | reverse complement strand
GTTTTAGATGAGAAAGAGGATGACGAAATAAGAGAATTGACAAAAGAATTTGTTGAAACATTTTGCAAAGGCTTGATAAAAAGGTAGGAACCATGAAGAAGGGGGATAATTAAAAGGAGAATGTGAAGATTATGAAAAAAAAACAAAAAAATACTTATAGGGATTGCGGCTGCCATTGGCATTGCCGCTGTGGGTGGAGGAGCATACTGGTTTTCAATGCCCAGCGAAGCGAGAAATATGGTTTTGTTCATGATGCTTGCAGGAGAATGTAGGTACTGAAGATATGGCGGGATATGCCGACACGGCTCATTCATATATTGTAATTGAATCGGACGAGTCGCAGGAAAGACTTGAAGCATTCTTTAATAAATCCTTGGCTCTGTGTTTTGCTGGAGAGGGACTAAAGGGAGCAACTGAAATGAACACCACTGTTTATTTAAACGGGGAAGAAGTAAAGTAAGAGCCTTTTAGGGAAAAATTAAAGAAGAAGAAAGTTTATCTAATTGAATCGAAAAAAAGAGTCGAGCGTATTATTAGCTCGGCTTTTTTCAATATAAGCCACAAATTATTAACGTGCAATATAATGCCTGTTATAAGGTAAAACAAGGCGTAATGAGTAACATAATACGCATTATAACATGGCTGGAATTTGTGCGGTTATGCACGAGCTAGTAGAATATAGAGAAACAACATTAGATTTGATGTCTCTGTTGCATTAGTATATTAGCAGATGGACATGAAAACTAAAATCAAGGGGAAAGTACTGTATTTAAATAAAAGCTGAATGATATAATAGTAATATACTTTGAGAAATATTTTTTGAAGATTTAAATGAAATAGCTAGATATTTATATATAAATAGAGGGGGGAGTATTCATATGGCTATTAAGATTTTTCACATGGCTGATTTGCACATAGGAATGAAATTTAGCAGCTATCCCGATGCGGTAAAAGGGGAATTAAAGAAGGCCAGGGTGGATGCGCTGCAGAAGATGGTAGAAATGGCAAATGGCCAGGGCTGCAATATGTTTGTTGTTGCAGGGGATTTGTTTCATAAGAATACTGGGATAGCTAAGAAAGACATAGCAAGCTCGGTTAAGGCGCTTGAGGCTTTTAATGGAGAGTGCGTGCTTGTGCTTCCTGGGAATCATGATTTTGACAATGAGATGATTCAGCTTTGGGACAGTTTCAAAAGCCCGGGGCTAGAAAAGATTGTTTTTATAAATGAAGAAAGACCATATCCACTAGATGAATTTGATCTTGATGCCGTAATTTATCCGGCACCTTGTCACTCAAAGCATTCGTATGAAAACAATATTGGATGGATAAAAGATGAGTCAATGGATGATGGCAAGCTTAATATTGCAGTGGCCCATGGCTCGATAGATGGAATTTCTCCGGATCTTAATGGTGAATATTTCCCTATGTCCATGGCTGAATTAAATGGACTCCCCGTTGACCTATGTCTATTGGGGCACACGCATGTTCCTTATCCCACGGGCTCAGATATTAGAGGCATAAAGGTTTTTAATCCAGGGACACCGGAGCCCGATGGTCTGGACTGTGGTCACGATGGAAATGCGTGGATAATAAGCGTGGATGACCAAAAGAATATTTCTGCTGAGGCAGTGGAGACTGGGATATTCCGGTTTATTGACAGGGAGTTTACAATCCGCGAGATTGAAGATTACTCAAAAATAGCAGAGAATATTTTGAGCTCAAAGAGTGAAAAAACGGTAGCTCGTATAAGGCTTGTAGGTAGCACCGACGAGGATGTTTTTAAGGCAAGACGTAAGGAATATGAAAAGCTGGAAGAGAAACTTGCCCACCTAATAATTGACGATTCGGGGCTTGGTATAAAGATAAGCCGCGAAAAGATAGAAAAGGAGTTTTTAGATGGCTCCTTTCCCCAAAAACTGCTAACGGCTCTTTCGGATGATGAGGGCGCGCTTCAGATTGCATATGAATTGATCATGGGGGTGAAGAAATGATAATAAAGGAATACAGCTGCAGGCAATTTGCGGGTCTTTCGGAAAAAAATATCGAGTTTAAGGAAAATCTAAATGTGTTGCTTGGCCCAAATGAGGCAGGCAAGAGCACTCTTGTAGAGGGTATATACTCTGTGCTTTTCAAATCGAGCAAGCTTGGAAACAGAACGAGCGACGACAAGGAGTTTAGAAGCAGATTCATGCCCTTGGCGTCGGGCGACAGCATAGATGGAAAAATTATTCTTTCAAATGAAAAAGGCGAGTATGTCTTAAAGAAGGAATGGGGAGAAGATTCATTGTCTGAACTGGTATTGCCGGATGCAAGTAGGATAAGGGCAAATGATGCAATTGAAGATGTGCTTAAAGGTGTGCTGCTATTTGGCGAGGGCACCTATAGGGGCGTTGTCTTCTCAAAGCAGGCGCAGATTAAATCCGCCATTGATGACATTGTAAGAAACAGGGCTGCAACTGACGAGGTTGGCTCGCTTCTCAGGAAGGCAATAATGGAGCTTGACGGCATATCGCTAGATGACTTGAGAAGAAAAATAGACGAGGAAATTAAAAAACTTACAGGCAGATGGGACACAGAAAGGGAATGCCCGGAAAACAATAGGGAAATCAGCAATCCCTACCTAAATGGTTTGGGAGAGATAATAAAGCACTACTACGATAAGGAAAATTACAAAAGGGATATGAAGGCTGCCATGAATATTGAGGAAAGAATGGATAGCCTCTTTGCTAAAATGGAAGGCTATGAAAAAGATCTTTCTTTATTGAAAGAACGAAAAGAAAGTATGGAAAAATTGGAGCAGGATGTACATAAAAGAGTCGGGCTTGAGCCACAAAAGGGACAATTGCAAGAGAAATTAGGCGAGCTTTTCAATATAAACAGGGAATGGCCTAAAAATGAGCTAAGGCTAGAACAATTGGCAAATGAGATTAAAGAAATTATAGAAAAACAAAAGACCATCGATGAGGAAAAGGAAAAGGCGGGCAAGCTTTCAGAAAAGCAGCGCCTGGAGAAGTTGCTTGAAAGAGTAAAAGAGTCTAGTAAACAGGGGCTTGAAATAGAAAAAAAAATTGAGCCTATGAAGGCTATTTCGGATAAAGATATTAATGAGCTTGACGCCGCTAGGCGAAAAATGAATACGGCAAGGGCCAAGATGGAGGCCGGCACAATGTTTGCCAGTGCTGAGGGCATAAAGAGTGGAGTGAGCATTTTTGTAACAACGGATATGGAAGAGCCAAAAGAGGTAAAAGATGGCGAAGCTATTAAAGCCAATGGATATATAAAGCTTGAGAGTGAAGCCTTTGGCAGCTTTGAGATAAAGTCTGGTGACATAGATTTTAATGAACTTAGGAGTGAATTTAGTGAAGGAAAGGCAAGGCTTGAAGCCTTGTTAAGGGAGCTTGATTCCGAGAGTCTTGAAGATGCGCGTTATAAGAAGAGGCGAAGGGAAGACCTGCTTAAGGAAATTGAGGGAATCCAAAATCAAATAAAAAGTCTGCTTGAAGGGGAAAATATTGAAGAACTTTCAGCAAGAATCATCGCATTTGGAGATTTGAGCAGTGTCAGAGAATTATCTCAGATAGAGCTTGAGTCCAAGGCATTGATTACTAAGAGTATTGAAAAAAACACCGAAAAGGGTATTGCCGAAAAAAGTATAGGGGAATGGTCTCAGGCCTATGGCAATTTGGATGGACTATTTAATGAAACCCTTGAAGTAAAGAAAAAAATGGCTGATTTAGATGAGCAATTAAATAATATGCAGCCCCTCCCGGAGGAATACCATACTGCAGATGAGTTCTTGGAAAAGTTACATGAAACAAGGAAGCAGCATGAAGAAAAGAATCTGCTTCTCATGAATTTGAAAGAATCTTATTATGAACTCGAAAGAGAAAAGCCGGAACTTACCCATGAGGAATTGAAGGGCCTCTATGAGGATGAAGAAAGGGAATATAATAAAAGTCTTTTCAAGGCAAAGAAGTTGCTTGTAATTAAAGAGGCATTTGAATTAACCAAGAGCAAGATGGACAATGATTCCTTCAGGCCTGTTATTGAATCATTTTCAAGATATATTTCTGCCTTAACCAATGACGCCTATGAAGTGTCGGATATTGATGAAAGATTGAATCCCGTCATAAGGAAGAATAAAAGCGTATTAATGCCAATCGAGTTGCTTTCTTCAGGCACCTACGATTCTGTGGCGCTTGCTCTGAGGCTTGCTATTCTCGGAAACATATTGAAAAACAATAGGGGCTTCATGATACTGGATGATTGCCTAGTAGACCTAGATCCTCTTAGAAGGGATAAGGCGGTAAAATTGATTAAAGATTTTTCTGCTAAGCATCAGGTGATATTTACAACCTGTAATCCTGACACGGCAAAAGCGCTTGGCGGGAATTTGATAGAAATGTAATATTTTATATGCATAGTCTCGTCTCAATTTTGTTTTAAAACCTCTTTACTGATGATTGTCTGATATCAGTCGAGAGGTTTTAAAGTTTTTATAGTAAAGATTTATAATTATTAATGATTGTTGTTGCCTGGGGACCTTATAATTGACTCATAATATTAATTCTTTAAGTGCGTTTTACTATGATAAAATTAATAGGGTGATACAAGTGAAATGATATTTATAGAGTTTTATATTGACATAAAATGAGACAGACAAAACTAAGAAGGGAGAGATGTCATTATGGAAATAGCAATTGGTCTTATTATTGGAATAACCATAGGATTTATTATTGGAAAAGCTAGGGCAAATGCAAAATCCGGAGTAGATATTCAAGCGGCAAAGGATGAGGCTAAAAGGGCCTATAGTGAAATTGAAATTGCCTACGAAACCCACAAGGCTGCTTCTGATGAAAGATTGCAGGCATTTGCAAGAAGGGTAAGGGAGAAGGAAATTGAAATTGAGTCTCTAAAGATGAATCTTTTGGAAAAAGACAAACAATCTTCGGCCATAAATAATGAGTTGGCAACTGCCCTAGCAAACTATAAGGCCGCAAGCCA
>CAZTZB010000097.1:0-5064 GCA_964617505.1 uncultured Peptostreptococcaceae bacterium | reverse complement strand
GACAAAATCATCACCATCCAGGGACAGCAAGTTATCCTTGACAGTGATGTCGCCGTTATGTGTAGCTACACATAATGGCGATTATGCATAGCAAGAGATTATGTATAGTAAGAGGTTGCAAAGCCCTTGTTATCAGTCAATAGAACTGCAACAGCTATACATAATCTTTTGTATTTTATTTGTGGTGACAATGTTGTTTCCACTAATAAATAATATGCATATGAGACCTGTATTGAAATTTGTAATTCCTTCATTCGCAGAATTAACCTGTTCTGTATCTGATTACATGCGACAGCATTTCCTCCGTTCAGAGGTAACTATTAGAAACTATTATTGGGTGTGGCGTAAATTGGAGGCGTATATGTTAATTAACACGATTAACGGCTATGAACCGACTGTTGGAAAAGCATTTCTTATAAGTCGTTTCGGCTTAAACTGCGATTATCGCAAGTTGACCACCTCTGAAAAAAGTTTTATAAGAAGTATTAAGATTTTATCTGAATATTATGAAACCAAGGCTATAAAACCACTCAAACAAAACATCTCTTTTAGTGGCGTCATCGGTCTTTTAATGCAAGATTATGTCAATAGTTACCAGCAGCGTCGCCTGGTGCCGGAAACTGTGGACAGATGCGAGCGTGTCCTTTATCGTTTCTTTTGTCACCTAAAGAGTAACAATGTGGATAATATTAAAGATATTACACAAGTCCATGTTTTACTATACCTGCAAAGTCTTGATGCCCGGACAAAATCATTAATTCAAAACACACTTTCCACGCTGAAATATTTTTTTCTTCACCTGTATGATTCGGGCTACATTGATACAAACCTCTCGATCATAATTCCAAGAAATAATATCAAAGGACAACCCAAGTTACCATCCACCTATACAAAAGATGAGATGGAAAAGTTATTGAAATCAATAGACAGGGGCAGTGATTTAGGGAAGCGGAATTATGCTATTTTGTTATTGGCATGTAGGTTAGGATTAAGGGCTTCCGACATTTGTACACTCAAGTTTGAGAATATTCAGTGGGAGAAAAACCTTATCACAATAAACCAACATAAAACTGGCAAAAAGATAGAACTCCCATTGCTCTCCGGGATAGGAAATGCAATCATCGATTATCTGAAATATACCCGCCCGGAATCAAAGGAACCATTTGTTTTCTTAAGGGTGAAAGCCCCATTCTCCCGTCTGTACGGTTCCGCAATAACAGCTATGGTTCATAACAGCTTGGTACATGCAGGCATAAACATTGAAAACAGAAGGCATGGAGCACACGCCTTACGACATTCTCTGGCAGGGATTCTTCTCGGGCAAAAAACAACCCTTCCCGTTATATCCGAAGTTTTGGGACATGGAAATATAGAATCCACAAAATATTATTTAAGGATAGACCTTGCCAATCTAAAGCAATGTACCCTTGAGGTTTCTCCTGTTTCACAAGCATTTTATATCCAGAAAGGAGGAATTTTTTATGTCTGAATATAACTTTCTGGGGATATACGCTCCATACATAAAGCAATTAGTAGAACTCAAACAGAAAATAGGATATAAATATACATCCGCGAGTGAATTACTGCTTAGATTTGATCGTTTCACGGTGAAACGACAGGAATCCGTTGTTGGCATAACAAAAGAACTTTCAGAAGCATGGTGTGAAAAACAGGGATGTGAATCGGATAAGTATCGACAAGGCAGGATTAATGTTCTGATACAATTGTCTTCATTCCTGAACGATCTTGGATTAAACTCATACATACCCGTTCCATTGCGAGTTTCTGAGAAAACCTTTGTACCGTATATTTATTCCCATGATGAAATAAAGTCCATATTCAAGGCTTGCGACGAAATACAAATAAGTCGCAGGTTGATGAATGCATACATAATTATCCTACCATCTCTGTTTAGGCTGCTTTATGGCACCGGAATTCGTATCAATGAAGCATTGTCACTACGGGATGAGGATGTCAATCTGGAAAACAACTATTTGATTGTCAAGGATACCAAAAACGGGAAGGAGCGGTTAATTCCCATGTCGGAATCCCTTTCATCTGTTTGCAGAGAATATGTAAAATACAGGGATATGATGCCTGTACACAGGAAGACGCCGTATTTTTTTGTGTCGCTTAATGGAAGTAAATGTAAAAGTGGAGGCGTCTATTGGTGGTTTAGAAAAATTCTTTCAAATGTCGGTATTAGTTACAAGGGAAATCATCAAGGGCCAAGAATCCATGATTTACGCCACACCTTTGCAGTGCATTCATTGGCCGCAATGGCAGAAACTGGAATTGATTTATACTGTGCATTACCTTATCTCTCCACATATCTTGGCCATCAATCTATCAGAGCGACAGATGGGTATGTGAGATTAACTGCTGAAATGTATCCCGGTTTACTTAAAGATGTGGATACAATTTGCTTGAATGTTTTTCCTAAAATAGAATTCCATGAAACCGACTGATTTCTCAAAATACATATCTGATTTCTTTGTAAAATATTTACCAGGGGAACAAGGTGTGAGCCATAATACGATTACTGCTTATAAGCATACATTCATACTGCTTATAACTTTTATGGAGGAAAAGAAGGCTGTCAAAATGAAGCACCTGACATTTGGACATATTACCAAAGAAATAGTTATTGAGTTCCTTAATTGGCTACAAAAGGAAAGAGGAAACAGTAACTCAACAAGAAATGCCCGCCTTGCTGCTTTACGTGCTTTTTATTGTTACTTGCAATATCATGCCGTGGAAAGTAGTCATGAATGCCAAAGAATATTATCTATCAGAAATAAAAAAGCGGAACAGAAACCTATAAATTATCTGACAGTGGAAGGAATTGCCTTGATTTTAAGACAGGTTAATCTTTCTACAGTACATGGAAGACGTGATTTGGCTCTATTGTCATTAATGTATGATACGGGAGCCCGGGTACAAGAAATTGTAGACTTAACACCCTCTTCGGTGAGGTTTGACAAACCATATATAATAAGAATCAGAGGAAAAGGAAACAAAGTCAGGATTGTTCCAATGTTAGATACACAAGTCGAGCATCTGAAAAATTATATGGACGAACATAATCTTATGGGATCTTATGCTAATCATTATCCGCTATTCTTCAATAAACGTAAGGAGAAGCTTACTCGGGGAGGAATAACTCATATTCTATTGAAATATGTAAAAGTAGCAAGAGAAAAATCCCCTTCATTAATCCCGAATGATATTGGCTGCCACTCATTACGTCATTCCAAAGCCATGCATTTATTACAGGCCAATGTTCCACTGGTGTATATCAGAGACTTTTTAGGACATGCTTCTGTCACAACAACGGAAATCTATGCAAGGGTTGACTCCAAACAAAAACGCGAAGCCATAGAAAAGGCTTATGTAGATGTATTACCCTCTGAATCCCCTCTATGGGTAAGCAACGATAATTTACTTGATTGGTTAAAGAGTTTGTGAGGAAATAAAAATTGAAGAAGATTATGTACAGTTATTGCGGTTTTATAGTCTGACAACAAAAGCTTTACAATCCTTACTATACATAATCTTTTGCTACGCATAATCGCCGAATTGTACGGCGTAGAAACCAAACGTATTAATGAGGCGGTCAGAAATAACCCTGAAAAGTTTCCTGGTGGCTATATTATCTCGCTATCGCAGAAGGATAAAACAGAGGTGGTCGAAATTTTCGACCACCTTGCAAGTTTGAAGTTTTCGCCTACCTTACCAAAAGCATTTTCTGAGAAAGGTTTGTACATGCTTGCCACGATTCTCAAATCTCCCATAGCTACGGAAACAACCATTGCCATAGTAGAAACATTCGCTAAAGTGCGTGAGCTCTCCCATACTATTGCCAGGCTATCGGAAGAAATGGACAAGGAGCAACAAAAGTCAATGATGCAGAGAAGTGGGGAATTGATTTCGGATATACTAAGCGACGATTTCCAGACCATAGGCACTGAAACAACTGTCGAATTTAACCTTTCAGTCTTGAAAGTAAAACATACCGTCAAGAGAAAACCAAAGGGCGAAAGCCAGGGAGAGTGATTTTATATTTGAACTAACACCGGAAGAAAATTATGTATTCATAGAGTTAGGGGTATCACAATCTGTGATACCCCCGGATACAAATGAAGGCGTGAAAAGTTTCAGCGAATCATTCCGGTTCATTCGGAAAACATAGTTACCTTTGCAATTACAAGAAAGAATTATAACGGTTTAAACCGTTGACATAAGACATAACGTTCGCTGAACGTCTCAATGTAGGAAACTGGTAATTTTCAAAAATAAGCGAGACGACAGATGCAATGTTCATGCTATGCGAAAGTATGGCGTGGGCTTGCCTGTTTCGCTTATTGGGCATACCAGTGCCTCTACGTTGAAGCAGTGTGAGTTCCACGCTTTTTTCATGGGATATTGGCGAACGACGGAAAGATTGCAGAACGTTTAATATCTAAAGGCATGAAAAAAGTTAAATTGTACATTGCAGCATCAATTGACGGTTATATTGCCCGTCCCGACGGCGACCTTGAATGGTTGACCGGATTCCCCAACCCCTCAAAAACGGATTACGGATACAAAGATTTCTTTGCTTCTGTCGATACGGTTATCATGGGCAACCGCACCTACCATGATATTCTAGGTATGGATGTGCTATGGCCATACAAGGACAAGGAAACTTACGTCGTAACCCACCATGCACAGGAAACCAAAGAGAATATCCGGTTTATTTCGGAAAACGTAGTTGAAACGATTTCAGGACTTCGTAAAAAAGATGGGAAAGATATCTGGTTGGTCGGCGGCGGTCAACTGACCTCCATTTTACTCAATGCAGATATGGTTGACGAAATGCAGATTACCTTCATTCCGGTGGTTCTTGGTAATGGTATTCCATTATTCACCAACAACCCTAACGAATCGCAATGGAATTTGCTCGAAAACAAAGCCTTTGATAACGGAGTACTGCAAGTGAAATACCAACGGAAATAATACTTTTTCTTATCGGACTATTTCTGGAAGGTTAGAGTTGTAAATCATGGAACTGCCATATAAGTG
>CAZTZB010000096.1:0-5068 GCA_964617505.1 uncultured Peptostreptococcaceae bacterium | reverse complement strand
GAACCCCTGTTACCGCCGTGAAAGGGCGGTGTCTTAACCGCTTGACCAAGGGGCCAAATTATGGCTCCAAAGGTGAGATTCGAACTCACAGCCTATCGGTTAACAGCCGAGTGCTCCACCGTTGAGCTACTTTGGAACATAGTTTTTAGCGACTGAATCATAATACCAAATTCATAGAAATTTGTCAACATTATTGGCAATTTTTATATCAATAACCTCTTAAAATTATTTTCCCGACATGGGGCCTTACGGCTTCCATTATTTCCTCAGCCTCTATTTTGCTTAGAGGACTCAAATTATTGTCAAAATGGCCCTCGGGAATGCGGAATTTCTGAAGTGCGTAACTAGCAGCTCCCGAAAGGATCTTAGCCATAGCTTCCTTGTCAGAGACCGGGTTGTACTCCCTAGTAAGGGTAGTCCTAAACTCGTAGTCTATACCTGCTTTTTTTATCATTTCAATCGATTCCTTCAACTTGGGCAATTCATCTTCATTACACTTTGTCAAAGCAGAGTACCTTTCCATTGTACACTTCACATCCATTGCTATGAAATCAAGTAATTTACCATCAAGCAGTTCTCTAATCATAGCCGGGTTTGCTCCGTTTGTGTCAAGCTTTACCATTTTCCCCATCCCTTTGACTCTTCGAGCAAACTCCGGAAGGTCTTTGTGTATGGTCGGCTCGCCGCCACTTATGCATATGCCGTCAAGCATTTTGGCCCGTTTCTCCAAAAAGGCAAGCACCTTGTCAGGCAGAATCGTTTCAAGATTTGAATCGTTTTCCACTAACTCCCAATTGTGGCAATAAGGACATCTAAAATTGCAACCTCCAACAAAGACCGTTGTTGCTATCTTTCCAGGGTAATCCATCAGAGATACCCTTTGCCATCCTCTAAACAGCATTTAAAACGCTCCTGAGGCCTTTTGCATGCTAAAGACCTTTCTCCCTTTATATTCTTCCCTTTTGCCCTTATTCCAGTTCTTAACCGGTCTGTGAAATCCTACAACCCTTGTCCATATTTCTGTTTCAGCGCCGCATTTCGGGCAAATTGCTTGCTCTCCTCTAAGGTATCCATGCACCCCACAAACAGAAAAGGTAGGAGAAATTGTGAAATACGGTATCTCATAATTTTCCATCACTCGGCGTAGCAAAAGCTTGCATGTTTCCATATCCTCTATGCTCTCTCCCAGGAAGCCATGGAATACCGTTCCTCCTGTGTAAAGCGTCTGCAAGGGTTCCTGCAGATCAAGCGCTTCAAAAAGATCCTCGGTATGACCAACAGGCAGCTGTGAGCTGTTTGTGTAGTATGGGACCTCGTTTCCGGCAACGCTTATGTCAGGATACATTTCCCTGTCCAGCTTTGCAAGCCTATATGCCGTTCCCTCTGCAGGGGTAGCTTCAAGGTTGTAAAGGTTTCCTGTTTCCTCCTGGTATTCTCTCATTATTTCTCTCATATACTCCAGGGTTTCCACCGCAAATGCAAGTCCCTTTTCTGTTGCTATATTTTCTTCATTTCCAAAGAAATTCTCTATGCACTCGTTCATTCCGTTGATTCCGATGGTAGCGAAATGGTTTTTCCAGTAATCCCCCATTCCATTTTGAACTTCGGAAAGATAGAATTTGCTATAGGGATACAATCCGTTTACGGTGTTTTTTTCTATCATCTTTCTTTTCGTTTCCAGCGATGATTTGGCAATGTCCATAAGCCGTCTCAACCTCTCGAAAAAATCGGTCTTGTCTTTGGAAACATAACCCAATCTTGGCATATTGACTGTAACCACACCTATGCTGCCCGTAAGAGGATTTGCCCCGAAAAGACCTCCTCCCCGTTTTCTGAGCTCACGGTTGTCTAGACGAAGTCTGCAGCACATTGATCTTGCATCCTCAGGATCCATGTCCGAATTTACAAAATTCGCGAAATAAGGTATACCGTACTTGGCTGTCATTTCTATTACGCTGTCAAAAACAGGGGATTCCCAATCAAAATCCTTTGAAATATTGTATGTTGGAATTGGAAATGTGAAAATCCTACCCTTAGCGTCACCCTCCATCATTACCTCGGAGAAGGCCTTGTTTATCATATCCATTTGCTCCTGAAATTCTCCGTAGGAGTATTCAAAATTATTTTTACCCCCAATTATGACCGGCATATCTTTTAAATTTTGGGGACATATGAGATCCATTGTCAGATTGACAAACGGAGTCTGAAAGCCAACCCTTGTCGGTATATTAAGGTTAAAAATGAATTCCTGCATAGCTTGTTTCACTTTTTTGTAATCCAGATTGTCAAATTTTACGAATGGGGCCATATATGTATCAAATGATGAAATCGCCTGAGCCCCAGCCGCCTCCCCTTGTAGGGTGTAAAAGAAATTTACCAACTGCCCCAAAGCAGTTTTAAAATGCTTTGGGGGTTTGCTCTCAACTTTTCCCTCCGCACCCTTAAAGCCCTTTAGAAGAAGGTCCTCAAGGCTCCATCCACAACAATATGGCGCTAAAAGTCCCAAGTCATGTATGTGAAAGTCCCCTTTTCTATGTGCCTTGCTAATAGTTTTGGTATATACGCGGTCAAGCCAAAAGTTCTTTGTAACCTCCGAGATTATATGGTTGTTTAGCCCCTGAAGGGAAAAACCCATGTTGGAGTTTTCCTTTACGCGCCAATTCTCCTCCGAAACATATTCATCCACAACTTTTTCCGCATCTATAAGAGATTTCTTCGTACTCCTTATATCCTGATGAGTCATCCTGTATCTTATATATTCCCTTGCAGTTTTTCTTTCTCCCATTTCCATTAGAGTTTCTTCGACCGCATCCTGTATTTCTTCAACAGATGGATATTCACTGTTGTAGCTTTTCTTTTCCATATTGTATATAACTTTGTCGGTAATTACCTCCGACAATTTTTTAAGTTCATTGGCGCTCCTGTCAAGATAAACGCTTATAACCCCTTGATAAATAGCATTTATTATTTTATCCTTTCGGAATTCCACAACCTGCTTGTCTCTTTTTATCACTTTCTCATACATGGTAATACCCCTTTCGCAAATGCAAATATTTAGACCTTTGAGTACTATTATCAGCCTGCTGCACTCAAACAAAAACAATATTCTTAAAACCAAGTTTATACTACATATGGTACTTAATCAAGATTTAATAACGATATTTTGTTGATTGCATATATTTTTTTACAATCAAAAAGCAAAAAATCTCAAGTGGCCTAAACTAGCATACCGCTTGAGATTTTACACAAATTTGACTTCAATTATTCAAACTATCCAAGAATCCGATCTAATTCCGCTTTGTTGAAGCCCTCTATTGTCTCTTCTCCAATTTGGATTACAGGAACTCCCATGAAGCCCATTTTCATTAATTCTTTTCTTGCTTCCATATCTGTGGAAACATTCTTTTCTTCGAATTCCACACCCTTTTCGTTAAGATATTCTTTAGCAACTTTGCAATAATGGCAAGTTGAACTTGAAAAAACTACTACTTTTTTATTCATATTATTAATCCTCCTATAAATTTATTAAACTTCTACTTAATAGACTTTAACAGCTGCGACTCGCTCCTCCGCCAAGGGGTCTAACTGTAAATCCTTTAGCGAAAAAACTATTCTGGTAATCAACGCTGAATTCCCCGCCCATTTCCAGTATGTCCTTCTCGACTACATAGGTTACATCATCATGGCTTTCAGTATAATCATTTTCCTTTTGCTTATCCAAAGCAATTCCAAAACTTGGCCCGCCTCATCCAAAGCCTTCCATGATTATTCTGACTACCGGACTTTCCATTTTCTTATCCTTGACGATTCCGGCTATCTTTTCCCTAGCCTTAGACGTTACGCTTATATTCATTATACCATTCTCCTTTTTAGTTTAAACCTTTTCTTACCCCCGTGGGGTATTATATTTTTATATTATAGCATTATTTTCGTAAAGGTCAAGGCCTAATCGCGATTTATTTATCAATATCAAAATCGGACAGGTCCCTGTCCCTCTGTCTGATTCTTTGATTTATCAAAATTACCAACTAAGCCCAAAATGAAATATATTCCACCTATGTCCCATCCGTGGAAACAAGCATCTTTTGAACGATATATGAAAAAACAGGCACATAGAAAAGACGTAGCCTAACAATTCAAATCTAGCACCAGATTTTGGTGCTAATGTTTGCGGTTTATTGGGACATTTTCAAATGTGGTTGACAGGCCTAATCGCGATTTATTTATCAATATCAAAATCGGACAGGTCCCTGTCCCTCTGTCTGTGATTTTGCGCAAAATAAAAAGGATCCGGCTAGTACGCCGAATCCTTTTTTTATTTCTTTATTTAGCCAAGTTTTTTGGAGAAAAGTGCAAGAACCACGATAATTCCAACACCGAATATCATTAGGCTCCTTGAAGCGATTGCCATTATTCCCGAAACAGCTACGACACCT
Organism: uncultured Peptostreptococcaceae bacterium; assembly: GCA_964617505.1. GTDB lineage: Bacteria > Bacillota > Clostridia > Peptostreptococcales > BM714 > BM714. Next base: position 632 of record CAZTZB010000096.1, on the reverse strand, counting down.
ATTGCAACTGGAATAAAGAATTTAACTGTGTAATACCAAACATTGAATAAACCAAACTTGATTGTTCCACCATTTGTAAGCTCGTCCTCGAGGTCTTCCTTCTTGAGAACCCAACCAACTGCGATAGCAAGTAGCATTCCGCCAATAGCAAGGAAGATTTTGTCTGTCAAGATATCGAAGAAGTCGAAAGCTCCAACGCCTAAGAATGTAACTCCACTCATTACTCCAAGAGAAAGTGATGACAGAAGACCTGTAACAACCATGATTCCTGAAGTAAGATAAACTGCAGGTTTTCTTTCCATGTTTTTTGAGTCAATAAGGTAAGATACAACAACCTCCATGAGCGATACGGAAGATGTAAGTGCTGCAACCGTAAGTGCTATGAAGAATAATGCCGAGAATAAAGTTCCGATTCCGCCCATAGCTGCAAATATGTTAGGTACAACTACGAAAACGAGTCCGGGACCTGCTGCAGGCTCCATGCCGAATGCAAAAAGAGCAGGAAATATTGCAAGACCAGCAAGAAGCGCAATACCTGTATCCATGAGTGTAACCATTAGTGCGTTGCTGTGAAGATTTTCACTCTTGTTAAGATAAGAACCATAGGTCATCATACAACCCATACCTAAGCT
>CAZTZB010000095.1:0-5117 GCA_964617505.1 uncultured Peptostreptococcaceae bacterium | reverse complement strand
TTGCCCTATCAAACAGCAGCAGGTCCGATGTAATAATTCAGTACTTTATAGAAGAGGAGAATTACAACATCTTTGAAATAAACGAAGTGCTCTTCCACTTTGGAGAAAAAACACTTTGAATGAAATTGCCTTGCAATTAAATCTAAACTATAAATAATTCTATGCATTTTTTTTGTAGATATCATCTAAGATTTTCTTTATTACAGAACAAATGTCCTCAAAAGCAATGCCTTTTGCATAATCGAATTGTTTTTGATAATATTGCCAATACTTTTTCATGATATTGCTTTTTTCAATTTCAATCAGGATTTTGTCATAGCGATTTAAAACAGATAGGGTTCCTCTGTTTTCTGAGGTCGCAATGAGAGCTAAACGAAGTGAATTGGGACTAATATTTTGCCACTGTAATTTCTTAATAATGAATATGTCATAATAGTCTCTTGGACGTGTATTTTGATCTCCACGAGAGATGACTGTTTCCAATTTTTCAGCAATAACTGTTTCTAAATTATATGCAAGAATATTGATGCTGCGCGGTTCAAGAAGCAATTTGAATTCGTGGACAATTTCCCGAGGTGTGATTTTATCTCCAGTAGTAATATCAATTTTTAATGGAATGGCCATTGGTGGATAAAATGCGTTTAATGCAATACGAAAGCCTGTGTAAGAAGCATTATTGCGTATTTCTACTGTGCTTTTTACAAGAAACGATACATCGTCATTTAGATTAATACTGCAAATTTCCTTAAACATATTGGTGATGGTTTTTTCATCGACCGGCAAATCGCGAATGGTTGCATCAATATCCATGGTCGCTCTTGTATCCAAGCCAACTATTGAAGCGATTAAGAAACCTCCCTTAAGAATGAAATTTGATTTATATTGTGATATTGAAATTCGTTCAAGTAATCGTTCAAGCATATAGTTCTGCATTACTATTTGAGCGGATATATTTTTGGATTTAGCTAAATTTCTTATAATTGCTTTTAATTGCATTGCATTTTTCATAGCAACACCTCCAAATACGAACGTAGTTTTTTATCGACCCTAAAAAGTTTTGCATATTCTGAAAGCAAGGGGATATCCTTTTTTCCCATACGAGTATAAATCTTGAAGGCATCTGTTACAATTTGAATATCTGTTTTACCTGTTGTTCTTAAAATATCGCAAAGAGTTCTTTCACTATTATACGTTTTAACCATATTGCCATTTGGAGACGGTATCGAGATGATGCCAAGTTTGTAGAAATCATCCTTGACTCGATAATATTTCACTTTGCTTGAATCTACAGTAGTTGTATTATATTTAAGAGGAAAGGTCATGGAATATTTAATCGGTGTTCGATCAGACAAGCCCAATAGGAAAAGAGCTGTTTCATGAGAAAATATTCCTCGTTTAAAACGTATTTGTAAATTATACATTTCGTCGTCAAAAACAGTAGGGAGAACATATATACCGCGCCCAGAGTGCTCAAGTAAGCCTTTTTTGACAAGAATACTTAAAAATTGACGGTGTATGCCAGCATGAGTGACTTGTGAAGATGTTACTGTTCCATTGTTGCTATATGCAATTTTTAAAATTCTTTCCGTATAGTTCATATTTGTTCACCCTTTCTGTGATTATTTTATTGACATTCTTGCATATAAGTATAGATATTATGTGCAAGAATGTCAATACTATAGGGCGCTTCTTGCATTAAAGGAAGAAAAAACATTCATGAATAAAGCATCTTGAATTTGTCGCTTTCCATGCGACCATTTGATTTCCGCATGGTGTTATCCTTAAGCCATAAAACACAAGGAGGGTGACACCATGAAAAAAGATTTGACAGAACTAGTTTTCATCCTGGACAGAAGCGGATCAATGAGCGGGCTTGAAAGCGACACCATTGGGGGCTACAATTCCATGATGGAAAAGCAAAAGAAGGAGCCTGGAGAGGCCTTTGTTACAACGGTACTCTTTGATGACGGCTATGAGCTTCTCCACGACAGAATAAACCTTCGTGGAGTAGAAGCCATTACAAGCAGTGAGTATTATGTTAGGGGAACTACGGCTCTCCTCGACGCAATTGGAAAAACCATAAATAAGATAGGAAACGCCCAAAAGCAGACAGCCGAGAGCGAGCGGGCAGAGAAGGTAATAATCGTCATAACTACAGATGGAATGGAAAATGCCAGCCGAGAATATGACTACGAAATAATCAAGAAAATGGTAGAGAATCAGAAAATGAAATACGGCTGGGAGTTCATATTCCTTGGGGCAAACATCGACGCCGTTGCAGAGGCGGAGCGCTTTGGAATTGACGAGGACAGAGCTGCAAGATTCAACTCCGACCCCATAGGAACATCTCTCAACTACGATGTTGTGGGAGAGGCCGTCAAGAACCTTAGAGCAAGCAAGAAAGTTGATAGAAACTGGAAGATGCGCGTAGAAGAAGACTACAGAGAGCGTGGAGAAAAATAATATAGCACTATTTGAAACCACCCCTGTCGTTAATTCGATGGGGGTGGTTTGGGAGTGTGATAAAAAGCTAATCAAATCATATTACAACTTGCTATATCGTTATTTTAAGCAAATAGCAATAATTTAAGCAAATTATTGCGGAAATTAGTGAAATAATATTTAAATTAAGCAAATTTGTGCAAGGTTTATTGAAAATATTTATTTAAAATAATCTATAAAATCTTATAAAATGATTCAAAAGTGCTTTTGTTTAAAGTTGTATTGTAATTTTTTTGTATCTCTTTGGCTTATCCTGAGTGATAGTATAATAAAGGATATATATTGAAAGGGGATACAAATGAAAAAAATCATGCTAATAATAATTGCAGGGGTCTTGCTACTTAGCGCAGCATGTCAGGCACCCACAAATGAGCAGGAAGAAGCAATAGAAACAGAAATAGAAGGCGAAAACGAGGAAGTCACCACAACGACTGAAACCGTATTTGAAAAATACGAAAACCTTGTAGAAACCGGAGCTGCTTCAGATGAGCTTGGATTATTTATAAGGGAGAACATAGACAAGGTTTCTCAAAGCGAGGCCGAGGCCATGATAGAGTTATTGGTTATTGAGCAGCAGCAAAGCATCAATGAAATGAATTCCAAGATATTTAATCCCGAATATATGGACGCCCTCAATATAGATATGCAGGGCATACTAAACCCGGAGCTTATTTCTTCAATAGAGAATGAGGAAGTGAGGGCAGACTATAAGGCACTAGCAGACGGACTTATGACAATAATAAGATACGAGGAGTCTCCTAATGTTGAAACCGACTGGGAATCAATCAATGCTCTTGGCCAATACTTATCAGAAGATTTTAAGGAAATGACATATCTATTTGACAAGATTCAGCGCTATAAATACAAGAGGACAGAGCCGGACTTTAAAACAATATATGCAGACGCAGTTAGAACGGAAGAACTCATCACGAAAAACGAAGTATCTTTCCTGACTTGGCAGCTGGAAAGGCTTTACGAATTGCAGATAGGCAATCTTTTAATAGGTCCTGAGGGTAGTTACATTGACGCCTTTATCTCAAAAGCGGGCCAGCCCTACCAAAGCCTTATTGAGGCATCAAAGGAATATCCCCAAGCGAAAGTAAGCAAGCTAATTAGAGAGCTAGATGAGGGTCAAGATAACGATTTAAATAAAGTATCAGGCCTCATCACAAGCTACAATATCTTTGGACTTAAATCGACAGCCAAAGCAGTTTTAGGCATAGGCAGCGTCAATGAAACAGTGGATACAAAAGATGTAATCTACGTTTCTCTAGAAGGCAATGCAGATGTCGAGTTTAAAATAAATAAGGCAATAAACGATATAATCCTAGACCTAAAGAATTCCATGGAGACTGAAAGCCTAATAACCATTAGGAATATGATAATGTTTGGCAATCAAAACTACATGAATATGATAATCTCTGCCTCCGCGACCGATAAATCTGGAAAATTCAGCTACGAAGATAAGAACCTTACATTTGACATGCAAAGCGGAGAGCTAGTTAAAATAACCGACCTCTTAGATATGCCTTGGGAAAAGCTTCAGGGTGAGCTTGAAAGCCTGACAGGTAAAAGCATAAATGAAATTCCCGACTTTTATATAGGCAGAATAGGTATTGATCTTAGCATTCCAAGGGAAGGAAGCGAGTTCAACGACTATGCGGTGGTAACATATGACGATATAGTCAAATTTATTCCCATGGATAGATTCTATAAATAAGAATAATAGTAAATGACTCATTGCTAAATGTTTAGTCTAGCAATGAGTCATTTTTTTATTTCAAAGAAAGATCTTTAACATTCATTAGTATGTAAAATTATTTAAGGCAAAATTGCAAAGCAACGTGCCGGGAAGCCCGACCCATCCTTAAGTTTAGGGAAAGAGGCTACTATCAAGGCGCCTGTTGCTGGGACCTTATCAAGATTGGACATGAATTCAATCTGATAGTGGTTTGTGCTCAAAACGTAATACTCGCAAGGCAACTCATCTTTTGATGAAGAAATACCGCAGTCAGTGTCGGGGGTTTCATGGCCCGAAGCCATTATCTTTCTCGTCTCGTAGAGATACTTTAAAGAATCCATGCTATAGCCTGGATAATGGGCGACGCCAGCCTCATCCTTATTATCTATAAGCACTGGGTCAGGCCATCTCTTGTACCAGTCGCTACGTAGGGCAACAAAACACCCACTTGGAATATCTCCATGAAGGGCTTCCCATTCCTTAATATCCTCAACTGAAAGGCAATAATCATTGTCTTTTTCAACCTTTTCAGAGATATCAATGACCATAAGGGGCAGGAACATTTCTTTAACATCAATCTCATCAAGCTTTCTAAGGCCGCTAACAAAATGCCTTGGCGAATCAACATGGGTGCCCCATTGACCGACTAGAGTCATTTTTTCAACCCAAAATCCATCCTTTTCAACAGTAAACAAATCTTCCTTTACCATATTTGGCAGAGCAGGAAAGTGTGGAATATCTGGCCCAAAAGCATGGGTCAAGTCTACAAATTCTTTTTCCTTAATAATGTCATAAATTTCGGTAAGATTCATGTAAAACCTCCTTAATTTTATGTGATTATACAATATAAGGATATCACAAAAGCGAAAAATAT
>CAZTZB010000094.1:0-5215 GCA_964617505.1 uncultured Peptostreptococcaceae bacterium | reverse complement strand
AAATTCCGGTAAGTCGTAGCATTCATCAACGACTTCGTAAGCATAATCTTCTTCGTTTCTGTACTGACCTTGATAGTCATCTTCAAACGATGAAATTAAATCGTCAATATCTTCGGAAGACAAGTCGTTACTTGTGTAATTGAGCCAAACGGCAAACGCATCCTGCTCGGTTTCGCTTAGGTTTGAAATGGCTTCCATGAACTCGAAAATATTGTCCGATAGCCAACTTTCGCCGATAAACGCCGACGGGATGTTTTCCCAATCCTGAAACATCAGTTCCGGGTCTTCTTCATCGCTATGCAATTCGCGACAAGCGTCGTAAAATTCTTCCCTGCCGGAATAATCCGATAAATCCATCCACTTTCCGAAGATTGAACCTTCGTTGTACTTGGCATAAGTGCCTACATAAATCCGTGCTTCTGATAATTTTTCCATGACCTGACTTTTTTTTCGACCTTACCGGTCGTTTGTTTTCATGGGCAATTCACGGTGTAGGGTTTAGGGAAGTCATGTTTTTTGCGACAAAATACGCTCGCCCGAAGGGAAAGAGGAAGATTTTTCGTCAAAACCCGCAGGGGCTTGAACTTTACTACCCGTGAATAACCCGTAAACACCTTTGCCCGGTGAATACAAATGACCCGTTATTGACAAGGTTTGGAATGAGGAAGGCAATGGATCGGAAGAAGCGCGGATTGTTAGTTATGCAACTTGCGATGGTTCCCATTGACGGAATTTGAGCATTGGTTTTCGCGACTATTAAAACGAAGCCCGTACCTTTGTAACTGTAAAAAGCATAATAATATGAGCAAGTCATTAAACGAAATGTCCAACGAAGAACTTTGGCAATTATTCCCAATTAACCTTTGTGAGCATAACAAAAGTTGGAAAGATAATTTTGCAACCGAAAAAGAAGTGATAGAATCTACCATCAGCCCTGAAAATATTGCAGGAATAAGTCATATGGGAAGTACAGCCATTCCCGGTTTAATAGCAAAACCGACTATTGATATTTTATTGGAAATAGAAGACGATTTTGACATGAAAGAATTAATTACAAAAATGGAAGCGATTGGATACATTTATAGTCCGCAACCAGGCAAACCCGCACCACACATGATGTTTATGAAAGGATATACACCGGAAGGATTCAAAGGACAGGTGTATCATGTTCATGTGCGGTATCGTGGCGACTGGGATGAATTATATTTCCGTGATTATTTGCTTACACATCCTGAAGCAGCAAAAGAATATGGGAAATTGAAACTCAAACTAAAAAAACAATACGAACACGACAGGGACAGTTATACGGATGCAAAAACGGATTTTATTCAAAGAATCACAAATTTGGCGAAACAAAAATGAAGGATTTAAGAATCATCATATACCTCCCTTTTGCATTCATGGCACATAACATTGAAGAAGCGGTGGCTATTGGAAACACAAAGAATCCGATATTCAATGCACATATCAATACAACCCAGTTTGTCATTGCAACTTCGCTATTTACAATTCTCGGATTTGTCCTTGTATTTGGCAAAAAAATGTATCGAACCCAGATAAGCTATGAATATGCTATAACCGGATTTTCAGGAATGCTTTTTTTGAATGCTTTCTTCCCTCACATTCTTTCAGCAGTGTATTTCAGGACATATACACCGGGTGTCATTACTGCGGTTACACTTATTCTACCTCTTACAACTATCATTTTATGGAAAACATATCAGTTAAAAGAGTTTTCAAACAACCGGTTTTTCATCACTATTGTTTCGGGTGGAATTGCAGGGCTTATTTTAGTTGCCGTATTTCTCGGAATAGGATACCTTTTTAGTTAAGAATCAAACCCGTTTTAAACTTTCCAAAAGACAAACGCAGACACCTGCAGACAAACGCGGACAGCCTGCTCCAAATCCTTTATACCCAAAGTCTTCCCTCGTACTTTTGGATTGCATTAATAGTGATGTAAGATTTAAAACAAAAGTATTATGGATGAAAATTTGAAAGATCAGGACGTTCTACTGGTCAAAGATAAAGGCAGCGATGAACTTAAAGTTGTTGCAGGCATTGATAAAAACGGTAATCCGAAAACCGTTGCACCGAAACAGGAAAACAACCCGGATTTCCTGATGATCGACAAAAACGGTAATGCACTGGAAAACTTTATGTCCAATTTCATGCGTCAGTGCAAGGAACCCACACGCTTTGAGTTTTTCAAAGCGCCGATGGATAAAATACAGGAAGTAGTAGAAAAATTGCAGGAAGCCTTCACAAAGCCGGACGAACCTATCAACAAGGCTACCATCGACATGCACAAGGTAGAATCCGAAGCGAACAGGCAAAAGCAAACCGGCTACGCAATCGACGAAAGCCGTATCGACTGGAACCAGTTGGAACGCCTCGGTGTAACCCGTGAAACCCTTGAACGGACAAAGAGTTTGGAGCCAATGCTGAACTGGCAAAAATCACCGGTCTTGCTTCCCATCACCGCCAGGTTTGATGACATCACGCTTCGCACCGATGCCCGTCTTTCTTTCCGTGAAATGCCTGACGGTAAACTATCCGTATCTATTCACGCTTTGCGTAAAGAACCGGAATTAGACCGTCCTTATTTCGGAGTAAGATTTACCGACGAAGACAAACAAAATCTTTTTAAAACAGGCAACCTGGGGCGCATTGTTGATGCGCAGTATAAGCAGGGCGAAACCACACCTGTATTCGTTTCATTGGATAAGCTCACCAACGAGTTGGTGTCCATCCGTGCCGATAAAATCAAAATCCCCGACACTATGAAAGGTGTCACGTTGGACGACAAGCAAAAGCAGGCGTTGAGCGAAGGAAAGCCCGTTTTGGTAGAAGGTATGACTTCCAAAAACGGCAAAGAATTTTCAGCCAGCATTCAGGTGAATGCCGACAAGCGCGGCATTGAATTTCAGTTTGACAACGTAAAAAAGCAGGAACAAAATCAGCAGCAAACCCAACGTCAATCGGAATCCGGGGATTTTCGCATTCCAACAAGATTAGGCGGTGTGGATCTCACCGGAAAGCAGCAAGACGACTTGAATGCCGATAAAACGATTTACGTTTCAGGTATGAAAGACAGGCAGGGCCAGGAATACAATGCTTACGTTAAAGTCAACCGCGAAGAAGACAAGTTGGATTTCTTCAAATGGAACCCCGATAAATCGAAAGCCAGGGAAATCACACCCGACAATGCAAGCAAAACGCAGGTGGCCGTCAATTCCGAAGGCAAAACCAACGAGGCTACGAAAAAGGTAGACGAACCGTTGAAAAAGGGTCAAACGCAGCTCACCGAAAAGCAGGAAGAAAAGCGCGGGAAAAAAGAGGCGAAGGAAAACAAGCAGGAAAGCGGCAAGCCCAAAAAGACTAAAGGATTGAAAGTATAGGCTTTCAAGGAAATCCTATCTTTGCCACTAAATCCCGGTCATTAATGGTTTTAACCGTTTTTACTGTGGATTTTAGTGGTGGCCTCGCTGAAGGGATTCGGCGGGGCTTTTTTTGAGGGAAATCTTGAACCTAATATTTTTCCTTTAAATGTTTTGCTACATGTTCAATTTCTGGAAACAAAGTCGATTCATTAATTCCCAATGAATCTAATTGTTTTAATATCTTACTCTTGTCGGATTTGCTAATAATATATGATTCGTATTCGTAATTAAAATGTGCCGGCTTATTTTTCGCAACGTCAATGCCAAAAATGAAAAATGCTCCTTCTTGACGAATAATTCTAGGATTATCCAACTTAGGTTTTACACAGAAGGTCATCTCAATATGCTTCTTGTCTATAACTGGCGAAAAATGTGGCTTTTCATAACGTATCTCATACAATAAATATTGAATCACTTCATCCTGATTAACATTGTCTCTGTTTCCTTCATCTTTAAGATGTTCTATTGAAAAAGAGATTGGCCTTCGAGCAATATTTGCCACAACACTTACAGCATCACTATCAAAATACTTAATATCCTTTTCTTTAATTTCAAAACGATATAATCTGCCGTCTTCATTTTCTTGCCTATCATCTTTACATGTAAAAAATAAAGCAACCAGTGGGTTTGAGGTGATATCTAACAATCTCGTTGGTAATGAGTAATGTTGCATTTTGACCAACTTTTCAAAAGTTGAATCACACTCTTTGAATTCATATGGACTACGAGCAATTATATCTTTGAATAATATATCTTCATTATTGATTAGACTTTTAGTTCTGTAAATTGAGGGTTTAAGTTCAAACTTACTGTTTGAATGCCCTCTGTAAAAGATTGCAACATCTTCATCATAACTATCTTCATTCAACCTATCTAAAATATCAAGAAGCGTTCTGATGCTACCAATCTTTTTGTTTTCATCATCTATAGCCGCCACATCATTTACACGGTCTTTATGTTCCCATGCCTGAAAAGAGATTTCATAAGGTTCTTGTTTAAAAACTTTCTTCGCATTTTCTGAAATTGACATGTACTCTTCAATCGTATTAAATGTGTATTTGGCCTTATTTTTTCTCAAAAACGAAACTGTTTTTGAGTCTAGTGGCACATAATACTCTGGAATAGTATAAAAAAATGATATACTTAGTTTTCCTTTACCAACACTTCGTATTGTAAGAACTTTCTGAAAAAGACTATCATCTATTTTCTTATTAGAGACTTGTTTGAATAGTCTCCAAAGGTTCTCTATCTCATTGTAAACTCTTAAATATTTGAATGGAAACAATCGTACTTTTAATGGATGAGATGTCGGTATCCCTGCTACATCACTAGGTTTCTCACATGGCAATTCAAGTTCAGAATGAATTTTTTGAAGAATCTCTAAACGTTTTTTGGTTGTTTTATATTTATTTAAGTAGGCGAAAAAAGAAAATGGATCAATTTCATTTAATTCAAATTCTTCCCCCTCTTCGTCAATATCTTTAAAGCCTTCAACGCCGATTTTTTTCAGCGTTTCTATTAGGTATTCTTGTTGATTTTCTTTTGACAATAACCATTTGGTTATTTCATTATAAGTATTGACCCATGTGAATCTGGCTTCCATTCTATTATTTTTCTAATTCAACCCATCCTTAATCGTTTGTACACTCCGTAATACACTTTCTAAATCTTGATATATTTTATCTATCAATTCTTCTGGTTCTGGAAGGTTATTTAGGTCAATATAATTCTCATCTTTGAGCCAAAATATATCAAGGTTTATTTTTTCTCTT
>CAZTZB010000093.1:0-5254 GCA_964617505.1 uncultured Peptostreptococcaceae bacterium | reverse complement strand
AATAATTGATGAGAAAAACATATAATTATTGTAAGTTATTGTGAGGAGAAATATATAATGGGAAAAAAGAAGAATGAAATAGGAATAATTATATTGGTGAGCCTATTTTTTGCAGCAATCCTTCTTTGTGTAGGTTTGAATTTTTATAGGGACATTGATATTTCTACATTTAATGATAATTGGTATATTGAAAATGAGAATGAAGATAAAGAGCTTATATCAATACCGGGCCCAGTCGATGGGAAATATGTACTTGAGCCGTTTATTATAAAAAAGGACATATCGAAAAATAATAGAACGATTATGTTTGTGTTGGAATATGCCAGTGCAGTTGCAAAAATTGACGATAAGGAAGTTGGCAAATGGGGTTTTGACAATGGGATATTTGCTATGCCTGGGCGTAGATTAATAACCATTGATTTGGATGATTATGATGGAAAAATATTGGAATTAAATTTAACTAAATATACAAATAATTATTTGGGGTCATTTTATATTGGGAGTGCCTCCAATCTGCTACTTTATTCTGTTCGTAATTCTTTATTGCTATTCATTCTTGGAATGATGCTTATCATACTTGGAATATTTCTGCTGATAATTTATTTTCTAGATGATTACACTTCAGTCAATAAACAATCCAATATGTTTTTAGGCATGTTTGCAATTGTTGTAGGCCTGTATTTGCCGGGAAGAACACTTTTCATTTATTATTTGCTGTCTCCCAATCAAATAATGATAACCTTCATGATTCTGCAATTTTTGTTGCCTGTTCTGGTTTTGGTATTTGCTTTGTCAATAAGCAAAAGAGCAAGGGCTCTCATTAAATCGGCATTGATTTTGCATTGCATTTGTTATCCGGTCATTTCATTGAATCAAATGTTCAATGCTGATGCAAACATCTATATTTTAATGATATTTCAGTATTTGCATTTAATATATTATATACTTGCCTTTGCCGCCATAATCATTGAATTTAAAAGCAAAAATGCGCAATTGAAACGAATGGGTTTTGGACTGCTGATACTTGGGGCGGGCTATTTGCTGGATATTTTTAATCTTAGCATCATCAAGCAAGTAGACACTTATTTTTTTAAAACATCCCTGGTCATATATATTGCATTGCAATGTATAGATAGAAGCATACAGTTTATTAGACATGCTTCTGATACTAAGGCAAGGCTGATAAGTGCAGATTATAAGGCGAAAATATTGATGGATAATTTAAAAAAAACAAGTGAACATATAGATGAAATAAAATTGTTGAAGCATGACATGAATGCTCATATCAGTTCAATAAGCAACTTGTTGGAAGATGAAAATATTGTCAAGGCAAAGAAATACATAGCAGGCATGGGGAAAAGGGAAGTGCTGAGGACACCGGTTGAAATATGTTGTGTGCCGGTGATTGACGCTATAACAAACAGGGCAATAAATGAATCCAAAGAAAAGAATATTGCCTTTGATTATTCGGTCAACATAAATGAAAGAATAGAGATTGACGACATTGACCTTTGCAGTTTGCTTGCTAATATTTTAGACAATGCTATTGAAGCCTGCGGCGGTGTCAACGGCTCGTGGATAAAATTCGATTGTCATCTCAAGAATAATTTTTTATATATATCCTGCAAGAACAGTGTCGATGGAACAATCATAAAAAGAAATGGGAAATACAAGTCGAGCAAAGTCGATGAAAAGGACCATGGATATGGCATTAAAATCATCAACAAGGTGGCAAAAAAAAATAACGGCTTAGTAAACATACATAACGATGAAAATGTATTTGTAGTGGAAATAGCAATGCAACTTACAAGCTGAGATATTTCAAAAAATTGTTTTTAGCGTTTTTATATTTGGAACGGCTTATGGGTATTACTCTTGAGGATGCAAGGATAAAAGAATTGCATGACATGTTCTTTACATGCCGCAAATTTACAATGAAGCTTTTATGACAGAATATAAAATGGTCTTCAGGCAATTTTTTGTGAAAATCGGATAGTTTGCCGTAAGTGGTGATTTCCTTGTTGGAAGTTGCCACTTTGATTTTTTTGTCATTTGATTCAAGAAACAGGATATCTTCAAATGCTATATTGTGGATGTTTCCTCGATTTTCAATTTTTAAGTGTTTGTGCCTACTATTCTTGTCCCATATCTTCAAAAGAAGTTTTTCCAACTTGCATGCGTCAAAAGGTTTCAATAGATAGCCTATGGCTTCTACATCATAGCCGGCATACACATAGTCGGGGGAGGATGTTATGAAAATTATACCAAGATCCTTATTGATTTTCCTTATATCTTTAGCAGTTTCTATACCGTTTTGCACATCCATGCATATGTCCAATAGAAGCACATCATACTTGTCCATATCATTTTTCATGAGAGAAACCAAAAGCCTGGGGTTTTGGTACAATTCCACGCAATAGTCTTCCATATGTTTTAGGCATATTCGTTCAATATCATTTTTTATCTTATTGCAATCAATAATATTATCATCACAAATGGCTATATTAAACATAAATGTCTCCTGATACTATTTATAGTTATTATTTTCACATGGGCTACTTCAAGTATATCATTTGACAATTATTGTTTCAATTAGGCCAATTTCGGCATTTCAGCAGCTGATTTCGGACGTTTTTAATGTCGGCATATTTACATTGATATAATGGAAAATAAAGTTAAATGCAATTAGTCTTTATTCGTTAAATCATAAGATAAAAGTATTGTTTAGGGAGACTTGAGCGATTAAAACCATGAAAAGGAGTAGGATGAATCATGAGAAAAAAACCGGTACTTTTTATGACCGCGATTTGCCTGTCTTTAATGCTGGCATTGGGCGGAAGCTTTTCTGAGGCCTATGCGGAGGACACCTCGTGGACCATCTTCGACGCGCTCGGCATCGACAACAGCGAAATTCCGTCGGGGAGCGAGGAGATTGGGGACGACGAAAACCCCTTTGGAAGGGACAACAAGTCTACCAGCGTAGTATCGGAGTTTTACGGGGTATCCGACGACGGGCAGTTCTTTAATTACGGAGAGATGTTCGGTAATTTACAGGGGGACAGCAGCAACGACGAATTCATTCCATATGACACAGGAACGACCGGAATCAACAGGTTTTATCCCGCATCAGCCCTTCATTATGGCGGCGAGCCTTTTTACGGATACAATGCGGTGGAGGGGGAATTCAGCGGTGACGGAAGGAAGGGCCAGATGGTCGTGCTCGGGGGGATATATGATTATCTGGACCCTTCAAAGGGAGGTCTTTGCCTTTCTTTTATTGATCCCAAGGACCCAAATTACGGCAGTGCCGAAAACCAAATGATGATTTTTGAGGTGATTCCTCCTCAAGGACATTTATTTGGCAATAATGGAAGCGGTTCCGAAGATTTCACTAAATTCTCATACCAGTTCCAGAACTATCTTCAAATCACAACGGGCGACTTCGATGGAGACGGTGTTGACGAGATTGCCGTTTATATACCGGAAACAAGCGATCCTAGGGTAGAGGTGTACAAACTGGGAAGGGAGACTGGCGGTGAGCTTAAAGACTGGGAAGACCCATTAAGCTGGAGCGAAATATACGAGTATGGAATGGGATCGGTGGACGGCCGCATACCCAACATGGTCAAGCTCCTCGGCAAGGACATCACGCAAAACGGTGTCGACGACCTGAGCATTGCCTACGGCTACTTCTACGGGCAGCAGGTATACAAGGATACCGAAGACGGCGACAAGCTTAAATACAAGGAATCCGACGAGTACACTCCATCCAAGCTCAAGGTGATATCGGGCAGCAGGGCCGATCCTCTCGGCTCGAACATCATCAACATACCCGTGGATTCAGACGCCGGGGACAGGCTCAACGGCGGCTACGACCTTGACTTGGTAAGGGTGTCGCTTGATTATGGAGACGTCACCGGAGACGGACAGGCGGAGCTGGTCGTTTCGGGGCAGGTTAAGGAAGATATAATAGCAAGTGACCCCAATGTCGACACCTTCCTCAAAAACAAGAATTCCACCACCAGGTATCTGGCCCGCTATGTCTATGACGGCAACGGCGACAGGTTCTACATAAGCGAAGCCAGCAACATAGATGTGATGGGCGGAATAACTCTGGATGAGGATTGGAACTATTACAACACATACTTCAGTGTTCCGGGCTGCAACACCAATTTGGCCATTGTGAAAATCGACGGTGTGGGTACCGCGGAACACATATATCTGGACAGCGTCATATATCAACATTCTTCATACGGCTTTAGCATAAAGGACAGATACTACGATATGGGTATGAAGGTTGAAACAGACAAGGATGGGGGATTGCTGAAAGAAGACCACCCGCTCTACGGCGATGTGGATTTTGTTGCTGATGCGGGTTACGACAGCGACGACCTTTTCCAATACGTGGAGTACGGAGCAGTGGCGGCCGATTTCAACGGGGACACGCACGAATCCGTATCGATCATGCAGTACTATCCGAGGGAAGTGGACAAGGAATGGAGAGACTGCGGCTATGATACCTACGACAAATACCACAACGCCTACTGGTGGTGGTTTCCGGACAAGAACTACGACGGGGACACGCTGAAGGACGATGATGACAAAGCCATCAGATTTAGATTAATAATGAGGGGTGACAACGAAGCATTTTTCAACTACATACAGGTTGGAGAGGTGGAACTTGACACGGAAACAGGCGAACAGGGTCTTATCAATGTAACGGAGATGGAAAACTGGGTTCATGATGACTGGACTACTTCGAGGCTAAGGAACGCCGAATACGCCGTCATAAGCCGGCAGATATTCAAGTCGCATATAAACACCAGTGACGATTCAAATATTTATGGTGGAGAGTGGCTTGGAGGTCTTCTATATTTCTTTGCGACTCCGGACACGGATGTGGACACCATGATCTTAAGCTATACAGGGGAAAGAAGCATCCACTACACGGATCCCAAGGTTTTTGCAGTGATAGCGTCCCCGCCGGTATTCATGGACTTGGAAGAGCTTGACGGAGGGGACGACTATATCGGAAACAGCGAGACCAGTTTCACGGGCATAGAGGGAAGCGAGTCCAATACGACTTCCAACGGCACCTTGTCAGTTGGGGGCTTCATGTCGGGGGAATATGACTTTGGAGGAATGTGGAAAGTTGTTTATGAAATGGAGTATTCCCATGAATTTACCTGGGTCAGCGAACAGGCGTCATCCGTCGAGCAGGCAATAACCTACACGACATTCGGAGGCCAGGACA
>CAZTZB010000092.1:0-5368 GCA_964617505.1 uncultured Peptostreptococcaceae bacterium | reverse complement strand
AAAACAGTAGCAAGTAGCAAGTAGTAAGTAGCAAGTAGCAAGTAGCAAGTAGCAAGTAGCAAGTAGCAAGTAGTAAGTAGCAAGTAGCAAGTAGCAAGTGGAAAGATAAAAGATAAAAGATAAAAGATAAAAGATAAAAGAGCAAAGCCCAAAGATGAATAACGAAAGAGGCAAATATAGGCAAAAGTAGAGGAGTAGGAAATTAAAACAATAGAATGTAGGATATTGAAAGTACGAAAGTAGCTAGTTAAAAATTAAATTGAAGGGTATTTGAGAGGTTGTTTTTTTTCCTTTCGGTTTTAATCTTTTCCTTTCTACTTTCCACTTTCTACTTTCTACTTTTTTCGAAAGGAAAAAACATGAGCGAAAATGGAATAAGGCAAGAAGAGCAAAAATCAAAAAGAACCGTCCCCGATGATTCGTGTCCAAGGCATTCATACGGAGGACAGGCGGTAATTGAGGGCGTCATGATGCGCGGAAAGAAGCACATGGCGATAGCGGTAAGGAAGCCCGACGGCGAAATAATAATAAAGAAGGACGAGGTAAGTGCCATCGAGAGGTCGGCAATTGCGCAAGTTCCAATCATCCGAGGCGTAGTGGTCTTTTTTAGCGCGATGGTTACTGGTATAAAGGCCATAACATACTCTGCAGAATTTTTTGAGGAGCCTACAGAGGCTGAAAAAAGCAAGTTCGACAAGTGGCTTGAAAAAAAGCTGGGGGACAAGCTTGACGATTATGTCATGTACTTCTCGGTCATAATGGCTGTTTTCTTGGCGGCGGGCCTATTTTTCATATTCCCGACATTTGCCATAAGCATGACAAAGGGAGTAATAAAGAGCCCCATATTAATGAACCTACTCGAAGGCGTGCTTAGAATAGCTATGTTTATAGCATATGTTCTTCTTATCTCCCGAATGAAAGACATAAGGCGTGTGTTCGAATACCATGGAGCGGAGCATAAAACCATCTTCTGCTTTGAAAACAAGCAGGAGCTGACCGTTGAAAATGCTTCAAAGTTTACAACCCTCCATCCGAGGTGCGGAACCAGCTTCATAGTATTTGTAATGCTCATAAGCATAATAATATTTTCATTCGTGGGTTGGCCCAACCTATTGGTGCGCATTTTGTCAAGATTGATACTTTTGCCGGTAGTTGCGGGCCTTTCATACGAGGTGCTTAAATGGGCCGGAAGAAGCGAATCTACACTGGTCAAGGTCCTTTCATGGCCGGGCCTAAGGTTCCAAAAGCTTACAACCAAGGAGCCCGATGAAGACCAAATAGAGGTTGCAATAGCTTCCCTTAAGGCAGTATTTGAGATGGAAGCGGCGGAAAAAGAAGAGGATAATAAAAGTGATACTGAGACAGTTAATTCTTGAACTGAAAAAATCCCTGGATGATTCATCTGCGTCGCCCCTTCTCGATGCCCAGCTTATTGCAGGGCTTGTGCTTGGAAGGGACAGGCTGCATATTCTGACCAATCCGAGCGAGGAAATAAGCCTGGGAGACGAGAGTAAAATTAGAGCACTTGCTCGAAAACGAAGAAGCGGGGTTCCACTTCAGTATCTTACAGGAAAGCAGGAATTTATGGGACTCGATTTCGAGGTGGGGCCCCAGGTGCTTATACCTCGGCCCGACACTGAGATTCTCGTTGAAGAGGCAATAAGCGATTTGAAGAATCGCGGAGCCTTAAGCATTCTTGACATAGGAACCGGAAGCGGGGCCATAGCCGTATCGCTCGCGAAATACCTTCCCCTTTCTAATGTGTATGCGGTTGATATTTCGAAAGATGCCATCGAAATGGCAAGGAAAAATGCCGAGAGCAACGGGGTTTCACAAAGGATAGATTTTCTTTTGGGAAACCTGTTCGAACCCTTTGAGCTTATAGGAGAAAAGGTAGACGTTCTAGTATCAAACCCCCCATATATTCCTGCCGGCGACATAGACTCTCTTCAAAGGGAGGTTGCCGTTTACGAACCTCGGGGAGCACTTGACGGAGGACTGGACGGACTTGATTTCTATAGGACAATAGTGGAAAAAGCTCAGCGTTTCTTGAAAAATGGCGGAATGATTTACCTCGAGCTTGGCTCTGGTCAGGCAGATGCCGTCGAAAATTTGCTCAAAAAGGTGAAATGCGGTGGTGAATCATGTTATAATAATATACTGAGGATCAAAGATTTAGCCGGAATAGAGAGGGTAGTCAAGGCATCCCTTAGGCCGGATAAAATATAAGATACATTACGAACGGAGTGAAGCAATGCTTGAAAAACTTGAATTTATACTGGAGAAGTACGAAAAACTGAATGAAAAAATTTCCGATCCGGAAATCATAAGCGATCAGCCCACTTGGCAAAAATACATGAAGGAGCACTCGAGTCTCGAGCCAATAGTCGAAGAGTACAAGGAATACAAGCTGGTTAAGGATGCTCTTGACGAGACTAACGAAATAATCAATACCAGTAACGACGAGGAGCTTCGTGAGATGGCGAAGATGGAACTGCCGGAGCTTGAGGGCAAGTACGAGGCAATGAGCGAGCAAATAAAGTTCATGCTCATACCAAAGGACCCCAACGACGAGAAGAATGTAATAGTCGAAATCCGTGCCGGAGCCGGTGGCGACGAGGCGGGGCTTTTTGCAGCTGAAATTTTTAGGATGTATACCCGCTACGCAGAGCGTAATAATTGGAAAACGGATATAATGAACACAAGCGAGACGGGAGTTGGCGGCCTCAAGGAAGTCATTTTTATGATTAAGGGAAACGGAGCATATTCAAAGCTTAAATACGAAAGCGGCGTTCACCGAGTACAGAGGATTCCTCAAACGGAATCTGGCGGAAGGATACACACATCAACAGTTACGGTTGCAGTACTTCCGGAGGTTGAAGATGTGGAAGTTGAAATTGGCGCAAATGATATTAGATGCGACGTTTTCCGCTCGTCGGGAAACGGAGGTCAGTCTGTAAACACAACCGACTCCGCTGTGAGGCTTACCCATCTGCCAACAGGTCTTGTTGTTACATGTCAGGACGAAAAGTCCCAGCTAAAGAACAAGGTCAAGGCCATGAAGGTATTAAAAGCAAGGCTTTATGAGAGAGAACTTGCGGAGCAAAATGCGGAAATAGCCGATGAAAGAAAATCCCAGGTTGGCACAGGCGAGCGAAGCGAGAAGATAAGAACCTACAATTTCCCGCAGAGCAGGGTTACCGACCACAGAATAAACCTTACATTGTACAAGATGGCCTATATACTCGACGGTGACCTCAACGAAATAATCGAGGCTCTGACCACAGAAGACCAGGCGGCCAAGCTAAAAATACTCACTTGATAATGAAAACTTGTTTATAAAATGAGGCAGCGCATATGCTGCCTCTTATGGAGTCAACATATTTTAGATATGGAGGCGATAGCCATGGAAAAGACACAGATAATATATATAGATCCAGACCACATAGACGATGATAAGCTTAGGCACCCGGCGGGGCTACTCAGAGAAGGCGCTACCGTCGTTTTTCCCACAGAAACCGTTTACGGACTGGGAGCAAATGCCTTGTCGGAGGACGCCGTAAAGAAAATATTTGTAGCCAAGGGGCGTCCATCGGACAATCCACTTATAGTACATATAGCAGAACGATGCGAGCTCGATGCCCTTGTAAGCGAGGTGCCTGAGGCCGCGGAAAAATTGATGGCTGCATTCTGGCCGGGGCCAATCACAATGATATTTAAAAAATCAGACTTGGTGCCCGAAATAGTAACGGCGGGCTTGGACAGCGTAGCAGTTAGAATGCCGTCTCATCCGCTTGCCAAGAGGCTGATTAAAATGGCAGGCATTCCGGTTGCGGCCCCAAGCGCGAATTTGTCAGGCAAGCCAAGCCCCACCAGGGAAGAACATGTTCTAAAGGACCTTTTCGGAAAGGTAGACTGCATAGTCTGTGGAGGGGATACCCAGGTTGGGCTGGAGTCTACAGTCTTGGATGTTACGGGAGACATAGCAATGATTCTTAGGCCGGGAGGCGTAACCCGCGATCAAATAGCGGCAGTTACCGGAGCCTGCGAGATTGACGAGGCCCTCTTGGAAGCCGACAGCCCCTTGGTGCCGAGGTCTCCGGGAATGAAATATACACACTATTCCCCTGATGCCGATGTGTTCATGGCGGGGGGAAATAGGCAGGAAATGGCTAAATCAATCCTGCACGAAGCATTAAAAAGGAAAGAAAAAGGTCAAATGGTTGGAATATTGGCCACCGAAGAAAACATGGATAAATACGAGGGATTCAAGGTGATTTCACTTGGAAGCATAGAAAGACCGGAAGAGATAGCATCGAGACTCTTCATGGCTCTTAGGCTTTTCGACGAAATGAAGATGGATGTAATCCTCTCCGAAACCATAGAGGAAAAGGAAATAGGCAGAGCCGTTATGAACAGGCTAAGGAAGGCGGCAGGAAACCGCTGGATCGAAAGGAAGTGACCCCATGAAGGTATTATTCATATGTACCGGAAACACATGTAGAAGCCCCATGGCGGAAGGCATTCTAAAAAAAATGATCAAGAAGGCGGGAAACCCCGGCGTTGAGGTGGCGTCAAGAGGTCTGGCTGCAATTAAAGGGAAGCCTGTCTCAGAAAACGCATTTCTGGCGGTGGGTGAAAAGCATATCAAAATAGGTAACCATGTTGTAAGGCAGGTTACGCGTGATGACATAGCCGAAAGCGATTTGATTTTGACAATGACGAAGAGTCATGCTTATCATGTTTTCAGCATGTTCGCGCAAAAAGACCGCCACATATATACACTGAAGGATTTTGTTGGCGGCTATTCAGACAGGGACATATCCGATCCAATTGGGGGGTCTCTGGACGACTATAGAAAATGCGCCCAAGAGATAGAGGGAGCACTCAAAAAAGGGTTTGACAAGATTGTCAATTACGAAAAGGGAGAATAATATGAAAGTAGCACTGGGATCTGATCATGGCGGCTTCGAACTTAAAGAAGCAATCAAGAAGCACCTTAACAGAAAGGGGATCGAGTTTGCCGACTATGGCACATTCAACAATGAATCGGTTGACTATCCGGATTACGGAAGGATAACTGCCGAGGCAATAATGAAGGAAGAATGCGACAGGGGCATTGTTGTTTGCGGAACGGGAATAGGTATATCCCTTGCAGCAAATAAGGTAAAGGGAATACGCTGCGCGCTTGTTTCTGAAGAGTATTCAGCCAGAATGGCCAAGGCCCACAACAACGCCAACATGATAGCAATGGGCGGCAGGGTCATTGGAGAAGGCATTGCAATAGGCATAGTCGATGCTTGGCTGGAAACCGAGTTCGAGGGTGGACGCCACGAAAGAAGAGTAGAAAAGATAATGGAGATAGAAG
>CAZTZB010000091.1:0-5382 GCA_964617505.1 uncultured Peptostreptococcaceae bacterium | reverse complement strand
CAAAAGCCCACTAAAAGACAATTGTCTTTTAGTGGGCTTTTGCCTTAAGAATCAATAACTTTATTGCCATTTGTGACGAAGGTCTTAAAAGCATTGGCCAAGGGAGAAAGCGCTATTGTCTTGTTGTAGACAAAATAGAAATCTCTGAATATATGCATGCCCTTTACCGGAATGATAATAAGAGAGCCTTCGCTTAGGTCTTTGAGGACGGCATGCCTAGAAATGAAAGTCAGCCCCATGTTTTTCTTTAGGCATTCCACAATCGTTCTGTTGTTTTCGATGAAGGCGTGTATGGTTAGTTCTGAAATGGAGATGCCTTGCTTTGAAAGTGCTTCTTCAAGAGCTTTTCTTGAGCCGGAGCCTTTTTCACGTAAGATGAATCTAAAGTTTTTCAATTCAGCAGGATCAATCTCTATCGATGAATACACATCTAATGGTGGAGCGGCCAAGATGATTTCATCGCTCATAATCTTTAGATATTCTAGTTTTTTAGAATCTGTTTTTGAACCCACTATGCCAAAATTGATTTCTCCTTGAAGAATCTTTTCAATAAGCAGCCCTGAATCGTACTTGGCAATCTTGTATCTTACATCGGGGAAAATTTCATTGAAGGACATAAGCATATCCGGCAGCAAATGTTCCTCCGGCACGGAACTGGCTGAAATTTCTAGAAGGCCTTCTATTTTACCCTTATAGTCATTGAGTGAATATATTGCATAATCGCGACTATTCAAGATGTCCACTGAGTATTTATAAAGGATATCCCCTGCCTGCGTGAGATGAATTTTTTTCGACGACCTATCGATAAGGGTTGTATTCAATTCATATTCCAGATTTTTGATATGAGTGCTGATCGTGGGTTGGGTAATGTAAAGAGATTCAGCGGCCTTAGAAAAACTCTTGAGCTTTGAGATTGCTACAAAAGCTTCCAATTGTTTTATATCCATGTGTAAGTCTCCTCCTAAATGCGTCCCAATAATTATATCACGAGCTTTGAATCAATTTAAAGCTTTCAAGCATATTTAATTAGTAGAGGGGTAAAAAAAGTATAGGAGGTGATTTAAAATGAAAATTGGATGGGTAGGGCTTGGTAAAATGGGTAGAAATCTTTGTCTGAATTTGCTGGATCACGGATTTGATGTGACGGTATATAACAGAAACTATGAAAAATCAAAAGAGATGGTTTCATTTGGAGCTCTTGTGGCTTCGAGTCTTGAAAATTTGGTTGAAAAATTGGAATCACCGAGAATAATTTGGCTTATGGTAACTTCAGGAATAGCTGTTGACGATATCATCGGCGAACTCGAAAAATTCCTTGATCCAGGGGATATTATAGTCGATGGAGGTAATTCACACTACAAGGACAGCATAAGGCGAGCAAAAAACTTGAGCGAAAAAGGTGTGGAATTTGTTGATGTGGGAACTAGCGGGGGAATTGAAGGAGCTAGGAGCGGGGCCTGCATGATGGTTGGAGGAACGGAAAAGGCGTATGAATGCATTCGGCCAGTATTAAAGAATATATGCAAACCGAAAGGGTATGGATACATAGGGTCTCACGGAAGCGGACACTACGTAAAGATGATTCACAACGGAATAGAATACGGAATGATGCAGGCCATGGGTGAAGGATTTGAAATCATGGAAAAAAGCGATTATTATATCAATTTCGAAGCCCTGACTGAAATATGGAATCACGGTTCTATAATCGAAGGCTATCTTATGGATACCATGAAAAAAGCATTTGAAACCCATGGAGATCTTTCGGGCATAAGAGGAGAGGTTGATACATCAGGAGAGGGACGATGGGCGGTCGAGGAGGCTTTGGAAAGGAAGGTGTCGGCTCCGGTTATAGCTCTTTCTCTTCTTGAAAGATACAAATCGAAGAACCATGATACATATGCGGGAAAAGTTTTGGCGGCTTTAAGGAATATTTTTGGAGGACATTCCGTCCATGAAAAATAAACCGAATAAAACTAGCGGATATGAAAGAATATTTTTTGTTTTCGGTGGTACAGGCGACTTGGCCATGGGGAAGGTATTGCCCGGGCTTTATGGATTGTATGCTGCTGGATCCTGGGGCGAACATACCGCCTTGATTTTGATAGGTAGAAAAAAATTGGGTAAGGATGATGTGGGTGAAAAATTCAAGGAAGCGATATATCATAGCGACCATGCAAAAGAATTTGATGAAAGGATTCTGCCCCATGTATATTATTGCGACATGGATATAGAGTCACCGCCGTCTTACGAGAAACTGAAAATCATGGCTGAATCGTTTTGCGGATTGCCACTTTCGAAGGTGGAAATGATGTTTTTTCTTGCGATACATCCCAAGCTTTATGCGTCTGTTTCCGAGTCCATAGGAAAACTGGGGTGGAATAGGGAAGAATCGGCGTGGAAACGAATTGTTGTGGAAAAACCTTTCGGAAAGAGTCTTGATACGGCCCGTGTACTTAACGAAACGTTTAAGGCTGTTTTCGATGATTCGCAAATATACAGAATCGATCATTACCTAGGAAAGGAAATGATACAAAATATATTGGTGATTCGATTTGCCAATCGAATTTTTGAAAGTTTTTGGAACAAAAATGCTATAGACAACATTCAAATCACCGTTTCCGAAACAAGCGGAATAAAGGAACGCGGAGGCTATTACGATGATACTGGAGCAATAAAGGATATGGTGCAAAGTCACTTGCTCCAGCTGATATCTCTGATTGCAATGAAAAAACCTTCCTGCGGTGAAGAGGATGAAATTAGGGCTAAAAGGCTAGAAATACTTTCATCCCTGCGATTGTTCGACAAAGAAGATGTAAAAACCGGATGCGTGATAGGTCAATACGCAAGGAGTGAAAATTGCAAATCCTATCGAAAAGAAACGGGAATTTCTTCGGAGAGCATGACGGAAACATTTGTGGCCATGAAGGTCTATATAGAAAGAGAGGAATGGAAGGATCTTCCGTTTTATATCAGAACGGGTAAAAGACTTAGTGAAAAATCAGCATACATCGTGGTTGAATTCAAAGATTCCTGTAGTTATTTCGAAGATTATGAAGACTTGGGAGGAAAAAATCTTTTGGCTATATTGATTCAGCCTGATGAAGGCGTTTATCTGAAGTTTAACATTAAAAAGCCCGGAAAAGACAAAATCATCATGCCTGTAAGCATGAAGTTTTGTCAGAGTTGCACATTCGATTCCCATGGCAGTCCGAAGGCTTATGAGGGATTGATTCAAGATGCTTTGAATGGATCAAAGTCTCGCTTTGCCAGATGGAATGAAATCGCGGCATCGTGGGCTTTCATTGATTCTGTCGAGGATCATCTTGATAGGCTTAGGCAACTGCATTTTTATGAATCCGGAGGGCCGGGTCCCGATGAGGCCGAAATGCTTCTAAAAAGGGATGGACGCAAATGGTGGGAAGTGGAGGCGATGAATTAATGGAAATAATTGATATATCAATGACAATTGAACCTGACATGTCCTTATATAAAAACAGAAATGAGAAAGCTCCTAGATTTTATAAAGAAAAAGAATTTGAAAAGGACGGTTTCATGGAAAGCTCGGTCAAATTCAATTTGCATACCGGTACACATGTAGATGCTCCCCTTCATTACTTGAAAAATGGAGAGGATGTGGCCTCCTTGTCTCCCGAAAAGTTGATTGGGCTATGTCGCGTCATAGATTTTACTAAAGCTGAGGAATACATAACCGATGAGGATATCGTCGGAATGGACTTCTCAGGGATTGACTTCGTATTGTTCAAAACGCGAAATTCCATAGAAAGCCGACTTGTCGATTTTGTATACATCGATGCATCGGCTGCAGAAATATTGAAAGGAAAAAATCTGAAGGGCGTAGGAATCGATTCGCTTGGCATAGAAAGAAACCAGGAAGGTCATCCTACACACAAAATACTTTTAAAGGAAGGTATTTTGATTATTGAAGGTCTTGAATTGAAAAATGTTTCCTCGGGAGAATATCTGTTGATTGTACTGCCGCTTAAAATAAGAAGCGCGGAGGCGGCGCCGGCCAGAGCTTTGCTAATTAAAGATTTTACGGAATGGACTGAAATGGTATATAATAAAGAAAAAATAGAGAGGTGATATTCATGATTGTTTCAAATATCAATAAGGTGAAAGAGATTAAGGTTACAAATCCGGAGGCTAAAGACGCCTTCATGAAAGTTTTGGTTGGTCCTGAAGAGGGTTGGTCGGATTATGTTATGAGAGAATTTGAATTGGGTGTGGGCGGTTTTTCGCCAAAGCATGTTCATGACTGGCCCCATATAAATTATATAATTGCAGGAAATGGAGAGCTTGAGGTAGCTGGCAAGGTTTATGGCATAGAGACCGGGGGATACGCCTATGTTCCGTCAGGAGAGCTTCATCAATTCAGAAATATAGGAAAAGACAGATTGAAATTTATTTGCATAGTACCTAAAGAGGGCCATAAATAGAAAGGGAAGTGACATATGACTGGTAATGATTTTGCCATATTGCTTGCTCTAATGCTGATTTCTCTTATAATTAGCTTGGTATATGCTAAAAGCATGGCGAAAAAAAAGATGGAATTGCCCAAGGTTTTCACAAAAGCGCTAAGCATCCATGGACGTATAATGATTCTTTCAGCAATAGGATGGGTTTTTTATGCAGCGGAATGGAATACTAGATTAATTGGTGTCTTGTATTTAGGAATAGGATTTCTGATTATAGGCATGATAGAATATGTGTCCATAAACAAAATGACTAAGAAAAAATGAGAAAGGCCTTTTGGTCTTTCTTTTTATCTTTTTCGCATTAATGCTTTACAAATTTAGTTCGCTAAAGTATAATACTTTTGTGCTATAATTTGAAAAAATAAAAAGTGAAGGGGAGATTAATTTGAAAAAAATTCTTGTATTATTGATGGTATTGGCCATGGTCATGGCTGTGTTTAGTGGATGTACACCTAAGGAAGAGTGGGAGGAAGAGAAGTGAACGAGAAAGAAATGTACGTCGTAGGGATACTAAGAAGAAACTATTACGGAAGGTACTACCTGGCAAACGAAGATCAACGGATATTTAAAACTAGAGAAGGGGCCGAGAAAGAGAAGAAGGAGAAGCAGAGGGTTTATAAACTGGTTGAAATAAAAGGAGAACAAAATGCAATACCAACAAGGTGATGTTCTAATGGAAAGAATCAATGAACTTCCAAGTGACATAAAACAACGGAAAGACAATGGCATACTTGCTTATGGCGAAGTAACCGGACACAAGCATAAACTAGATGACACCAATATCAAGACGTTTGAAGATGAGAAAGGAAACATCTACTTTCGTGTTGAAAAGGCTGTTCAGCTAAAACACGAAGAACACAACACGGTCACGGTTGAGCCAGGAATC
>CAZTZB010000090.1:0-5401 GCA_964617505.1 uncultured Peptostreptococcaceae bacterium | reverse complement strand
ATGTTGCCGGGGTAATAGGTTCAGCCGTGGCCGCTGGCGTCATGCTTTCACTTTTTGGCTAATAAATATTATTAATTAAGTTCGGGTAGACTGCATGCAAAAGCGGCCTGCCCGCCTTTTTATTCAAACTTTTATATGGTAAAATGATTTGGAAAGTGGAAGGCTTTAAGGGAGGAAGGAAGGATGGACCAAACAATACTTGAATTTTTAAAAAATCACCGAATGAATTATGTTTCAGGGGAAACTATAAGTGCGTCACTCGGAGTTTCTAGGACAACTGTATGGAAACATATAAATGAATTGAGAAAATGCGGGTATGAAATAGAATCATCCTCCAGGAAAGGCTACAGATTGATTGACGAACCGGATTTGTTAACAAGAGATGAATTGGTTTTGGGAATCACTACAAGTTATCTTGGAAATAGAATTGTTTGCTTTGAAAACATAGGCTCTACTAACAATTATATTAAAGAGCACGCAGATGAATTTGCTGATGGAACATTGGTTGTAAGTGAGGAACAGAAAAGCGGAAGGGGAAGACTTGGACGTGAGTGGACATCGCCTTCGGGAAAAGGAATATGGATGTCTCTTTTGCTAAAACCTGAAATATCTCCACAAAATGCTCCCCAGATAACCCAAATAGCTGCGGCTGCACTCGTTGAAACTATCAATGATTTGTATGGACTCGAAGCGAAGGTCAAATGGCCGAATGACATTGTTGTAAATGGAAGAAAGGTTTGCGGAATTTTAACTGAAATGGATGCTGAACTCGGAAGTGTGAGTTATATAGTCTTGGGAATAGGAATAAACGCAAACATTGATGTTTTTGATGGGGAGTTGGCGGATAAGGCCACATCGCTGAAGATTGAAATTGGAGAAGCTGTGGACAGAAAAAAGCTTCTGTTTCATTTTTTGAATTGTCTTGAAAGACTTTTGAATCCATTTTTTGAAGACGAAGATTTTGAAAAGGCTCTTAATATTTGCAGAAAACATTCTGCTGTGATTGGAAAAAAAATTTGGATTAAAGAAAAAAATATCTCTGTGGAAGTTTTGGCAACAGGGATTAACGATAGCGGTGAGCTTGTGGTACAATATGAGGACGGAAGTGAGAAAACGATTCTATCCGGCGAGGTTTCAATACGCTCTGAAAACGGCTATATTTAGAATAAAGAAATTTTAAAAAGCAGGTGAAAAAATGTTATTGGTATTCGATGTTGGGAACACAAATATTGTTTTGGGAGTTTACAAGGGTCAAGAATTGCTTAGATATTGGAGAATGTCAACAGACAAGACAAAAACTAGTGATGAAATAGGAATCATAGTTCATCAATTCTTTGAAAGAGAGGGAATTTCTCCGGAGACAATAAAAGATATAATAATATCATCGGTTGTTCCGACAATAATGTATTCCTTGCAACATATGGCAATTAAATATTTTGATAAAGAAGCTTTGGTAGTGGGTCCTGGAATCAAGACTGGAATCAATATAAAGTATGATAACCCAAGGCAGGTGGGTGCCGACAGAATAGTAAATGCTGTTGCATGCATACATAAGTATGGAGGACCATGCGTAATTGTTGATTTTGGAACAGCAACAACCTTTTGCGCCATATCAGACAAGAATGAATATATGGGGGGAACAATAGCCCCGGGAATAAAGATTTCGAGTGATGCGCTTTTTCAAAAGGCTTCTAAATTGCCCAAAGTCGAGTTGATAAAACCTGAAGGTGTCATATGCAAAAACACGGTTAAAAGCATACAGTCGGGGGTTATTTACGGATATGTCGGGCTTGTGGACTATATAGTCAGAAGAATGAAGAAGGAATTGAACAAGGAAGATATCAGGGTTATTGCGACAGGAGGACTCTCAAGTATGATAGCTTCCGAGTCTGAGACTATAGAAATTGTTGATAAATTTCTGACATTGGATGGACTTAAAATTATTTATGATATAAATAGGAAAAGCTGATTGGTTGATTTTATTCAAACAGGTGGTAGTGATGAAAATCGGAAATATTGAAATAGAAAATCCGCTGTTTTTGGGTCCTATGGCGGGAATAACTGATGAAACCTATAGAACAATTTGCAGCGAAATGGGTTGCGATGTTACGGTGACTGAGATGGTAAGCGCAAAGGGTCTTCATTACAAGGATCTAAAGACAAAGAAGCTGATTGCAATTAACGAAAATGAAAAAAATGCCGGAATTCAAATTTTTGGATCCAACCCTGATATCATGGCAGAAGCGGCTGAAAAGCTTGAAAATGGTAAAAATTATTTCATTGATATAAATATGGGCTGCCCGGTTCCCAAGGTTGTAAAGAACGGAGAAGGATCAGCGCTCATGAAAAATCCTGAATTGGCGGCAAGGATAGTTGAAAGGGTAGTGGAAAGCACAAAAAAAAAGGTATCAGTAAAAATGCGGATTGGCTGGGACGAGGTGAATGTGAATGTTGTCGATTTCGCACTCCGCATGGAGGCGGCGGGCGCGGACTTCATTACCGTTCACGGGAGAACGAGGGATCAATACTACTTTGGAAAGGCTGACTGGGATATTGTAGCGAGAGTCAAGGATTCATTGCAGATACCTGTAGTACTTAGCGGGGATGTCGTAGACGGACCTTCAGCAGCGATGGCACTTAAAATTACCGGATGCGACGGACTAATGATAGCAAGGGCGGCTAAGGGCAACCCTTGGATTTTCAGCCAAGTACGCCATTTCTTGGAAAAGGGATATAAAATTGGATTGCCCTCGTATAGAGAAAAGGTAGAAATGGCAAAAATCCATTTTATGCGATTGATAGAGAATAAGGATGAATATATAGCTTGCAGGGAATTTAGAAAACATAGTGCATGGTACCTTAAAGGAATGCCTAATTCCTCTAGCGTAAAAAATCAAATCAATCAAACTGAAAATCCTAAGGAAATATTTGCATTGCTTGACACATTGCTTATTGCAAAGAGTGTTTAAATATGCATTGACAATGAAAACCGACTACATTATAATTATCGGCATAAGAAATTGGGAGCACTGGTGATTGGCGGTGCTTATTCTTTAGTGCATTTATTGATTTAAAGAACAGGCACACAAATTTGGAGGGAAATAAGATGCAAAAGGAATTTATCTTTACAAAAAAAGGACTCGAAAAAATCGAGGATGAATTGGGTGTACTCAAAACAGTAAGAAGAAGAGAAATAGCCGACAAAATCAAACAGGCTCTTGCCTTCGGCGATATAAGTGAAAACTCGGAATATGATGAAGCGAAGAATGAACAAGCAGAAGTAGAGATTCGGGTTCTAGAACTTGAAAACATGATAGCAAAGGCGGAAATTGTTAAGGATGAGGACATTTCCTTGGATCATGTGGGTGTTGGAACGCTTGTTAAGGTTATGGACCTTGATTTTAAAAAAGACGCTGATTTTGACATGGAAGAAATCTTTGAATATACAATTGTAGGAATGATGGAAGCTGATCCATACGAATTTAAAATTTCCACAGAATCACCAATAGGAAAAGCTCTTCTGGGATGTAAGAAGGAAGAGGAAGTTGAAATAACTGTTCCTAACGGTACAATCAAGTATAGAATACTCGATATCAGGAAGGAAGCATAGGGGGCGTTTAGGAATGGAAGAGAATGGCTTGAGTGAGATTTTGCAGGTAAGAAGAGATAAACTGCAGAAACTTAAGGAAAAAGTAATGGATCCATTTAAAATAGAAAAATTCGAACGAACTGCCTACAGCAAGTCAATCAAGGATTCCTTTGATGAATATGATGGAAAGAATGTGCGAATGGCCGGAAGAATAATGGCAAAGAGAGGAATGGGAAAGGTATCCTTTGTAGATATTATGGACAAGGAAGGCCGAATCCAATTATTTGTAAAGCAAGACATTCTAGGAGAAGAGAACTTTGAAATCTTTCAATTGTATGACATAGGGGATATTGTAGGAATTGTTGGAGACGTTTTCAAAACCCGCAAGGAAGAGATTTCAGTAAAGATTTCAGAAATAACTCTTTTGACGAAATCGCTTCAAGTTCTTCCTGAAAAATGGCATGGACTTAAGGACCCCGATTTAAGATATAGACAGCGTTATGTTGACCTTATCGTTAATCCGGAAGTTAAAGAGACATTCATCATCCGTTCTAAGGTTATAAAGGCTATAAAAGAATATCTAGATGAACGCGATTATCTTGAAGTGGATACTCCTGTTTTAAATACGATACCCGGGGGTGCGGTAGCAAAACCCTTTGTGACTCACCATAATTCACTGGATATTGACATGTATATGAGAATAGCGAATGAACTTTATCTCAAAAGATTGATTGTGGGCGGTTTCGACAAAGTCTACGAAATGGGTAAAATGTTCAGAAACGAAGGAATGGACATGAAGCATAACCCTGAATATACTGCAATAGAGCTTTACGCTGCATATGAAGACTATGAGTATATGATGGATCTTACAGAAAACATAATTGCATACTGTGCGGAAAAAGTTTTGGGTACCACAATAGTAAACTATCAAGGAACTGAAATTGATTTTACGCCTCCATGGAAAAGACTTTCTATGACTGAAGCGGTTAAGCAGTATACAGGAGTAGATTTTACTGATATGAATTTTGAGCAGGCAGTAGCAGCAGCTAAAGAGATTCACATAGAAGTGAAAAAAGGGATGGCAAAGGGTCACATTATAAATGAAGCGTTTGAGGAGTATGTTGAAGAACATTTAATTCAACCGACATTCATAATGCATCATCCTGTAGAAGTTTCTCCCCTTTCAAAGAGAAATCCGGATAATCCGGAAATAACCAACAGATTTGAGGCATTTGCAAACACATGGGAACTGGCAAATGCTTTTTCAGAGCTTAACGACCCAATAGATCAAAGGGGACGATTTGAAGATCAATTAAAACAAAGAGAACTTGGCGACGATGAGGCCCACCGAATGGACGAGGATTTCCTGAATGCGCTAGAAGTTGGAATGCCGCCTACAGGAGGACTTGGAATCGGAATAGATAGAGTGCTTATGCTTTTGACCAATGCACCCTCCATTCGGGATGTAATACTTTTCCCAACAATGAAACCAATGATAAAAGAATGAGTTTAGATTTTAAAGGATGCCTTTTGGCATCCTTTAAGTTTTTTGCCTATACGCTTATGGTGTTGATGAGAGGACTTTATCAATTTTGAAGAAAGATACAAGGCGCATCTTTTAATGCGAATAATACAAAGACAAATATATAAGAATTAGCCTTAAATTGCAAAAAAAACGAACAAATAAAATAAAAACATAAACAATATTTGTATTTAAAAAAAGAGCGAAGCAAATAGTGATAAACCGTCAAATAGTGGTTGACATGCAAAGGTGCCCATGATATTATAACAGAGTCGCCGAAAGGGAAATGG
>CAZTZB010000089.1:0-5414 GCA_964617505.1 uncultured Peptostreptococcaceae bacterium | reverse complement strand
GAGGCATTGGAGGGTATAAAATGAAGACATATGACAAATTGATATTTGAACAATCTATAGAGGGCCGCAGGGGATACTGCTTGCCGGATTTGGATGTGCAGGAAAAACCATTGAGCAGCTTTTTTCCAGCTGATATGATCAGCGCTGAGCCTGTAAAGCTCCCGGAGGTTAGCGAGGTGGATGTTGTCAGGCACTTCACCAACCTGTCAAACAAGAACTATGGCGTTGATACAGGATTCTACCCATTGGGTTCATGCACAATGAAATACAATCCTAAAATCAACGAAGATATGGCGGCGCTTTCAGGCTTTACATCGCTTCATCCCTGTCAACCCGATGAGACTGTGCAGGGAGCGCTTAAACTGATGCATGAGCTTGACAAGCAGCTTGCCGAGGTGGCAGGCCTTGAGCGCATGACGCTTCAACCCGCAGCCGGAGCGCACGGAGAGCTTACGGGTCTTATGATAATAAAGGCTTATCACGAGGATAGAAAGGATTTCAAACGAAAGAAAATAATTGTTCCAGATTCGGCGCATGGAACCAATCCCTCGAGCGCTCATGTTTGCGGTTTCGATGTTGTAGAGGTCAAATCGGATAAGAATGGGGCTGTGGACTTGGAATCGCTTAAGGCGCTTCTCGATGATGAAATTGCGGGCTTGATGCTAACGAACCCAAGTACACTTGGACTCTTTGAGACAAATATTAGTGAGATTGCCAATCTCGTTCACGAAGCGGGTGGCTTGCTTTATTACGATGGAGCCAACATGAATGCAATAATGGGGGTCTCGCGTCCCGGAGATATGGGTTTTGATGTACTCCATTACAATATCCATAAAACATTCTCAACCCCGCATGGCGGAGGAGGCCCGGGAAGCGGACCGGTAGGGGTAAGAAAAGACTTGGTCAAATTCTTGCCAAGGCCTGTGGTTGAAAAAGTAGGAGAGAAATATATTCTTGACTACGATAGACCGCTTTCAATAGGCAAAGTAAAAAGTTTTTACGGGAACTTCGGTGTTATGGTAAGGGCTTATGCATACATCCTCACCATGGGAGGCGAGGGACTAAAGAAGGCTAGCCAATATGCGGTTATGAACGCAAACTATATGATGCATAAATTAAAGGAATATTACAAGCTGCCTATGGATCAAGTATGCAAGCATGAATTTGTCCTCGGAGGATTGAAGGAAGAAGTTTTAGGCGTGCGTACATTGGATATTGCAAAGCGTTTGCTCGACTATGGATATCATCCACCTACAATCTACTTCCCAATGATAGTGCATGAGGCAATAATGATTGAGCCAACCGAAACTGAAAGCAAGGAGACCCTTGACGGATTCATAGATGCTATGATCAAGGTTGCCAATGAGGCCAAGGAAAATCCGGAAATACTTCGGCAGGCGCCAATTACAACAGGAGTTAGAAGGCTTGACGAAGTTAAGGCGGCGAAAGACCTGATACTCAAGTACGAAGTCTAATAAAAGCAGAACAGATTTTTATGGGAGGCATTCATGAAAAAAAAGATAATCATAATTGGTGGCGGCCCCGGGGGGTATGTCGCAGCCATAAGAGCAGCTCAGCTGGGAGCGGAACCCATACTGATTGAAAAAAACAGACTGGGTGGCACTTGCCTGAACTGGGGGTGCATTCCAACCAAAGCTCTGTATCGAAACGCAGAAATAATGAATAATCTAAAAGATGCAGAAAGCTTTGGAATAAAAACCGGAGCGGTCGAATTGGATATGGAGCGCGTAATAGCACGCAAAAATGAGATAGTCGAGAAAGTCGTTACGGGAGTCGAGAAGTTGATTGAAGGAAATCAAATTCAATTAATCAAAGGGACTGCCAGGCTCCTTGATGGAAAAACGGTTGAAGTTTCGATTAGCGAAGGAGAACCATATCTAATATCCGGAGACGCAATAATAATAGCAACAGGTTCAAAGGCAGTTAAGCCTCCTGTAGAGGGAGCTGACCTTGAAGGTATACTCGGGAGCAGAAGCATTCTCGATCTTACCGAGCTGCCGAGGCGCCTTGCCGTTGTCGGAGGTGGAGTCATAGGGCTAGAGTTTGCGGGAATATTCAACGCATTTGGTTCCGAGGTAACCCTAACGACAAGGCAGAGCAGGCTCCTTAGAAAGTACGATTCGGACATTTCAAAAAGGCTTCCTTCCATGCTAAAGAGAAGCGGTATGACTGTTATGACAAAAACCACCGCAAAGAAAATCGAAAAGAGAGATGGAATATTTTTCGTAACGCTCGAAGGCAAGAAGGGGGAATCAGTGCTTGAAGCCGAAGCGGTACTCCTTTCCGGAGGAAGAAAGCCCTATACCGAAGGACTTGGACTCGAGGAAGCTGGAGTTGAATACGACAGAAAAGGTATCTTGGTCGATGGTGATTTCATGACCAATCTTGATGGAGTTTATGCCATTGGAGATGTTAACGGAAAGGTAATGCTTGCCCATGCCGCATCCTATCAAGGGGTTCGCGTAGTTGAGGAAATTATGGGGCTTGAAAGCACTGTTAATACAGACCTGGTTCCCGAGTGCGTATTCATATTCCCCGAGGTGGCAGTAGCAGGGATTTCCGAGGATGAGGCTGCCGAGAAAGGTATTGAATATAAGACAGGGAAGTTCCTTTTCGCTGCAAGCGGAAAAGCCCAATCGCTTGGAGAGACAGATGGATTTGTCAAGGTTGTACTTGACAGCGAAAACCGCCTTATAGGAATCCATGTAATTGGACCACATGCTTCAGATCTCATTCATGAGGGGCTTCTTGGAATCAATGCCGGGCTTAAAGTAGAGGATGTTGCAAGCACAATCCACGCACACCCCACGCTTTCTGAGGCATTTTCAGAGGCCGTGCTTGATGCCGGAGGAATGGCAATACACAAGCTGGGGAAGAAGTAGAAGAAACAGATATCAGGTATCAGTTGTCAGATGTCAGGAAAAGATGGAAAGGCAAAAGATAGAAGAGACAGGTATCAGGTATCAGATATCAGGAAAAGAAAAGGATAAGAGCAGTGGGCAGTAGGCAGCGGGCAGTTTGCAGTAAAAGAAAAAAGCGAGAAGAAAAAGTAAAGATAGAAAAAAGACAAGAGCTGAGATTAACCCAAGATGCATTTGTTTAGGGTTTTGATTCAGCTCTTATTATTTTATATTTTTCTGAAATGTTACATCTGTACTTTATTTCCAATTTCTCGCTTTTTTCTTTCTACTGTACTTTTTTCTGCCCACTGCATGCTGTCGGCTTCTTTTACTTATTGCGGCGAAAGTGCCTGATTGTGAAGCATCGCCCGATGCATGGATTTCACAGCTTTGGATAAGGGAAAAGCGTAAAAATTCACTTTGGCCTTGGCCCGATGCGAAGCGAGTTTGTGAATTTTAGATTTTATCGCGAGACAAAGCGTTATGAAATTCAGCAGAAGGGCGCAGCAAGCAGACAGGCCTTGAGCCGAAACAGTGTAGTGAGCGAATAAGTAATTTTAACGAAAAGGGTCTTATAGAAAAGTATCTTGCAGCTATCATTTCAAAGGGCGGTTCTTTTATATTCGGGTTTTGTTTGTTATAATTTAATGAAGGGTATAGAATTATAACAAACAAAATAAAGGAGTGAAGTAATATGCCAGCTATTGAAATAAAAAAAGGGATATATTGGGTAGGTGCATTTGACTGGGATTTAAGGCTATTTGAAGGACCCATTTATCATACGCCAAACGGAGTGTCATACAATGCCTATTTAATAATCGACGATGAAATAACCCTGGTTGACTCTGTGGAGTCGAGATTTTTTGGAGAAATGCTCGAAAAAATCGAATCATTGGTTCCAATATCAAAGATCGACCATGTGATAATAAACCATGTGGAGCCTGACCATTCCGGGGCCTTCCCGGATATGATGAAGATGATACCTAATGCAAAAATCCACTGCACGCTAAAGGCCAAGGAGGCTCTCCTTAAATACTATTACGGAGAGGAATACAATTACAATGTGGTTAAAACTGGAGATGTCTTAAATATTGGCAAAAGAAATCTTCATTTCATAGAATCAAAAATGCTTCACTGGCCGGACAACATGATGACATTTGTGCCGGAGGACAAGTTGCTCTTGTCAAACGACGCCTTTGGACAGCATCTCGCAAGCTCGCATCTTTTTGACGATGAAAACGATATGGAAATGGTAATGAGAGAGGCAAAGACATATTATGCCAATATTCTAATGCCATATGCTCCATTGCTTATCAGAAAGATAGAAGAGATTCAGAAGATGAATATTGACATGGACATGATAGCGCCGAGCCACGGAGTCGTATTTAGAAAAGATCCAGGCAGAATCATAGAGGCTTATCTTAAATGGGCAAAACCGGAAATGAAAAAGAAGGCTGTCATAATCTACGAAACAATGTATGAGAGTACTGCTAAGATGGCAAGGGCAATAGTTGAAGGACTGTCTTCCGAGGATATTGAAGTCAAGCTGTACAAGGCGGATTCTTCTGATTTTACAAGCATTTTTTCGGAGATTGTCGATGCAAAGGCAATACTCATTGGGTCCTCCACATTCAACAACGGCATGATTCCACAAATAAGCTATTTTCTTGAGGAGGTTGTTGCACTTAAACCCAGAAACAAGATAGGCGCCGCCTTCGGTTCTTATGGCTGGGGAAAGGGAGCGGTCAAGAAGATAGAAGCGCGAATGAAGGAAATGGGAGCAGAGCTTGTCGAGGAAGGACTTGAAATACAATATGCTCCATCTCAGGATGAATTAAAAATATGTTTTGAATATGGAAAAACAATCGGTAAGAAGATTCAAGAGACATGCGGAAAATAGTAAGACTAAAATAGAATTGAAACAGCCTCGCCGTTAAAAAAAGCGGCGAGGCTGTTTCTGTATTATGAGGTATGTTAGAGGCCTAAAAATCTCAAGCTGCTGTCGAATTGATTGTTGAGGACATAATTCAAGTGTTTCTTTTCCTCGTTCATGATGGTCTTAAATTCCTCGGGAATCAATTCCGGGAATAGACTTCTTACTTGCTCGACGAAGATAATGGAATCACGCTCAACCTTTTCGGCAATTACGAGAGCATCTTGCTTGTTGTACCTATTTTTGACATCCTCGTTTTGGAATATGTGGGTTTTGATAAGCAGTTCCGTGTATTCCAGATCGTCTTCGGACATCTGTATCATTCCACCGTTAGGAAGTTTTTCCAAAAGCCCTTGATAAATTTTTTCGTGGCGGAGTTCGTCCGATGAAAGCTTTTCGAACAAGGCCTTGGCCTTCTTGTCTTTCATATTTTCAGCTAAATTCTTATAAAGTTTTGCTACCTCAGCCTCGTGTAGGATGATTGTTTTAAAAAGTTTTCTTCCATCAAATTCTTTCATGTAATCTCTCCTTTTTGTTAATAGTTTGAAAGCCCCTATCCT
>CAZTZB010000088.1:0-5478 GCA_964617505.1 uncultured Peptostreptococcaceae bacterium | reverse complement strand
ATATTTATCTAAGGTATTTATAGGTAGGCAGTTTCAAAATATTGGAAATTGGTTAGAGAGAGAGTTAGAGATTCATTATGGTGGTTCCTCTCGCAAAGCTGTTGTGGTATCTTATCGAGATGCTTTAAAACGTTGGCAGGCTATGACTGGAAATGAATAAATAAAACATTTAAAACATAAAATTGTTGCTTTGTCTATGCTTGATATGGTTTCAACTATATCGTCGCAGATGAAACCCAACAGAATCAAACGTGATTTCACGTTTGGATTTTGTTGGGTTTTTTATTATAGTAAATTATTTTAGTTATAAATCGGGAGGGAGACCCGTTTATAAAATAAATATAAAAGGGAGAAAAATCAATGATTACAAATGGCTTTACCTACATCGCGTTTTTAGTATTCTTTGCCTCCATGCTTGTTGCCGTGAAAAAGGCGACAAACTGGAAAATCTTTAATTTCATTCCACCAATAGTTATGGTTTACCTGTTCAATATGGCTTTCTGTACTTTTGGCCTATGGGATATGGAAGCTACTTCTGGCGCTTATTCCGCAACAAAAAACAATCTTTTATATGCAATGATATTTGTTATGTTACTACGTTGCGACTTCCGAAAATTAGCTAAATTGGGTGGTCGTATGATTGCTATCTTTATGGGTGGCGCAGTTTCTATTAGTATAGGTTTTGTATTAGCTTACATAATCTTTAAAAATGCTTTAGGAGTAGAGTCATGGCGTGCGTTAGCTGCTCTATGTGCTTCTTGGATTGGTGGATCTGGGAATATGGCAGCCTTGCAGGGCGCATTGGCAGTGCCTGAAGCTGACTTCGGGGCGGCTCTAATTGTTGACACAATTTTCTACTCAGTATGGATTGCAATATTGTTGGTTCTTATCCCATTTGCACCCAAATGGAACAAGGCAATGAATGCTGATACTTCTAAGTTAGAAGCTATTGCAGTTGCAACTAATGCTGAAATTAGTAAAGAAAAGAAAACTCTCGACTTTACTTCTCTACTTACTTTGCTAGGGATATCCCTAATCATTTCTGCAATCAGTCAGAACTTGGGTGGAATTTTAGCTTTTGGCATACTTGGA
The DNA here is from genome assembly GCA_964617505.1 of uncultured Peptostreptococcaceae bacterium. Taxonomy (GTDB): domain Bacteria; phylum Bacillota; class Clostridia; order Peptostreptococcales; family BM714; genus BM714. Next base: position 4,386 of record CAZTZB010000088.1, on the reverse strand, counting down.
AAGGGAACAATGACCGTTTTAATAGTAACTGCAATTGGTCTAGTAGTTGCCTTGTCTCCAATGGGAAAAATGGCTGGAATAGAAGAAATAGCCAATATATTTTTATATGTAGTAATCGCACTCTTAGCTTCCCGTGCCGGATTAAACGAAATATTGGATGCACCTATGTGGCTATTGGCTGGTTTATTTGTAATGATAGTTCATGTTGTCATTATGGCATTGCTTGCTAAATTATTTAAATGGGATTTTACAATGGTGTCTACCGCATCTGTGGCGAACATTGGTGGAGCGGCTTCGGCTCCTATTGTTGCATCCGCTTATGATGGATCTTATGCCGGTATTGGTGTATTGATGGGTGTGCTTGGAGCGGCAGTTGGGAGTATTATGGGATTGATAGTAGCGAATATTATGAAATTATTTATGTGATTGAAACGCTTATTTAATGTAAGGGGGAAAACCTATGAATTTAAATTGTAATTTTAAATATTTACAAATGGGTTTATCTGACGATATTTTACGTCGTAAGGCGTATGGAGATTTCAAGGGAGTTATCAAGCAGATTGATAAAAAGCTGAAAGATGACAATTTACTTTTGCCAATGCGTAACGCCTTGATTGCTCAGCGAGAGATAATGCTTCGCTTGCCGGAAAACTATCCGTATACCAAAGAAAAAGCTATTATCAAAGTTCAAAAACATATTCCGGAATTTACAGAAGCAGAATTTGATGAGAAAGAACAAAATGGAGAAATTGAATGGATTTACATTGATGGCATTCCGCATTACTTTGATCGCTTTTATGAAAGCCTGATAAAAACAGATCCAATATTTGCCGTAAGAGCCGGCGTAAAAAACACAGGCTCTTACGGAGCTGGTGTTGGTGATGTTATGAGAGAAAAAGGAAGCGTATCCAACCGCATTTGCGTTCGCGCAAGTGTGCAGATTAAGAAGGAGTATTTCAAGGCGGGCGAGCTAGTTCGAATCCATTTGCCAATTCCGTGCAACTGTGAACAGCAAAGTGAAATCCGAATTGAACGGATGGAGCCAACTAATGGACAAGTGGCACCAGAAAATGCCTCGCAGCGTACAATATATTGGGAAGAGCAGATGATGGAGAACCATCCATTTGAAGTAGAGTATTCTTATATTCATACAGCCAAGTACATCGATGTGAATTCAATTGTTCCAGATCAAAAGCAACCTTCTTTTGATATCTATGAACAGCCTCCACATATTATATTTACACCATATATCAAAGAGCTTACTCGGTCTTTGACAGAGGGATTAGATTCTCCACTAGAAAAAGCTAGAGCGATTTATGACTTTGTGACCCTAAATATGAAGTACAGTTTTATGCGTCCATACTTTTGCTTGGAGAATATTCCGGATAGTGGTGCCCGGAATTTGCGAGGGGACTGTGGAGTTATGGCACTGTTATTTATTACACTTTGTCGTTGCGCCAATATACCTGCTCGTTGGCAAAGTGGTTTGGTTACACGGCCGGATTTTTGTGGCGCGCATGATTGGGCTATGTTCTATATTGCTCCTTATGGATGGTTATATGCAGATCCATCATTTGGAACGGGCGCAGTAAGAGAGCAAAATGAGGAGCGCCGCCAATTCTATTTTGGCAATTTGGATCCCTTCCGAATGGTAGCTAATAGCGAGTTTCAGGCTGAATTTACAATGCCAAAAGAATTTTGGAGAGCTGATCCATACGATAATCAAGTGGGTGAGATTGAAACTCTTCATCGCGCATTACGATACTTTGAGTTTGAAAGGTCTAAAGAGGTTATTGAATTTACGGAGCTATAATCTAGGCTCCCAGTTAGGAGAAATAAAATGAAAATAGATAAAATGATAAAACCTTATGCTTTGATAGACCTTCATTGTGATACACTGACCGATTGGAAATATACAAGCACCGGAAATCCAGACACATTGGATGATCCAAAGAGGGTGTTGTCTTTAACTTCCATGCCCAAAGGTGTACACTGGGCACAGTTTTACGCTGTGTTTGTTCCAGATGAGGTAAGAGGTCAGGACGCCATAGATTATTTTAATTTTAATCGTGATAGTTTCTACCGTCAGATGAAACAGTTTAATGATAGGGTCATGCCTTGTCGTACTGTTGCTGATATGAAGGCCGCTTGGGCGGCAGAAAAGACTGCTGCATTTCTATCCATTGAAAATGGCTCCGCCTTAGCAGGAGATTTAAATCGGGCAAGAGTGTTGGCGGAGGAAGGAGTAAGAGCCCTCACTTTGGTCTGGAATGGGGAAAATGAATTGGGTTCCGGGCATACCACTGATCACGGCTTATCTGATCTTGGCAAGGCTATGGTACCCGAACTCGAAAAACAGGGAATTGTTGTAGATATCTCCCATCTCAATGATTCTGGCTTCGCTGATCTTTTAAAAGTTGCAAAGAAACCATTTATGGCTACTCATTCTAATACTAGAGCGGTGTGCAGTCATAAGCGAAATCTTACGGATGATATGATTCGAGAAATGGTTAATAGGAATTGCCTTATTGGACTCAATTACTATGTTAAATTTATCAAAGACGATGGCCATGTGAAAAGCTTAGACGATTTATATCGTCATGTAGAACATTTCTTTGAGCTGGGAGCAGAAAAGAACCTAGCCTTAGGTTCTGATTTTGATGGAGCAGTGTTACCAGAGTGTCTTAAAAATCCAACAGATGTTGCAGGACTCTACAAGTATTTCTTATCGAAAGGCTTAACCCAAAGCCAAGCGGAAGGAATTATGTATAAAAACGCAGAGTCTTTTTTACAAAAGAACATAGGTTAGTGATTAGTTAATATTATCGATGAAATAAATTTTTAAGATTTAATGTATAAAGCAGTGTAAGGTAATTGCGTTTTAATTACCCTACACTGTTTTTATTTGTCGCTTTCCATGCAAGCAATTGATTTACCTATGGTGTTATCCTTAAGCCATAAAACATAAGGAGGACAACACCATGAAAAAAGATTTACAGAACTTGTTTTCATCTTGGATAGAAGCGGATCAATATGGGAGAATCACGTACTAATACAGATAATGCCATTACCAAAAGCTATGGCTCTTTCTATATGGCTTTCGAGGTAGATGATGTTACATATGAAGTATTAGATTTTAGTTGTACCCCTACGATTGACCTTATTGGTCAGACTATTCTACTTGACAAGGGTCAGTTTAGATAGGGACCATAGCTAATAATCCAATCACCTAGGATGGCTATTTTGATGCTTTTGATTTGCAATTCCATTTAATAGCAAATGAATAAATATATATTGTGACCACATATGTCCGGGTTTGATGATAAAGTAGATAATTAAGATTAAACTATAGGTATAAGAAATTAAAGGAAAAGCATCATAATTATAGAAATCTTATATGTCATTGCTATTTTAAAAAGGGGGAAGTAAAATGTCGCTTATAATAATAAGAGACGACATAACGAAAGTGCATGCCGATGCAATAGTTAACTCAACAGATTCCTTGTTTTCAGGTAGTGGAGGATCAGATAAAGCTATTCACCTTGCTGCCGGACCGAGATTGAGTAAAGAATGCAAGGTTCTTGGCGGTTGCGCTGTTGGCGAGGCAAAGCTGACAAAGGCATACAAGCTAAATGCCAAGTATGTTATTCATACAGTGGGTCCAATCTGGTTTGGAGGGGCAACAGGTGAAGAAGCCCTGCTTGCAGATTGCTACAGAAATTCGCTTGCACTTGCCAAAGGAAAAAAGCTTGAGAGCATAGCTTTCCCGGTAATATCGTCGGGGACCTTTGAGTACCCAAAGGGTATGGCCCTAAAGATAGCCAATTCGGTAATAATAGATTTTCTGCTTGAAAATGATATGAAGGTTTATCTTGTCGTTTACGATGAAGAAACCTTATCTATTTCTGAAAAGCTCTTTTCATCCGTAAAGCAATATATAGACGATAATTACATAGACGAGCAGGAAACCGAGAAATATTCAATAAGAAGAAGTAACAGGAAAATAGAACCCATAGTGCATGAGGCAGATCCAAATAAAGTATATTCATCTTCCATGAAAGCAAGTGAGCCTAAGGAAAGAAAGAAGAGGAGCCTTGATGATGTTTTAGGGCATCTAGATGAAAGCTTCTCCCAGACACTCATAAGGATGATTGACGATAGGGGCATGAATGATCCCGATGTCTATCACAGGGCAAACATAGACAGAAAACTCTTCTCAAAAATTAGAGGAAATACTGCCTATAGCCCAAGCAAAGCAACCGCCCTTGCCTTTGCAATTGCTCTGGGTCTTAACCTTGATGAAACAAAGGACCTGCTCCTAAGGGCGGGCTTTGCCCTATCAAACAGCAGCAGGTCCGATGTAATAATTCAGTACTTTATAGAAGA
>CAZTZB010000087.1:0-5519 GCA_964617505.1 uncultured Peptostreptococcaceae bacterium | reverse complement strand
CTGCCATCACCAAAAATTGTCTCCATCTTAATTTTTTCATCCATGTACATCATTGCTCCAGCCTCTGCCAAAACACTTTCTTGGCCGTCAAGCTCAATTTCAACGAACTGCATATCATCCCCATATATCTTGTAATCCACTTCATGTGCTTTTGCCATCATAAATCCTCCTTAAATTCTAGTGTAGTTTTCTTGTCAGCCTTATTTTAATTGGAAACTATAAATTTCGCGCCGCACTATTTTTAGTACATATTCATCATGGTTTCCATATCAATCTCTTGAAAAACAATATCTGATGGTGGCATAAATGTATCAGCATTAAAATTCACATTGTCATTAATCTCAGTAACCCTTAATTCAGTCATAAGCTTTTCACCCACATATACTTCATATTTGAGCGGCGTGGCATATCTTTCCGAATACCACATTTTTACAAGCATTTCTCCCATATCCTCGTCAGCTTCTGTAGACTCTATATAGATGACTTTTTCACCATCGAGATCTTCCGTCCTGGCTGTTATATCATCAGAAGCGCCATCTGTTAAGGCTGTCAGCATGTCAGTATCCACCATCAGGCCCATTTCTTCCGCGCCTTCCTTATCCGCACCGGTGATTTTTACACCACTCGACTCGCCATATACGTATTGATACATAATCCCTTCGTCGGGAAGGTGTATCAATATGCTTTTGGGCATATTGGCTATGTCAATTTCAGTTTTTGACTTATCACCATCATAATAGCTAGTCATAGTAGTCTTAATATTGGCTGCAGTTATTTCCGACACCATTTTAAGTGTTTTAGGCCTGCTTGTTCCTAAAGATTTAACTACATCTATGCCCTTTGCATCCTCAGCGGATTCTTCTTCAGCTTCCATTTCCTTTGCAGCTTCCCCTTCTTCTTCGGATGCTTCAAGCTCTAGACTACTTTCATTTGCTGCTGGCTCCTCGCTTTCCTTTTCCCCGCAAGCAATAAGCGCTAGTGATAAACATAGTATAATTAATAATACAAGCATTTTTTTCTTCATGACGCCCTCCTTATTCTACTGAAAATGTAATTATTTCTTGTCTGCCAAAATCTTTAATGTTAGGTTTTACAAGCATATAGAAATCTTTTTCCCCTGCATCGCAGGAATAAGAAATTATTCCAGTTGCAGTTTCGCCACTTTCTATGCCATAATTTCTAAAAGTCCAATCCTTATATGCACTTGTAAGCGCGGTGCCTGAAGCAGTATAAACTCCAACTATTTCAAAACCCAGAGGGTGCTCCTCACTATCATTGTTAGTCATAGACAATTCGATTAAAATAATTTCTTTACCTTCTTTATCACTTGACTTTACGCTTGCTCCTGTAATTAGCATATCAAAGCCCTCTGATTCTACCTTAACTCCAACAGTATAATCCGACTCCATGCCGCTGCCTTCAAAAATTTCACCAAAGTCTATCCCCATATCGCCGCTGGCAATTTCGATTGCAGGTTCGTATTCAAAAGATTCTCCAATATGGAGCACATAGTTGTCTGTTTCTTCAGCCTCTAAATCAAATCCTGTTTCACCTGAAATTTTGTTGTTTGGAGTTATAAGCCCACCCAATTTGCCAACCATCATGTTCCAAGAACATTCTTCCTTGTTACCGTCAAAAACTGTTAATCTGTCCATGGGCGAAAAGTTAATGTCATCACCAGAATTATTAAACACCTCCATATCCAGTCTTAAAACCCCATTTTCAACTTTTGCGCTTATGATGTTATAACTCAAATCGCCTGCATTGTATTCCTCGCCGCATTTGACGGTATTTGAGTTTTGACTTGTTTTTTCTGCTTTATCCTCAATTTCTTTAACGGCTTCTTCTGATTCCTCTGCATCAATTTCTTCGATTGCTTCTTCTAATTCCTCTGCATCCATTTCTTCGATTGCTTCTTCCTTTGCCCCACACCCGGAAACTGCAAAAGCTAAAATTGCAACCATTGTTATTATTAATATTTTCTTTTTCAAAGCGCCCTCCTTTATTGATAGTAAAATGGCATATATTCTCCATCATCAAAACTATTTTCACCACGATCTATTATTTCATAATCATCCATGCAGCTTTCATCATAGACATTTTCATCAAAGTCAATAAATGATATTTTGTAAGTTATTACATCGCCGATAGGCTCATTGACAGCTATATTTTCAATCTGATAATACTTTATTTCTGTAAATTCGCCGTCCTTGATTACATATTCATACACATCATATAAGGCGCTAACAGAGATATTATTGGGATCATAAAAAATATATGATACAGCATCTTCTGTTTTGCTATAACTGACCAGCCCTACATCCTCAAAATCGAAAAACTTCTTATCGTAACATGACCTATCAAATATTTCTACTTTCTCCAACTCATCGCATATGGTATGAAATCTGCCGTCATTTATTCTTCTAATGGTCCTTACCTCTCCGGAATCAAGTGTAATTTGAGAATAATAGATTGGATCCCCCAAGCTCATATCATCTATACCCGTCGTATATATAGTTACCTTGCTGCCGGTATCGGATGTCAATAAAACACCTGTTTCGCTAGTTGGAATTGTATTGTCAAATGCATTAACAATAGTTTCTACATCTCCACCTTCCAGCGAAAATATGAACAAGGTTATGTCCCTAAAATCAACATCTTTTGGTTCTTTGAATATACCTTCGTCTATATCTTTTTCTGTTATGGATCTTGCTACTTTTTTCTCCACCATAAGTCCTTCATTGTCAAAAACAAGCTCTTTGACCAATACCCCAAGCTCTATGTCTATCCACTTTTTATAGAATCTTTCATTATATAGGCTTTCAACATATAGGCATGCTTTGTCATCTAAAACAGTTATATAATAACTCCTTGCTTCTTCACCATTTTGGAGCATCAGCGGATTATAGCTAGGGGCTGCCAAGCCATCAATGCCATTGTAATTACAGCAATTACCTATTCTTTTGTTGGTAAGCTCGGCATCCTCATCCAAATAATTGCCAAGCATTACATCGTTCACTTCATAATAAAGGCCCTTATTCTCGTCAAAATATCTATAGAATTTTTGATATTCGTCTTCCACATCAGCCTCAAAAATACTTTCCCCCTTCAGACTCACAGTAATATTTCTTTCATATTCCGTAAAATCCAAATCGTCAAAAAAATCATCCCAGTCATAGCTTGTTTTTTCATAAACCACTTCTAATCCTTCAAAACCCTTGTGGGTCAAGTTCTCCACCATTTCAAGCGGACTATTTTGAGGGTCGTACTTGATTACATCCGTATTTTTAGGAGTGTAATGGTACAAATCAATCTGGCTTGCCGGTGATTCAAAGCCTTTTTCAATTGCGACTGCAAGCTTTTCATCATTAACAGACAATATTGGATCTATGTAGATATTTTCAGCAAATACAGCTGCCTCCCAATCATTTTCGCCCGGACTATCTGTATCGGCTTCTTCCTCGCTGTCGTTTTCAACTGCAGCTTCAGCTTCGTCTTCAATGTTGCTGTCTTCAACTGCAGTTTCGGCTTCCTGCTGCGCCGCATCTTCCATTTCCCCTGTTTTTTCTGCGACAATTCCACTATTTTCAGATGCACTAGCAAGCTCGCTGCCACCTGCCTCTACTGCTTTATCATTAGAACAAGCCACTGCCATTAAAGATATTATTAATATTGCTAATAAAATTAATTTTTTCATTAAAACCTCCTCAATTGTATTTTTTATCCTTATTCTCATCTTAATAGCAACTAAAAATATTTACAATCCGTTCAAAGTAATGACTAGCTAGTCTTAAGTCATTTGTTTGGCGAATAAAAATGACTTGCGTCACTTAATGCTAACGCAAGTCATCTTTATTCCTCTGCCACTGTTCTGCTATTGTTTTGCTATCGTTCCACCATCGTTTAACCATTGCTCTTCCATTGTTTCACCATTGTTTCCCCATTGCTCTACTATCGTTCCACCATCGTTTAACTATTGCTCTTCTATTGTTTCCCCATTGTTTCCCCATTGTTTCCCCATTGCTCTTCTATTGTTTCCCCATTGTTTCTCCATTGTTCAACCATTGTTTCCCCATCAACCCCTGACGGTCTTATTTTTTTGCACATTATTTATATTTCATTTTGCACATTACATTTATAACATTTTGCACATTTCTATTGATTTGATGCATTTCGGGTGTTAGAATGGAGAGGGTGATTATTATGGATAAATACTACAATCGAATTATAGACAAAGTCCTTGAAGAAGAATTAAATGCAATGGGCGCTGTTTTGTTGACCGGACCAAAATGGTGCGGTAAAACCACAACGGCAAAACAACTTTCTAAAAGTGTTCTCTATATGCAGGATCCTGATAAAACCATGTCCTATTTGAAACTTGCGGAAATTTTGCCTTCAAAACTGCTAGAAGGGAAAAACCCAAGATTAATTGATGAGTGGCAGATGGCACCCCAGCTTTGGGATGCTGTAAGACACCATGTTGATTTAAAAGACAAACCCGGACTTTTTATTTTGACAGGATCAACAACTGTTGATTATAAAAAAGTCTTCCATTCTGGAGCAGGAAGAATCAGTCGAATAATGATGAGGACCATGTCTTTGTTCGAGTCAATGGACTCCAACGGAAGCATCAGCCTCGAAGATCTCTTCAACGAAAAACATGCTATCCAAGGAATATCTAAACTCGGAGTTGAAGATATTGCCGGTTTAATTGTCCGTGGCGGTTGGCCCGGCACAATAGGTAAAGACCCTAAAATTGCCGCACGCCAAATATCAAGTTATTGCGATATTGTCTCCACAGTTGAAATTCAAACAGTGGATGGGAAAAAGCGAGATGAAGCAAAAACCCGAAGTATTCTAAAATCATTGGCAAGACATACATCCACTACCGCCAATGAAAAGACAATATTAGAAGATGTTTCTGCTAATAATTCAACAATGCACAGAAACACCCTAGCCGACTATATAAACACTTTAAAGAAACTGTATATTATTGATGACTTGCCTGCCTGGAGTCCCAAGTTGAGATCTAAATCAATTATCAGAACATCTGATAAAAGACACTTAATCGATCCTGCAATAAGTGCTTGTCTTCTCAATGCCTCTAAAGATGATTTACTTTTCGACATGAATACTTTCGGCTTTCTATTTGAATCGCTAGTTGTAAGAGATTTAAGAATCTATGCCCAAGCAATCGGAGGAAAATTATTCCACTATAGAGACAACACTGGCTTGGAAGCAGACGCCGTCGTTCACCTACATGATGGCAGATGGGGACTGATTGAAGTAAAGCTTGGAGCCGCTTCAATCGATGCCGCAGCCGCAAACTTAATTAAACTTAAAGAAAAGATTAACACCTCAGAAATGCACGAGCCTTCATTCTTGATGATTGTAACCGCTACTGAATTTGCCTACAAAAGGGATGATAACGTATTGGTTGTCCCCATTGGGTGCCTAAAAAACTAAATTTCATCTATCACAAAGCTAATATTGCAAACTTTTAGACTATGGTTTCCATT
>CAZTZB010000086.1:0-5778 GCA_964617505.1 uncultured Peptostreptococcaceae bacterium | reverse complement strand
ATCTTTTGATTTCTTCGTCATATTCACAAACAGCCAATCATGTGATTTAAAGGAAGCATGAAAATACATAGCAGCTGTGAAGGGGGAAAAACGAAGAACCGGACAGGTCCCTGTCCCTCTGTCCGAAGAGTTTGCCAAGAAGCCTTCCAAAGGCTTCTTCTTTTATGATAAAATATAGGGTAGGACAATTTGAGATTTCGGCTTTGTACGTGAATATAAATCTATAAAATTTAGGAGTGTGTGAAATGGAACAAATTATCAAGCAATTGGCAAAAGAACTTAAAATCAAGGTTTCCCAGGTTAGAAGCACGGTGAACCTTATCGACGAGGGAAATACTATTCCCTTCATCGCAAGGTACAGGAAGGAAGCTACAGGGAATCTTGACGATGTGGTCCTGAGGGATTTGGACGATCGTCTAACATATCTAAGGAATCTTCACAAGAAAAAGGAAGAGGTTCTCCGATTAATTGAAGACCAAGGGAAACTCACTGAAGAGCTTAAGGAGAAGATAGAAGCTGCGCAGGTTTTAAACGAGGTGGAAGACCTATACAGACCATATCGCCCAAAGAGAAGAACCAGGGCTACTATCGCCATGGGCAAGGGATTAGAGCCCTTGGCTGATTTGATTATGGAGCAGAGCGAAATGATGCCTGATATTGAGAAGGAAGCCGAAAAATATGTTGATGAGGAAAAAGGTGTTAAAACATCACAAGAAGCGCTTAATGGAGCTATGGATATAATAGCTGAAAAGGTTTCCGATGATGCTGAAAACAGAAAGTATGTCCGCTCTCTTAGTTTTGATAAGGGGACACTTGCAACAGAGGCCGTGGACAAGGACCAAAAGTCAGTCTATGAGTTATATTACGCATACAGTGAGCCTCTCGTCAAGATGCCTCCCCATAGGATTCTTGCAATAAACAGGGCTGAGAAGGAAGAATTTGTAAAGGTAAAGATTGATGCGCCAGCTGATATAATAGTTCAGGGCCTCAAGGGTAAGACTATTGTAAATCAGGAGAGTTTGTCTGCGGCGTATATCGAGGCATCTATAGAGGATAGTTACAAGCGCCTTATAGCACCTTCCATAGAGAGGGAGTTAAGAAATGCTCTCACTGAGGCTGCTGAGGAACAGGCGATAAAGGTCTTTGGAGAGAACCTCAAGAATCTTCTTTTGGTTGCCCCAATAAAGGACATGGTTGTCATGGGCTTTGACCCGGCATACCGAACGGGCTGCAAGATAGCCGTAATGGACGGAACGGGCAAGCTTCTAGACTATACGACTGTTTATCCAACCAAGCCACAGAACAAGGTTGAAGAGGCAAAGAAGATTTTAAAGGGAATGATAGAGAAGTACTCTATAAACATAATAGCCATAGGCAACGGTACGGGTTCTCGTGAGTCCGAGATGATAGTATCTGATATGATTTCCGAGATTGACAGGAAGGTTTACTACACCATAGTAAACGAGGCTGGCGCATCGGTTTATTCTGCTTCAAAGGTTGCAAATGAGGAATATCCTGACATAAATGTTTCAATTAGAGGCGCGATTTCAATAGGAAGAAGGCTCCAGGACCCTCTTGCAGAGCTTGTTAAGATAGATCCAAAATCTGTTGGAGTTGGCCAGTACCAACACGATGTAAACCAGACACGCCTTCGAGGCGTGCTTGACGGCGTCGTTGAGGATTCGGTAAACAAGGTCGGAGTTGACCTTAACACGGCATCATCTTCTCTGCTTCAGCATATTGCAGGATTAAGCAAGGCTGTCGCCGGCAATATAGTGAGTACGAGAGAGGAGAATGGCCGTTTCGAGGAGAGAGGCCAGCTTCTTAAGGTTAAGAGGTTAGGCCCCGCGGCATACGAGCAGGCAGCAGGATTCCTTAGGATTTCAGACGGAAGCAACGCCCTTGACAACACATCTGTCCATCCTGAGTCCTACCAAGCCACTAACAAATTTCTTGAGACCATGGGTTATTCACTTGAGGATGTTAAAAATAAGCGTCTTCATGACCTGAACGAGAAGATTTTGGCATACGAAATTCCGGAGGATACAAAGGCTTTAAAGATTCCGGAGAAGGGCGAAACGCTAAAGAGTTTCGATGCACTCAAGTCCTTTAAGTTTGAAAAGCCAAAGCAGATGACGTCAACGGATAGAAACAAGTTAATAGACAAACATCTAGGGAAGATAGCAGAGGACCTTGAAATTGGATTCCCGACCTTAAAGGATATTGTAGAGGAGCTCAAGAAGCCGGGCAGGGACCCTCGTGATGAGATGGTAAAGCCACTTTTCAGAAGCGATGTTTTGAAGATAGAGGATTTGGAAAAGGACATGATTCTTCCGGGAACGGTAAGGAATGTAACAGATTTCGGGGCTTTCGTCGACATAGGGATCAAGAACGATGGCTTGGTACACATATCCGAGCTGAGCGATAAATTTATAAAGAAGGCAATGGATGCTGTTTCCGTGGGAGACGAGGTTCAGGTAAGGGTTATATCGATAGATTTGGAGAGAAAAAGAGTGTCTCTTTCAATGAAGGGATTCAAGAAGTAGAAGGGAGGCATGTATGCTAATTATTAAAAATGCAAGAATACACACCATTACGGGCGGCGTGGTTAAAAAAGGATACGTTCTTGTAAGGGACGGAAAGATACTTGAAATATCGAAAAAATCGGAGCCATCGGAGATTGAAAACGGAGTGGAAGTAATTGATGCTAAGGGTATGCATCTTTTCCCTGGATTCATAGATGCCCATTCGCACCTAGGAATGTGGGAGGACTCTATAGGCTTTGAGGGCTCGGACGGGAACGAAAGCGTTGACCCTGTTACCCCTCAGCTTAGAGCTATAGACGGAATAAACCCCATGGACAGGACATTTGAGGAAGCGAGGGCGGGGGGCATAACTGCCACTGCTACGGGACCGGGAAGTGCCAATGTAATAGGTGGACAATTCGTTGTAATAAAGACATGCGGTGTTTGTATAGACGACATGATTTTAAAGGCCCCATGCGCAATGAAGTGCGCGCTTGGTGAGAATCCTAAAAAAACATATAATGACAGGGAAGAATCGCCGGTTACAAGAATGGCGACTGCGGCAATCTTGAGGGAAAGCTTTATAAAGGCAAAGGATTATGTAGAAAAGAAAAGATTGGCAGAAATGGACGAAGAGGCAGAGAAGCCTGATTTTGATTTTAAGATGGAGGCTTTGGTAGATGTAGTAGAGGGCAATATCCCTATAAAGGTGCACGCGCATAGGGCGGACGATATTCTTACGGCCATACGCATAGCCAAGGAATTTGATCTGGAAATGACCATAGAGCATTGCACGGAGGGCCATCTTATAGTGGAGCAGCTGAAGCGGGAAAGATATGCTCCTATTGTTGGACCAAGTCTTTCTGAGAGATCCAAGTTCGAGCTAAAAAACCTTACCTTTAAGACACCCGGAATACTCTCGAATGCGGGGATTAAGATTGCAATAATGACCGACCACCCTGTAATCCCCATACAATATCTTCCCCTTTGCGCATCATTGGCTGTAAAGGCCGGTATGGACAGGGATGAGGCTATGAAGGCCATATCGATAAACGCCGCCGAGATAATCGGAGTTGGCGATAGGATTGGAAGCATAGAGGCGGGCAAGGACGCCGACCTCGTGCTTTGGGATAGAGATCCCTTCGATGCCCATAGCGAAGTGCTTTGGACAATGATAGACGGAAAAATTGTCTACAAAAGAAATTAGAATAAAAAAAGGACTAAAAAGGGACAGACATTTTTGTGTCCTTACAATAATTGGAAAGTACAACTTTGATGTTTCTCGGTTAAGAATCAAATTGCTCACTGCGACCTGCGGCGGTTATTCATAGCACTTTGTCTTGCGGCAGAATCTGAAATCCGCAAACTCGCTTCGCATCGGGCCAAGGCCAAAGCGGATTTCTTTACGATTTAGCCTTATCCAAAGCTGTGAATACCAAGCCTCGGTCGATGTATCGCAATATGAAACCTCAACCTGAAATAGAGGAAAGAAGAAAGTGGAACGTGGAACGTGGAACGTGGAACGAAAACGTAGAAAGAAAAGATAAAAGGATAAAAGTAGAGACTAAAGAATAAGAATAATTTCGGAATATTTTGCATTTAGTTTTTGTATTTGTTCTTTTCCTTTCCACTTTCTACTTTTAACTTTCCACTTAATGGGGTGACATTTTGAAGACTTATGTATCGAACAATCTAGAGGAAACTGAAGAGCTGGGCAAGCGCCTCGGTGCATTGCTCGCGCCTCACGACATGGTCTGCATGAATGGGGATCTTGGCGCGGGGAAGACGTTTTTTACAAAGGCCATGGCGCTTGGCATGGGCCTTACAGGTGATGTTACCAGTCCCACGTATACAATAATCAATGAATACGATGGGCCTATAAAGGTCTATCATTTCGACGTATACAGGATTATGGACATTGAGGAAATGTACGACATAGGATACGAGGAATATTTTTTCGGTGACGGTATATGTCTTGTGGAATGGGCCGGCCGGGTAAGGGAACTCATTCCGGACAATCATCTGTGGATTGAGATTTCAAGGCTTGATGAAAACAGCAGGAGATTCTCGTTTTCGGCATCGGGAAAACGTCACGAAGAGATATTAAAGGAGTTGTTTGCATGAACATATTGGCTTTTGAAACATCAGGCAGAGCGGCATCGGTTGCCGTAATGAAGGATAAAAGGATAATCGGGGAGATGGCGGTAAGCACCAAGCTTAACCATAGCGAAAAGCTGATGCCGATGATTGACGAGTTGCTTAAAAAGACGGATATATCAATTAAGGATATAGACTTTCTTGCCATTGGAGTAGGTCCGGGTTCATTTACTGGAATAAGAATAGGCGTTTCTACTGCGAAGGGATTAGCGCAGGCTCTAAACATACCTATAGCTGCAGTTTCAAGCCTTAGGGCTCTTGCATTTAGCGCCGCATATTCGGATATGTTAATTTGCCCGATAATAGATGCCAGAAGAAACCATGTTTACAGCGGGGTATTCCGTTGGGAGGGAGCCGAGCTTGTAGAGGTTATGAAGGAAGATGTTTACGATTTTAAGGAACTGCTTTTAATACTGAAGAATAAGGACTCCAAGGTTCTTTTTATGGGTGAAGATTCTGGCAAGTTCAAGGAGCAGATTAAAGAAGCTTTAGGCGAAAAAGGTATAATGGCAATGCCTCAGGACAACTTTCCAAGGGCGGCGTCGGTTGCTGTAATGGCAATAAAAAAGATAGAGGAAAATGATTTGGAGAACGCGTTCACACTTAGACCGGTTTATTTGAGAAAGGCTGAGGCCGAGAGGCAGTACGAGGAAAGAATGAAGAAGAAATGAGGAAATATGGAGATTAAAATCCGTGAAATGGCAATTGAAGATATTGACGATATACTTCTTATAGAGCATGAATCTTTTTCAGTACCCTGGTCAAGGGAAGCGTTTGAGTCTGAGCTTTTAAAGAACGCTCTTTCTGTGTATTTAGTGGCTGAAATTAAAAATGAAATCATTGGCTATGGGGGAATGTGGCTAATTTTAGATGAGGCTCATATTACAAATGTTGCGGTAGGTTTATCTCACAGGGGAAATGGCGTGGGGGAGAGGCTTGTTGGGTTTCTTATTGATGAGGCGAAAAAAAGCGGCGCGAGCAGCATGACTCTTGAAGTGAGAGAGGGGAATGTTGCTGCAAGAAGGCTATACGAGAAGATGGGATTCTTTGTTGAGGGAATAAGGCCAGGATACTATCAGGACAACAAAGAGGACGC
>CAZTZB010000085.1:0-5959 GCA_964617505.1 uncultured Peptostreptococcaceae bacterium | reverse complement strand
TTGAAGTATTTCCCTATTTTTTTTGTGATAATCCAAACCTTCGGCAAAAGAAGCGACTCCATAGGAGTCGTTATATTCAATATGCGATTTAATTTTATATGGAAATAAAACAACCAAAATGCTTTTAGTTCCCACAAGAATTTCTTCCGTATTAAATCGTCTGCTTAAATCTTTTTCTGCAAACTCTGAATATTCTTTGCTATTTTTATATGGCTCCAAAAATTCTTTCCCGCATTCGATTATTTCAGGTCTAATAAGTCCATAGTGAAATATGCCATTAATGTTCAACCATTCCTTTATTCGGTCCATAAAGACTCCTCCGATATTCTGCAAACCATCATTTTGGAACTACAAGTGTTGAGACTGAGTAATGCTTTAATTCACAACATCCTCGATCTTTTCTCCCGTTAACAAATTCTTCTATGGATGATTCTAAACGAACCTGCAGCAAATCAACTTCATCCTCTGTTAAATAGCACTCTCTTTTATGTATAAGACTTTCCCCATTATTAATAGATTCGTTTTTTTCAATCGCATTATAGAAATCTTTTGAAATGCCATCAAATGCACATATATGTTTTCCATATAACAATCCGTCTATGGATTCTCCATTATTTATTAAAATACTCTTGTCGATAATAAAAACCTTTGCTGAAGGTCTATAAAATTTTTCAACTATTCCAAGTCTAATTTTTTCCTCTACCAATTCAAGTACTCCAACATTTAACAGTTCTTTAATATGATAATTTACTTTTGCATGAGGTTCTCCCATGCAAACGGAAATTGTCTTTGCTGTAGCCTGTTTTCCTCCGAATGATTCAATAACATCTATTCTATACGTATTTGATACAGTCTTTATTTGTTCAAGTTCATTCAGTATCATGACTTCTTTCATGCTCGACAGTCTCCTTTTAAATGATTTCCATAATAAAATAAGTTATATCATCTTCTATTTTTCCACCATTGTCTTCCATTCGTTCAACTATGTAACGATCAATAGTCTCAAGATCCTTATGCCTATATGTTTCTAATATGTCAATCAAATCTTCTTGTCCGAAAACACCATTCTTTTGTTTGTCTATCAAACCGTCAGTATAAAAAATGACTCTATCTCCCTTTCGCAGGTTTATACTGCTGCTATAATATTCGGGTATATAAAAATCGCTGCATTTGCAAATTGGGAATCCTTTGCTCTTATCAAGAAAGGCGTGGCCTCCATCGTGTTTTATCAATATTGGGTAACAATTCATGCCTCCGGAGCTATATGTTAGAACCTTGCTGTTAAAATTATAAGAAGCAAAAAATATTACCATATGCATGGTCGACGGAAAATTCATTTTATTAAATGCTTCATAAAAATGTGCAAGGTTTCTGTGTGGCTTCAACCCTCTATACCTATTGATAAGCCTTTCAGTCGATTTAACCGTGTTTATACAAAACATCGTCATCAAAGCCGCCGATACTCCATGCCCTGAAACATCCAATATATACATACCAATATTTTCTTCGTCGACTTTAAAGATATCGAAGTAATCACCGCTAAGGTTCTCGCAAGGCATATACCTCGATATGAACCTTGTATCCTTAATCAATAGATTGCTTTTAGGTAGCAAGGACTGTTGGATTTCTTTGGCATATTTAATTTCCCTCATTATGTTTTTGTTCGATTCATTTATCTTTTGCGTCTTTTTGTCAATTGCATTTTCCAGGGCCAAAGCATATTTCTTCATCCTTTCCTGGGCTTCCCTCATTTGTATCCATGGCGAATTTATATTGTAGCTGAACAATGCTTTGAATATGAAAATCAATGCAATGATTTTTATCACATTAGTATATATGCTAATTAATCCATAATTTTGACCCCAAATTACAAATACAACTTCATTAAATGAAAACATCATTATTCCAAACGCAGCTAAAATAAAAACCCAATTCTTCATTCTCATTCCCGTTTTTGTGAAGTTAAAGGCTCCAATCATCTGCAAGGCAATAATCAATACTCCAGCAAATATAGCTTTAAATCTCGTGTCTACGAGAATTGTTCCCGAATAAATCAAAATAAATACTGCGACAATAAAAACCGCCAGTATACTATTGATTATATAAATCCTTCGAGCATACTTCCTTTCTAAAGGCAAAAATGAAGATATTGTCAACAGCAATGAAAAAACGACTTTACCAACTATCCAATATGTAACAGTAGTGTGTGGAGATATATTTTCGAATATGACCGTAGTCCCTGCATATGAAATTGCATGCAAGCAATCCATAACCGCCAGGAACATGAAACCCGCATAAATATAAACAAGCCTAATTCTCTTCATCTGCAATAAAGAATAATAACAATTTGCAGAGATCATAAATATTATGGCTATGCCCAAAAACTCCAAAATGAGATACCATGTCAATATGACATTCTGGTTCAGTTGTCCAAATATATTTTCATCCATATTGATTCCCATTAGTAAAAACTTATAGAAAATAATTAAAATGGCGAAAAAAACGACATAGGCAACAATCATGCGATTTTCAAATTTTACGTCCTTAGCGCCGCTTTTATCCATAAACCTATCTCCTCATATACATTAGATGTGGCAGCTTCCACCAATAAATTCTCTTAGAATCGAGTTCTTTAAAATAGGACATTCGTTCTCTATTGGTAAAAAATTGCTTAACAGCTTTAGCAATCCCCTTGCCTCGGCATATTCCCTTTTTGTATCATCAATAGCCATTAAAAGAGGTTCGACATATTTCTTTAAAACAGCCAATTCATAAACCAATGCAGAATTGAACATTACATCCGCCTCTTCCTGAAATGGAAAAATATTATGTTCCTCACCATCCCTAACATTCTTCCACATTGCAATTGTCTTTATTGCATCGTGTCCTCGGTAGTTGCTGTCACGGACTATCCTTCTGATAAGTCTTGCATCAGACGTCCGTACCCTATTGTGGTTATCAATGTTTAACTGGGTAAGTGCACTTATGTATATTTTAAAAACCTTGTCTCTTGATATTTCAGGCAACAGCAAATTATTCAAACCATGAATTCCTTCAACTATGATAGGTTGGTCTTTATTTATTTGCAGTCCTTCAATTGAATATTTTCGTTTTCCTTTTATAAAATCAAAAATAGGCAATATAACCGAATCACCGTCAAGTAATTTTTTCAAGTCTCCATTGAATCCTTTAATGTCCAAGGAATCAAGTGATTCAAAATCATATGAGCCATCAGCTTTCTTTGGGGTTTTTTCACGGTCAACAAAGTAATTGTCAGTTGAAAGCGTAATCGGTTTCAACCCGAGAACTCTCAGCTGAATAAAAAGTCTTTCGGCAAAGGTTGTCTTGCCCGAAGAAGACGGTCCCGCAATCATTATTACGCGGGCATTTCGTTCATTTATCATATCCGCTATGTTTGCTATCTTCTTTTCATGCAGGGCTTCTGAAATATGAATAATTTCACCACTATCACCATTTTTGACCATACGATTCAGATTTGCAACATTGGCAATATTAAGTATATCTCCCCATGATTCTGTTTCGTCAAAAATTGCAGATAGTTTTTTGTGGTCTCCAAAGGCCGTAATTATAGAAGGATTCTCTCTGTCAGGCAATTGAAGAACAAGTCCTCTTCCATGCAAGAATATATCAAAAATATTTAGGTAACTAGTGTCCGGAACCATGTACCCATAAAAGTAATCCAAAAGCCAACCGCATCTGTAAACACTTATTTTGTTTTCCGTAGAGTATTCTAAAAGCTCTTTTTTGTCATCCATACCGGTTTTTTCGAATAGATTTATAGCCTCTTGTTTTGTAAGAATTGAAAGGATCAACGGCTCCTTATCTTTAATTATTTTCATCATTCTGTTTTTAATTTTTTCAACCATGAGTTGGTCAATTGTCTCTTTAGTTTTTATTTCACAGTATATTCCTTTGCCAAGAGAATGTTCAATATAAACCTTTGCGTCTTCTACTATTTCTCTAGCTGCCCTTATAAACACAAAGCTAAGGCTTCTTTGATAAACCTTTTGTCCCTCTGAATCTCTAAGGTCCGAAAATTCTATTTTAGCATCTTTCTTAATCTGATAATTAAGATCTCTAAAATGGTTGTCAACCCTTGCAGCAAGCGGTTTATAATCAAAAGAACCCAGTCGCGGCACCATTTCCTCTAATCTGGTTCCCTCTTCGAATTCATATTCTGCATCTTTGAAATTCACCTTGACCATCTTCATGCAAGAACCCCCCCTTAATCTACACTACCTATTTCATCAAATGGGAAAAGTCTTGCTATTACCTTCCCCCTAATCATTTCCAGATTTACAGGACCCACACGAGAATCCCTACTATCCATACTTTTTTCACGATTGTCTCCCATTACAAAAATCTTTTCCTTTGGAATAGTCAAATTCAAATCTCCCCTAGTAAAGCTTCCGTTTATATATGCTTCATCAATTTCTAAATCGTTCACATATACTCTTCCGCTTTCAATTACCAAATGATCTCCTGGGACAGCTATAACTCTTTTAATTAAATCCTTTTCTCTTCCATCTTCGGTTAGCAAATGGGACTTGAAAACCACAATATCCCCCCTCGACGGTTCTCCCAAAGTATATGGTATTTTATTTATTACAAGATAATTGTTCGGCTCCAGGGTAGGATACATCGAATACCCCTTTACCAATGTTGGTCTTACAAACAGGGTTATCAGGAATGCTATTGCTATTGACAAAAGGATTGTCTTCACCCATTCCATAATTACATTTGTCATTTATTTTTTCCCTTTCTTTTTTTCAAGTTTCTTAATAAAATCGTTGAGATCTCTGTTTTCACATTCAAATTTTTGCCCTTCCACCACCATTTTATAAGCATGTAAAATCTGCGTGGAAATGCCGTATTTCTTGGATCCTCCGTATTTGGTATCACCGACTATCGGATGTCCTGTCGAAGCCATTGAAACTCTTATTTGGTGTGACCTGCCTGTAAGCAACTCGACTTCCATAAGAGTATATTCCCCAAATCTTTTTAACGGTATATATTTTGTATGGATTTCTTTTGAGTCGGGACTTAGTTTTTCACTAGTAAATTTAACCTGGTTTCTGCCACTGTCTTTTTCTAAATATCCAATGACCTCTCCCGATCTGTCTACATCTCCTTCAACTATTGTAAGATAAAATTTCTTAAAAGCCCTCTGTCTCATCAATTCATTATACTTCTTCATAGCCTCATATGTCTTTCCGAAAAGTACAAGGCCACTTGTGTTCTTATCAAGCCTCTGAACAGGTGCAGGTCGAAATGATCTTGAGCAAGAATCTGCAAGGTATGCAATCGCCTTGCTTGACAATGTATTTGCATATTCCTTGCTGTCAGGATGTGTAAGAAGCCCTCTTGGTTTATTTAAAACCAATATTTCATCATCCTCATAAACGACATCGAGTCCCGATGAAACTGCATCGGTTTCCCTTTCTTTAATTACAAATGTTTCTAGCAAATCATCGTTTAAATATATCTGTATTATATCGTTTTCCTTAATGAAAGTCTCAGGAGATGCCTTTTTCCCATTTAATTTTATAAGCTTTTTTCTCAACAACTTGTATATATTCCCTCTTGTAGTATTCTTGTAAATTTTAAGCAAATAGCGGTCTATCCTTTGCTCAGCCTCATTTTTCTGTACTATTATATCCTTCAATTGCACACATCCTCTTCTTAATAGGTTCTTTATCTTCTTATTGTATAATATTTTTTTTTCATATAAAATACTTTTATGATAATTTTTTATTACAAATAAGCAATACCTATATATATGTATTGCCAACTATGTTATTCTATTTTCTGAAAGGTGGTAGATTAATATGGAAAAATTAAAGGATTTTTTGTACGACATAAGCGACATTTTGTTGGCGCTTTTTATAATAGCGATTATGACAACAGTAATTTCATGGAAATTTGCAGGTTCTTTTGT
>CAZTZB010000084.1:0-5986 GCA_964617505.1 uncultured Peptostreptococcaceae bacterium | reverse complement strand
GCAAAAAGTGCGAATAGCAGGCACAAAATTGGAATAATAAGTCCCAGCCACTTGTTCTTCCTTAGAGAAAGAAAAACTTGTAAAATAGCAAATCCACCAATAATAAATATAAAGAAAAATGTATTCTTCAAATCACTCACCAACCTTTTCTATTTTTCTATACTCAGAAATCAATATCTTGGCCGTATCAAAATCAATCTTTTCATTTACAGCCATGCGTTTTATGAGCGATACATAGGGCTCGCTCGAATTATCCTCGCTTAGTTTAATCTTTTGAATAAGGCGATCAAGCCTTAAACGCACCGTGGGATAGGTTACTCCATATGCCTTGGCTATGTCTTTAAGCGAACCGGATGCAATTAAGAATTTTTTTATAAAAACAGAGTCTTCATCATCAAGATTCCTCATCCATTCAGGCAAAATTTCCATTGCCATGTTTACACCTCCGTAAATATAATTGTTATATTTTTTAAGTTTATCTTTAACATTATTAAGTATAGCATTTAACTTTATTAAAATCAAGGCATTGAAAAGCCGGCAGTCTATTTTGAAACTGCTGGCTTAACATTCGTTCAAAATTTAAAAAAATAAAAATTATTCTATCTATGAAGTCCTGATGACATCTCCTCCGCAACCTCAACAATCTCGTTTATTTTATCCACTATTCCATCTAATGCTTCACTATCAATATATTTTGGTCTTTTAAACTTTTCATTGTTTTCATATGCAAAATGAATCCGGTCCCCCAAAGATGACAAATATATTTTCTTTGCTTTGAGATTGATTTTCATATCTCCAACAAGCTTTATGACCCTTTCATCAATAAATTTCGTTTCATCATCCTTTGACAAATAAACCTTCAGTGAATTTTCCTTTTTTATTCTAATAAATTTAACTCCTTTAAGCCTCGGACTCGAATGCGTTCTTACCTGAAAGATTTTCCCCAATTGGCTATCAATCACATAATACATTCCATTGAACACTGTTTTCTGGCTTTTCCCCGTTGAAACACTGAGTTTCATGTTGTACCAAGTGAATTTTGTGTAATTCTCTGTCATTCCATCTATCTTGTCCTTCACTCTAACTTTTGCAAATCGGGCAAACAATCCTCCCTCTCTGTTCACAGATTTCTGTTTTTTAGGATAAGATATATATTTCAACATAGAATTATTTTTAAAATTAACGTAATCCACCATTTCCTTAATTATAAGGTTGTGAAAAGGCTTTTCAGCCGCCATAAAATTGTTGATTATATAGCCTATTGCGATTATTCCGGAAACAAACACGGAAATAAATATGTAAGCCTTCAACGAGTCTTTGCTTACTGTGATGCTGGGAATTTGCGTTATTATCATTGCCATTACTGCCCAAAAGACAATAATAGCTATTCCAAAATATTTTTTGACTGTGGCTTTGTTTTTTTCTACCTGTTCACTGTACTGTTTTATTACGGCATCGTAGTTGATTCCACTGAAATCATAGTATACGCTCATCCGGCTGCCTCCATTATCACTCAATGCTCATCCAAAACTATTTGCCAATTTTAAGTTCTTTCTATCATAAATCCTTATCCTCCAATTCATAAACCATCAAATACATCAATATTCCCAATCCTAAAGTCCTCCTTCAATGAATTCGATTAAATCGTCAAGCAGAGGCTCATGAACAGTTCCTTTTGTGTAATATTCCTGCGGCGTAGATTTTTCTTTTCCGAATATGAGCAGATGATTCAATCCAGAATAAAGCTTGAACTTAAAATTATCCTTATTGCTCAAGGCTTCATGGATAAGATTGTACTGATTCACAGGCACCTGATAGTCCCTGTCTCCCTGAAATAAAAATACGGGTTTTTCGATTTTCTTTGCAATTTCTATCGAATTGTATCCTGCGAGATCCTCCCAATAGGCTTTGTAGGCACCCAAAACTATTTCGTCCTCCACTATAGTATCCGGATTAAGGGTCTTATAAGCCAGAGCTTTTGTTTCTTCGCTCATTTTTTTTTCTTCTTCAGTTACTATCCCATCCAGATTGTTCAAGTAGTCTATTTGATATGGAATTATTTCTCCGAGGCTTGTATATATTCCCGAGGCCATTATATAGCCTGCGGCCTTTGGCGTCATTTCTGAAATCCTGGGCATTAGATAGCCCCCAAGGCTATGGCCAAGTACAAAGATTTTATTCTTATCTATATAGTCCAAGTTGCCAAGGAATTCAACTGCCTCCGCCGCATCGTCTATCGTTTCATCATAAACGGTCAGCCCTCTAAAATCCGCTATTTCCTGACCATATGTGTAGGTCCTTTTGTCGTAGCGTAAAACTGCAATGCCATTTTGCGCCAGATAATAAGCGATATCCTTGAAAGGCTCGTTTAGGCCTACCGTTTCATTCATGTTATTCGGCCCTGATCCATGCACAAGCACAAGCGCGGGATAAAGACCATCTGCTTCAGGAAGGCTTATCTTACCTGTAAGTTCCCAGTCCTTGAGCCCAAACTTGACATCAATTTCTCTTGTACCCTCAGGCAAGACTTCCTCTCCAAATGTATAGAGGCTGAAATTAAGACCCGCTATGAAACCCGCTCCGTCAAAAACAACGTTTAGGTTGTAATTTTGTGTTTCAAAAAGAGTCCCTATGGCAACAATCTTATACGGACCCTTCCTGGAAATCTCGATTCCGTTATATCCCTTGAAATCGCCCGAAGTTTTCTTCAATTCAGCAAAAATATTCTCATATTCCTCGGAACTCACCATCTCCAACATTTGATTGCTATGGGGATAATTATTATACGCATTGTCATATTTTGCAGCGAGAAGTTCACTCAAGTAGGCCCTAGCTATTTCCACTAATTCATCATCTTTTAAAGATTCTCCATTTCATGTTTCAAATGTGTACTCTGAAAAATTGATTCCAGCCAACTCGCCTTTTTCATTAAAAACAACATTTGCGTTTAGCGCACCTTTTTCAAACTGCACTCCTGAAGTGAAAATGATATACTCCCCTTCTATTCTCGTCTCTGAACCGCTAAACTCCTTGAATTTTCCCTGTTGATCATAAATGCTATTGAATATATCTTGATAGTTTTGAGGATTTACTGCTTTAGTCATAGCCTCATCATGGGGATATTCATTATAAGCATCTTCATAGTTGCCACTAAACAAGTCGCTTAAATATGCCGCGCCCGTCTCCTCGGCATATTTTTGATCCGCCACAAATTCCTCAGCAGGCTCTTCAGTTTTCTTGCACGAAACGGTAAATATTATTAAAAGGCATAGTACAAGCGACATGGTTTTTTTCATAAATACCTCCTCCTTTTATTATGGATAATGATTCCAATTATAGAAACCTAGTAATATGATACCCTTACGCACAACCGAATCAACCAATAAAAGCGCAGAAAAACCCAAAAACCGGATTTTTATGCGCTTTTACTTTATTCTCTTTTTAATCTGCTACTTTTTATATAAAACCTTATTTTCATTTAAACGTTTCTCTTCCCATATCATTTGAAGCAGGGTCAATTCATCGATATAATCTGTTTTGGATTCATCCTTGTCATACTCAAGTCTTTCAAGTATTTCTACGGAAAACCCTTCTTTCCCATATTCCTTCCATTCCTTTTGCAACTCTCTATTTTGATGGTTTCCAGATCCCAATTTAAACAAATCGCCATTCATAGTGCCCTTCAAATCATTTGTTGCTTTAATATAGCACTTATTATTGAAGAGAGATTTGATTTCAAAAATTCCCATTGGTTTTTTCATAAGCTTATACTGAAGTTTCAATTCTTTTCTTCTATCCATTTCTAATAACCTAGCTCTCTAAGGATTCCACTGAGTGTTTTCATGCGCTCCGCAAGGATTTCGTCGTCGTCGCTTAAAGCCTGATTAAAAAGCTTTATATCATAATTTATTTTTTCATTGTCGGTGCAAATAGCAACATTCATCGCATCGCCTTGAAGCCCTATTCTATCAATGGTTGGATTTTCAGTATCATAAAGTTTTTCATATCTGTATGCTTCCATGAAATGAAGCTTACTTCTACATATCAGAATAGCTAGGTCAAGGGCTCTGTGAAGCGGCATTTCTTCTGACTGTCTAGACCATTTTTCTCCTGTATGTCTCCATACCTTGGCCGAAATTTCCACCTTGCCCCTGTCGTTCCATTGCGCCAAGCCCAAAGAAAGTCCCTTTGCATCAGACTCATATGCTTTTCTTCCATCCACATTATCATAATTCTCCGAAACAATAACCGGCTTATGCTTTAATGTTGTAGGTATTTTCATGATTTTCTCCTCTTAAATAATTATTCGCATAGTTTAAAAACATCTATTCGTTTTATGATTTACTAATTTACTGCGCAACTAATTTACTACTTCTATTTCATGATACATTAATAATTCCATAGTGTAAAGTTTTTTGTTTCTAAACAACAAAAATCGCAGCATGCTTTATGCATGCTGCGACAATATATTCTCTTTAGCATTATACAAATGCTTATTCGAAAGGCACATGCCCTTCTTTTGGAACCACTCAGAGGAATCTTAGAGATGTTTCGTCCTTCGCGGTGTTTAGCAATTGATGCCTCGCGCCATTAGGTATAAATGCAAAGTTTCCGCTTCCAATAGACATCTCTTTTCCGTCGAGATGTAGCACCCCTTCGCCTTCTAAAACGTATACTATATGCGGGAAGTCATGGCTATGATCTGCTGAATAGCCGTCTTTCTTAAGTTCGAATAAACGCATAACGTAATCGTCCCATCCTGTTTCGGGTGAAACCAGAACCTTTCCTATTACATTTTTATATGCGACGTTATCCAATTCTATTCCTTTTACATTCTTCTCGTTAGATACAATCATAATACGTCCTCCTATTTATCAATTTTAATTTTCAGAATTTTCATTATTGTCACTATCTTAGCACAGAAAAAAAACGAAGTCCATATTTCTGTAATTTGATTTACTTCTTTTCTTTCATGATTTTCAATATACCTTCCAGTATCGCTGTTGGAGAGGGCGGACATCCCGGGATATGGATATCTACTGGAATAACTTCATCAACTCGCTGAGTCACTGCATATCCATCCTTGTAAATTCCCCCATCGTAGGCGCATGCACCAAGAGCAATTACTATTTTAGGCTCTGGAATGGCTTCGTATGCTTTTATAAGAGCTTCCTTCATGTTAATTGAAAGAGCTCCACTTACTATTAATCCATCGGCATGTCTTGGAGATGCAGCGATATGGATTCCATATCTGGACATGTCATAATATGTATTCCCAAGCGCTGACAATTCAAGAAAGCATCCATTGCATGACCCTACATCAACGGCTCTTAGTGTAAGCGAACGCTGAAATGCAGCGTAAACCTCATGCCTAGTTTCTTCTCCAAGCACTTCAATGGCAGCCATTTTGTAATCATGTGTCATTTTCAAGGAATCGTTCGGACAAACATCGACACACAATTTGCAAAATATGCACTTTTTATTGTCTATTTCGAGCTTTCTGTCCAAAATTGAAATAGCATTTACGGGACATTCTTTTGCGCATAAACCGCAAAGATTGCATGTTTCACTGTCCACTTTAATTCTTCCGTAACTATGAACATTATCACATAACGGGTCTTTAATTGTCTCCATACCATTCCTGATTCTATCAAAAATCAATTTCACCGCTTCCACCTACCTGTCATTTTCCGAATAAGACATGTTAAAACTTTTATTACATAATGGGAAGTCCGGCACTATCTCGCCCAAGACAGCTATTGTAAGGCCCTTCCAATTAGTAAAAGATGGAGTCTTGAAATAGATTCTGTCGAACTTATTGTTTTCGCCTACCCTGCCATACACCATCAACTCACCCTTGGCCGTTTCAACTATTGATATGGCTTCCATTCCTTTTTTTAGGCTTATAATCGATCTATCTTTCTTTATGTCACTATCGATATTACTCAAAGCCATTTCAATAAAGTTAAAGGCATCATTAATTTCA